>JBFISZ010000056.1:0-14265 GCA_041608315.1 Acidimicrobiia bacterium | reverse complement strand
GGCCACCAGGACGGCGAGGACCGCCCGTTGCCGGGGCCCGCCGATCGAAACCGATGCCCCCCGGTCCGTGACCCGGACGTGGCCCAGGACCTGCACCTGCATAAGCCAACCGTACACGCCGGCCCAGGGCGATGGTGGTCATGCCGGAGCAGCGGAGTAGCGGTGCAGCCACTTCAGCTCCCTGACCAGGCCTTTCGCCGCTCACACGCGCTTCACACGCCGGCCACACGAGCCTCATACCGGGCTCAAACGCGGCTGGGCGGACCTTGCGGGCATGAAGAACGCAATCCGCATCACAGCCACCCTGATCGCTACCGTCGCCATGTTCTCCGGGGCAACCACGCGGACCGGCCTGGCGGTGGCCGATGCCACAACCGCCGAGGCGGCGATGGTCGAGTGGGCCATCGATCGCTTCGAAGAAGCCGGCCTTGAACTCCCTCCCGTGTCCGTCGCCTTTCACGACACCGTCGACGGCTGCCGTGGGTACATCGGGCACTATGACGCCGGAAGTCGCCGGCTCGACGTATGCAACCGGGGCGAAACGCACATCGATCCCGTCAACACCCTTCTCCACGAGCTAGCGCATGCCTGGAGCTTCGATCACCTCAGCGACGCCGATCGCGTTGCCTTCATCGCCCGGCGCAACTTGGAGAGCTGGGACGATTCGTACAGCTGGTGGCTGATGGGTCAAGAACAGGCCGCAGAAATCGTGGCGTGGGGTTTGATGGACGATCTGGCCCGGAGCGTCTATCTCTACTCGGAGTCTTGTGAGGGTCTCGCCGCCGCCTTCGAACTGTTGACCGGCGTCCCGCCGCTCCACACGAACACGGACAACTGCGAATCCTGATCCCGCCGGAACGTCACGCCGGGTGCGGCTGCGAGGAGGTAGCCCGCAAAACCCGGGCGACGACCCGTTCCACCGCCTCCTCCGGGTTGGCCAGGTACACGCTCTCGAATGCCTCGATGAGGTCCCATCCGGCGCGGCGCAGGGCCGATTGTCGTTCGATATGGGTCGCCGGACCGTCGCGGTGGACATGGCAGATGACGCCGATGGCGCCGGCACCGGTTCCGACGGCGAGATCGATCGTCCACCCGGCGACCTCGTACGCCGGCACGACGCGCAAGCCGCGGGAGCGCAGTTCATTGCCGAGTTGACCGGCCCAGCCGTCGGGAAGAACCATCTTCCAGTCGGGATTCGGGGGCTGCTCGGCATGGCGCAGGTAGTCGAGTATCAATCCCGCCTTCAGGTCTGCCTCGTCAAAGGATTTGAGGACGATCTGGTGGTCCTTGGCCCGGGTGATCATCGTGTTGAACAGATTGGGATCCTCGATGAACCGGCGGCTGGCCATCGTCGCCGGATCAATGGCTAGGGAGATGATCACCGTGTCGTGCTCCGAGCCCTGCATGGCGTGGGCGGTACCCACTTTGAGGCGGCGGCGGGTTATCTCATCAGCGGAAAAGCGGGCGATGACTGCCTCCTCGATCGCCTCCACCTGCGCCCGAAACGGGGAGACCACACCGATCGAGCCCGTCATTGTCGCCAACAGCTCGACCGTCTTGGCGACTTCAGCACCGTTGACGCCGTCGGCCCCGCGTTCGCCGCCAACGTGCACGGTTTGGATTGCGTCGTCGTCCTCATTGCGAGGATGCTGGGTCATGAGGCGCAGCCGCCCCGAGTAGAACTCCCGGGACGAGAACCCGATGATGTGCGGCACCGACCGGAAGTGCTCCTCGAGGAAGTGCACCGGGCCGGCGGCGGCGGTGACATCGAACAAGCTGTTGCGGCGCACGTCGCCGAGTTGGTGCAGTTCGGCCGGGATGCCGGCCGCCCGTGCCGCCTGATCCATTCGCTCGTCGGACACGAAGCTGACGTGGCGGAGTTGCCGGGGGTCGCCAGCGACAACGGCCCGCCGGGCTCGCATGAGCGCCGTAGCCGAACGGAGCTGTTCGATCTGGCTCGCCTCATCGAAGATGACCAGGTCGAAGAGGCCGGGTAGGGCCGGCAAGGTGTCGTCGATCTGGCCGAGGGTGCCGATCCACAGTGGGAGTAGCTCGAGCGCTGCGGCCAAGTCGGTTGTGCGCAGGAGGCGGCGCCGTTCGCGACGCCCGGCGCGTAGCGCCGCAGTGAGGTCGGCAACCGCACGGTCGCGACGAGCCTCCGATCCGGCTCGGACCTCGGCGTCGATCAGCGTCGCATAGCGGCGCCGCATACGAGCCGCGGCGGTCTCCAGCGCTTCCCATTGTCCGCTGAGCCCGAACGCGTCGGCGGAGCCGTCCGCCGCCACTCGGTCCGCCTGTTCGATGGATACCGCACGTTCAATGTCCTCGAGCGAAGCCCCGGGCGCGGCGCCGATCGAATCACGGATGCGGCGCATCCTCATCCGCGACCACCAGCCGGCGGCAGCTCCGTGCTTCGCCAGTTGCCGGCGGAGTCGATCCAGGTCCTTGCCGGCGAGCAGCGGGGCCGCCTCACGCGCCGCGGGGTGTTCGATCCAGTCGTGGAGGGCGGCGACGGCGGCGGCTTCCATCTCGAGCCGGCCCGAGATGGCTCGGACGATGGAGTGGACCTCGGCGGTCGCCTCTTCATGGCGGGCGCGGTGAGCTCGCAACTCGCGGCGCGAGGGGCGGTCGACACCGGATGCGAGCTGGTCGGCCGCAGCCGCTCGCTCCCGATCGTTCCCGAAGCGGACATAGCCGCGGGCGTGAATCCGTTTGAGATGATGTGTGATCACGTCGGCGGCGTGGTCGGACTGCGTGGCGACGAGCACACTATGGCCCCGAGCGATCTCGTCGAGGGCGATTGCGGCCGCGGTGTGCGTCTTGCCCGTCCCCGGTGGGCCCGAGATGGCGCTGATGGTGCGATGGCGGGCCTGGAGCACGGCCCGGCGCTGCGCCGCGTTGAGAAGCATCGGGGAGTCGAGTGTCTCCGGCTGCGGTGCTACCGGCTCGGGGGCGATCCGGTATAGGGCCGCAAGAGCGGTGGCGGCGACGTCGACGTCGGCCCAGGCGGCGAGGGTCGAGCGCATCGTGATGTGGCCCGGATCGCGAGCCAGATACAACCCGAGCCCGGCGGACAGGTGGAGCCCCTCGTCGTCCCGAATCGAGAAGGGGTGGACACCCGGCTCCACCAGGGTCGGCTCGGGGAGACCGACGGCGCCCGCCAGCGTCTTGGCGAATTTGGCGAGTCGCTCCTCCCGGTGGCGATGCCTGGTGACCAAATCGTCGATGATCAGTTGCTGGGCGGCCTCCTCGACCAGGTCCCTAACCTCTGCGCCCCCCAGCTCCGCCGCCATTTCGAAGTCGGTGACCAGTTCGAGCTCGTTCATGCGCATCACGTACCCGTGGGCCCTGACGATTGCCGATATCACCGGCATCAAGAACGGCCGAACGCCGTCGTCGGTTGGAGCTCTCCCGGCCAGCCAGAGGAACCCGAGCCGCAGCAGCGTTTCATCCGGCGTCAGCGCGTCGAGCCTGGCGAAACGCTCCACCGCCTTGTTGTTGTGGTGGAACTCGAGGGGACCGGGCAGCGCCGTCCCGCGGCGCGGCCGCACTTCGATGTCGGGGAGCAGCAGCAGGTCCACTTTGCGGCGGACGTGTACCGTGCCCCGCTCGGCAGGCTCCGGCGCCAGCGCCGCCAGATAGTGGATCAAATCCCGCATGGGATCTTGCGGTTGTCTCACCCCAACAGAGTCGGGCTGCCCGTCCTCCTACCTAAGCGGAAGCCAGCGATCGGGCGTACCGGCCCAGTCGGTGGACTCCTTCGACGGCGGCGTCTGTCGGCACACTCGTGAAGACGAGCCGCATGAAGCCCGGTTCGCCGTTGTGGCATGCGTCGCCGGGCGTCAGATTGATGTTCAGCTCTTCGAAGAGGTGGCGCCACAGGCGTTCTTCGCCTTCCCAGCTGATCTCATCCATCAGCGGGCGCACATCGACCAGAAAGAAGAAGCCGGCTTGGGCGGGGATGTAGCCGATGCCGTATTCGTCGAGGACCTCCGTCACCCGGCGGTATGCGTCGCCGAGGCGCTTCCTGTTTTCGGCGAGGAAGCCGTCGACCCAGGCTTCGTCGGCCAGCACCTGGCGCAGTAACGACTGGGTGTCGCCCGAGGTGGAAGCCCACATGGCGAGGGCGTCAACTGCCCGGAGCACGCGCTCATTCTCGCTGAACAGAACGCCGGAGCGCAGCCCGCTGAGCCCGAAGTCTTTGCTGAAGGCCCACACGATGTGGAGCCAGTCGCCCATGTCGGGCCGGAGTTGGGCGCCGCTCGTGAACTCGGCATCGCCGAAGACCGACAGGGCATAGATCTCATCGAGGACGACGTGGATCTCGTTCTCCTGGGCCCAGGACAGAACCTCCTCGACCTCCGCCGCGCTGTACACGCACCCGAGCGGATTGTTGGGGTTGGTGTAGAGCAGCGCTTTGACCGGGCGATCGGCGTTGACCAACGCCTCGTCGAGGTGTTCCCGGGTCAGGGCGAACCCGTCGTCGCTGGAGCAATGCACCGGGATGATCTTGACCTCGTCTCGCGTCTCCAGATCCGCCCAGAAGCCGGTGTAGCTCGGTGTCGGAACCAGCACCCCGTCGCCGGGATCGCACAACACGTAGAACAGCACCTCGAGCGCCGACCCGGCGCCGTTGAGCACGACGAGGTGTTCGGGAAGCACCTTGCGGCCGATGAAGGTCCGGCCCATGAAGCCGGCGAGCACCTCGCGAAACGGCATGGCGCCGGCCATCTTGTCGTAGCCGGTCGAGTACGGCTCGAGGTCGCGGCACTCGGCGAATCGCGGCTCGAGCAGGTCCCAGACGAGTTTGTTCTCGGCGACACACAGGGAGATCGACCCGTCGGGATTGGTCTCGGGGTGCCAGTGATCATCCTTGCGGTCCAGGTGGGCGTGTATGTACTCCGGCAACGGCGGGGCGGCGACCAGTTTCTCGCCGCGGCTCGAAAGAGAGGGTGTCATGCAGGGGAGTGTAGGTTCGGCGCCACCCGCCCAAATCTGGCAGGCCGGCGCAACACTCCTGGTAATGCCACTCATGTAATTCCGGCTGGTAAGCTCTTGACGCCTTGCTTCTCAAGACATTATCGATGGTGGGCTTCAAGTCCTTTGCCGACCGCACCAGACTCGAGTTTGGGTCTGGCGTGAACGTTGTCGTGGGTCCCAACGGCACGGGTAAGTCGAACCTGCTCGACGCAGTTGCGTGGGTTCTCGGCACGCAGGCCGTCACGACGCTGCGTACCCAGCGGATGTCGGATGTCATCTTCGCCGGGACAACGACCCGGCCGGCACTGGGCCGCGCCGAGGTTTCGCTCACATTCACCAACGATGCCGGGCTGCTGCCCATCGACCTGGCCGAGATCACCGTGACCCGCCGCCTGCACCGCGACGGCACTTCCGAATACGAGATGAACGGTGCGGCGTGCCGCCTCCTCGATATTCAAGAGCTTCTTGCCGACACCGGCGTCGGCCGCCACCAGCACGTTCTGGTGAGCCAGGGCCAGATTGGCCAAATCCTCGTGGCTCGGCCCGATGAGCATCGGGCGATCATCGAGGAGGCGGCCGGCATCACGAAGCATCGCTCCCGCCGCGACCGCTCGATCCGGCGTCTCGAGCAAACGGGTCTCGATGTGGCGCGGTTGCGCGACCTACTCGAAGAGAATCGCCGCCGGCTGCGGCCGCTGAAGCGGCAGGCCAACGCCGCCATGAAGTACGACGATGTCAAGGCGGCCGCCGTCGCTCTGCGCCTCTGGACGTCGGGGGAGGCGCTCCGGGACCTCACCACACGAACCGCGGCAGCCACCGAGGAACGGGCCGCCCTGCAGGCCCGGTTGGAGAAGGACACCGCGGCGGTGCAGCAGGTCGCCGCCGACCTTGTCGGGTTGTCCGCAGCGGCCGGCGAAGTCGGCAAGTCCCTCGAGAGGGACACTGCGGCCGCCGCCCGCCTGGAAGCGACGAGCGAACGGATCCTCGGCGCCGTGATGGTCGCCAAAGAGCGGCGCTCGGCTCTCGAGAGCCGGGCCTTCGGCGCCGACGCCCGCCGCACCGATCTGCGCGACGAGGGCGCCTCGCTCGTCGAGCAGATTCACGCCTCGAAGACGGCGGAGTCCGAAGCGGCCCGCCAGGCGGAGGCCCGCCAGCTGAATCTGGCGCAGTTCGACGATGAGGAACGATCGCTCGCCGAGCAGATTCAGCTTCCGGCCGAAGCCGTTGTGGCCAACCTGCGGGGCGATCTGCGGGCGCTCGAGACCGCCGCCGTCCGCGACGAGCGCGAGAAGGAACAGCTCGAGAAGCGCCGTGAGATGGTGGTCGCCCGTTTGGACGAGGAAACCGTCCAGGCTGCCGAGCTGATCGACGAGATCAAGGCCGCCGACTCCGAGTTGTCCCCGGTCGCCGATGAGCAGCAGCGCCGCCACAAGCTTGCCGAGCAGACGCAGGAGGCGTGGGAAGCAGCCGAGGCCGCGCGCCACGACGCTCACATCGCCCTGGAGAAAGCGAAATCGCGCGCCGAGGCCCTCGAGGGCGCACTGTCCGGCCTGGGCGACCCGGAAGCACGCCGCCAGGCGCTCCAGGCCCGGGAGGTCATAGCTCCGGTCGTTTCCCAGCTCGATGTTCCTGTCGAGATGGCAGCCGCCGTCGACGCCGCTCTCGCCTCATGGAGCGAAGCTTTGGTGGCCGAGAGCCCCGGCAGCGTGGCGGCCGTTGCCGGCTCGCTGAAATCCTCGGGCCTCGGCGGAGTCACGCTGGTGGCGATCGCATCGGATGAGGAGTCTCCGCAGGCCGCCGCTCGGGAGGTGGCCGCCCGGCTCGGGCTGTCTGCGCTCGTTGATGAATTGGGGGCCGCCGCCGATCCCGCACTGGCACATGCCCTGCTTGGTGACGTGGTCGTTGTTGAAGGCTGGTCCGCCGGATGGGACATCGTGAACCGTCATCCGGGGCTCCGGGCGGTGACGCCCGAAGGTGATTTGCTATCGCGGCTGGGCATGCGGCTCGCCGTGCCCGACGGCGCCGGCCATGCGGTGCTCGAAGCCGCCCAGGTGGCGGCGGAAGCGGCCGCCACTGCGATGGCGCGCGCAACATCGGCGGCCGCCACCGCCAAACGTGATTTCGACGTTGCCCGCCAAAGTGAGCGGGAGAGCCTCGAGCTCCTCGAGAGCATCGAAGCCAGGCTCGCCGGCCACACAGAAGCGCTGGCGCTGAACGAACGGTCGCGAGCGGCCGGCGGCGCCGAGCTCGAACGGCTCGTCGGGCGCTTGGAAGCGATCGTCGAGTCGGCCGCCCTGCGTACCGAGCGCATCGATCAGCTTCGGCTCCGGGTAGCGGAGTTCGAGGGCGAAGAACAGGCCAGGCAGGAAGCGTGGGACGCCTTGAACCAGCGGCGCAACGCGGTCCGCGAGAGGCGGGACGAGGAGCGGCGCCTGGCAGACGCGGCGGTAGCCGCCCTAGCCGCCGCCATCGAGCGGCGTCGATTGCTCGAGCGGCGCCTCGAGGCCATCGAACGCGAGCTGGCCGAGCTGGACGGCTCGCCGGTGACCCCGCAGGACATCGAGTCGATCCGCCAGATCGAAGTCACCGGCCGAGAGGCGCTGGCCGCCACCCGTGTCCAGATCGAGGCGCTGCGAACCAGACAGCAGGAGCTGCGCGCCCAGGCCGGCTCGGCGGGCGCCGAGCTGGAGGCAGCCGAGCGGCTCCGCCGCGATCTCGAGCAGCGAATCTCCGCAGCCAAAGAGCGCTCCAGCGAGCTGGCCATCGAGCTGGCCGAACTGCGAGTCCGGCACGAGTCGGTGGCCGAGTCGCTGCGCCGCGATGCCGATTCGTCCGAAGAAGCCGCACTGGCGGCAGCCCGGCCCGACTTCGACGAGGACGCCGATCCGCAGGAGTTACTTGCCGCTCTCGAAGCCCAGCTGCGCCGGATGGGCCCGGTCAATCCGCTGGCCGCCGGGGAGTATGCCGAGCTCATGGAGCGAGTCGAGACCACCGAGGCTCAACTCGAAGACCTGGAGGCGGCGCGCGCCGACCTGCGCAAGGTCATCAAGGCGCTCGACGATGAGATGGCGTCGATGTTCATGCAGGCTTTCGAGGAGATCTCGGCTTACTACCAAGAGAACTTCGCCCTGGTTTTCCCGGGAGGCCGCGGGGTGCTGAGCCTGATCGATCCGGACAATCCGCTCGAAACGGGAGTGGAGATAACGGCGCAACCGCACGGCAAGAAGATTGGGCGCCTCAGCCTCCTCTCGGGGGGCGAGAGGTCCCTGGCCGCCCTCGCTTTCTTGTTTGCCGTCTTCCGTTCGCGACCGAGCCCGTTCTATGTGCTCGACGAGGTCGAGGCCGCCCTCGACGATGCCAATCTGCGACGTTTCCTGCGGCTGGTTGCCACACTGCGCGACTCGGCGCAGCTCGTGATCATCACCCACCAGCAGCAGACTATGGAAGCGGCCGACATCTTGTACGGCGTGACCATGGAGCCCGGCGGGTCGTCACAAGTCCTGTCGCAGCGGTTCGACCGCGCCTCCGTCTAGGCGCCCAAGTAGCGTGGAGACATCATGCCAGTCGAAGTAATCGTCGCGCTAGTTGTCGTGGTCCTCGTTCTCGCCGGATGGATGGTGGCGCGCCGGTCGGGCGCGGCGCCACCACCATCGGTGGCGCCACCGGCTGCGATCGAGACCGCCGATTCGCTGCGGCAGCGACTCGGTAAGACGCGGCGGGCGCTCGGCGACAGGCTCAACGCCCTCCTCGGGCGCGGCGAGCTCGACGGCGATTTTTGGGCCGAGCTCGAGGAATCGCTCATTGCGGCCGACATGGGTGTCGCCGCGGCGTCTCGCGTCGTGGCGGGCGTCCAGAGCCGGCGCCCGGAGAGCGGGGAGGCGGCGCGCATGGCCCTATGCGAAGAGCTGCGGGAGCTTCTCGGCAACAAAGACCGCTCTCTCCGCACGCGGGGTGCGCCCGCGGTGATTCTCGTAGTGGGGGTCAACGGATCGGGGAAGACGACAACGATCGCCAAGCTGGCGGCCATCCTCAAGGGCGACGGCAAGTCCGTGATCCTGGGCTCCGCGGACACGTTCCGGGCCGCCGCCGACACCCAGCTGCGCACTTGGGCGGATCGGATCGGAGTGCCGGTCGTCGGCGGAGGCGGAGCCACGGACCCGGCTTCGGTGGCATTCGACGCCTATCAGGCGGCTCAGGCTCGCCGGGCGGACGTCCTGATCATCGACACCGCCGGGAGGCTCCAAGCCAAGACCAATCTGATGGACGAGATCGCCAAGGTCGCCCGGATCCTGCGTCGGGAGGCCGGCGAGATCGATGAGGTGCTGCTGATCGTGGACGGCACGTCCGGCCAGAATGCGCTCGCCCAGGCCCGGGCTTTCGCCGAGGCGGTCGGGGTCACGGGGCTGGTGATCACCAAGCTCGACGGCTCGGCGCGCGGCGGCGTGGTCGTTGCGGTCGAGCAGGAGTTGGGAATCCCGATGAAATACATCGGCGTCGGTGAGGGCATCGATCATTTGATAACGTTCGACCCGGCGTCCTATGTCGACGCCCTCATCGGCGAGTGAGCTACGAATCACATGGTGGATAGCGAGATTCCCGGGGATGGGCCCGAGCTGGTAGTGGAGGCGCGCCGGGCGGCCGAAGGCGCGTACGCTCCCTACTCGGAGTTTCGGGTCGGCGCCATTGCCGTAGCCGCCGATGGTCGCCGTTTCGTCGGGGTCAACGTCGAGAACGCCGCATACGGCTCAACGATCTGCGCCGAAGCGGCCGCCATCGCCGCGGCGGCCGCGGCCGGGGTTCGGCGGATCGACACCGTAGCCGTCGGCTGCCTGGACGTTGCCGGGTGTTATCCGTGCGGCAATTGCCGCCAACTGATGCGCGAGTTCGAGGTGGCGCGGGTCGTCGTCCAGGACGAGGCGCGCGGAGTTAGAGAACATTCGCTCGAAGAGCTGCTCCCGCACGCGTTCGGACCCGACTCACTGGGGTGAGCACCTCTCAAGAGATACCGGAAACGTTCCGATACTCCTCGCAGTCCTCACGCCATCGGTTTTGGTGGGTCGCTAAGGCCGCCATGTCAGCACTCCGATTGGAGGACGGTGATGAGCAGGCATTTGGTGGAAGAATGCCTCTCCGGGACTGGAACCGGCGCCGCACCTGGCGCCGGTTCCGTCGTCTTGCACATTTGGGGCAAATCAGGATTTGGCCGAGTTGCTTCGCTAGCCGCGGTTCTTGAGGGCTTCGACTAGGGCGGGGACGACCGTGTGGACGTCGCCGATGATCCCCAGGTCGGAGATGCCGAAGATGGGGGCCTCGGAGTCCTTGTTGATCGCCACGATCGTCGTCGAGTCCTTCATGCCCACCAGATGTTGCATCGCGCCGCTGATCCCGCAGGCGATGTACAAATCGGGTTTGACGGTCTTGCCGGTCTGTCCGACCTGGAGTGAGTACGGCACCCAGCCGGCGTCGACGACTGCCCGGGTAGCCCCGACGGCGCCGCCGAGGAGCCCGGCCAGCTCGTTGAGAACCGCGAAGCGGTCCGCGTCACCCATGCCGCGTCCGCCGGACACTACGATCGCAGCCGCTTCGAGATCCGGGCCCTCCGAGGTTTCGGCATGCTGCGACAGCACTTCGAGGGCGTCGGCGTGCCCAACGTCGGGCGCATCCAGCGCCGTGACGGCGGGAGCGCCGCCATCAGCCGGCTCCGCGGCGAACACCTTGGGACGGGTGATCACGATTGCCGGCGATCCACCGGCCGACTCGGTGACCACCAGCGTCGAGCCTCCCAGGATCTCATTGGCGACTCGCAAGGTACCGTCACCAACGGTGATGTCGACCGCATTGGCCAGCACCGGCTTGCCGAGCCGGGCCGACAGCCGCCCGGCTACGTCGCGATCGAGGGTGCCCATTCCGAAGATGAGAAGGTCGGGTTGCTCGGCCGCGACCGCCTCGGCGATACCGGCGGCGATGACCGCCGACGATGCAGTCTGTGTGCCGTGGAGCACCGTGGCGGCTCCATGGGCCCCGAGCTGTGCCAGCGCGGTGTCGCTCCCGGCGCCGACGAGTATCGCGCCGAGCTCCCCTCCAAACTCGCGGGCCTTGCTCAGAGCCTCGAGGGCCGATGGGGCGGCCGCGCCGTCCGATTCTGTCGAGAATACCCACGTCTTCATCAGACGACCTTCACTTCCTCGAGCTTCTCGATGATGCGCAGGTATCCCTCGCCGTCATCCTCAACAATGTCCCCGGCCTCGCGACCCGGCACCGCCTCAACAGACACGATCCTCTGACGGACCTCAGGCGTCACGCCGAGATCGGCGGCCGTCAGGGTCTCGACCGGCTTCGACTTCGCTTGCATGATGCCCTTGAAAGTCGGGTAGCGGGGCTCGACCACGCCCGACGTCACCGAGAGGATTGCCGGCAAAGCTCCCTCGACCACGTCGTAGCCGGCCTGGGTCTGACGCTCGATGCGGATCTTGCCGTCGACGTGCTCGACTTTGCGAGCGAACGTCAGTGCCGGGACTCCCATCAGCTCGGCGACTTGCTGGGGAACCACGCCGGTGTAGCCGTCGGTCGACTCGGTGCCGGTGATGACCAGATCGGCCCCGGCCCGGGTGGCGGCGGCAGCCAGCACCTGCGAGGTGGTGAGGGCATCGGCGCCGCGCAGAGTCTCGTCCTCGACGAGGATGGCGCCGTCGGCTCCCATCGCCAGAGCCTGACGAATGCCCTGCTGGCTTCCACCGGGCGACATCGACAGCAGTGCCACCGATGCAGCCTCGCCGATCTCGTCGGCGAGCTGCAGGGCTACTTCGACACCGTACCGGTCCGTGTCGTCGAGCACTTGGTCGTTGGGTCGGACGACGAAATAGCTCTCCGGGTCAAGCTTGTAGGGCGAGGCTGGGTCCGGAATCTGCTTCACACAGACGACGATCTTCATACGCTGGGCACTCCTCGTTGGAACGCTGCGATGTTACGGGTTTTGCGCTAGGCCGCAAAGACGCGATCAAGCCAAGGGAATCCGGGGGATGAGATCCATGAGCAGCGCGCTGAAACGTGCCTTCGCCTGGCCGGCCATCTCAGTGACTTCGTTGTGGGACAGCGGTTCCGTCCCGATGCCTGCGGCCAGGTTGGTGACGAGTGAGATCCCGACGATGGGCACACCCATATGCGCCAGTGCGATGGCTTCGGGTACGGTCGACATCCCCACCATGTGGGCGCCGAGGCGGCGCAGCGCTTCGATCTCGGCCGGCGTTTCGTAGCTCGGCCCGAGCTGCCATGCATAGACGCCCTCGCGATACTCGATCCCGATCGCGGCGGCAGACACGGCAACGATGTCGCGTAGCCTTTGCGGGTAGACCGCCGACATATCGGGGAATCGCGGGCCCAACCGATCGTCGTTGTCGCCCACGAGCGGGTCACGGCCGATCGTGTTCATGTGATCCGATATCGCCACCAGATCGCCGGGCCGCAGTCCGTCGCCGATACCCCCCGAGGCGTTGGTCAGGATCACGGTCTTGCACCCGGCAAGCGCCATGGACCGCACCGGCAACACGACGTCCACCAGGTCCCAGCCTTCGTAGGCGTGCACCCTGCCGGCGGAAGTGAGGAGGCGGGTGCCGGCAACCTCGGCCGATACCACCCGGCCGTCATGGCCCACCACCTTGGGCTGCGGGAACCCAAGCTCGGCCGAATCCATTACCACTGCGCCGGGCAGTTCGTCGGCGAAATCTCTGAGCCCCGAACCGAGGACCAGGCCGACATCGTGTGACTGGCGGCTGCTTGCCGTGGCGATGCGCGCCGCGGCGACTTCTGCTGCTTCATAGGCCATGGCGACGAGGCTACCCGTTCATCTCCCGGATATCCGTCTTATCAGCAACGGCGGGACCTGTACCGGGTCGGGCGTGATGGCCCAGGCCTGCTCGAGCAGCGGGAGCGCCGCGGCCAGCCGGTCCGGAGTGGAGTAGTGCACCGTGGCCAACTCGTCGCCCTCGGCGACGGCGTCGCCCACCTTCGCCGCCAGCACCAACCCGACAGCCGGGTCGATGGAGTCCTCAGCCGCCACCCGGCCCCCCCCGAGGCGGCCGACAGCCATCCCAATCGCCAGGGCATCACATTCACGGACATAACCGGCGGCGCGGGAACGGAGGGTGTGCCGGTGCGGGGCACTGACGAGCGGTTTGGTGCCGTCGATGATGGCCGGATCCCCTCCCTGAGCTTCGACCACGTCGCGGAATTTGCGCAGCGCGGCGCCGTTGCCCACCACCCGCCGGACCATCGAAATGGCGGCGTCGGCATCGCGGGCCAGGCCGGAGAGAACGAGCATCTCGACCGCAAGGGTCTTGGTGATCTCGACCATATCGGCGGGCCCGCCGCCGCGCAGAATGTCGAGCGACTCCTCGATCTCGAGAGCATTGCCGATCTTCTCACCGAGCGGCTGGTCCATCGCGGTCAGGTGGGCCACGGTGGCGGTGCCGTAGCGGCGCCCAATGGTCGCCATCGTCTCGGCGAGCCGGGTCGCCTCGTCGACCGTCTTCATGAAGGCTCCCTTGCCGACTTTGACGTCGAGCACGAGGCCGTCGAGGTCCTCCGCCAGCTTCTTGGACATTATCGACGAGGCGATCAGCGGGATCGACGGAACCGTGCCGGAGGCGTCGCGCAACGCGTAGATCGCCTTGTCGGCCGGGACCAGGGTGTCGGTCTGGCCCGCGAGCACCAGGTTGTGCTCGAGGAGCCCGGTCACGAAGTCGGCAGGGAGGACGTTGGGAGAGAAGCCGGATATCGATTCGAGCTTGTCGAGAGTCCCGCCGGTGTGCCCGAGGCCGCGGCCGGACATCATGGGCACGGCGACGCCGCACGCCGCAACGATGGGGGCCAGCGGGATCGAGACCTTGTCCCCGACGCCGCCGGTTGAGTGTTTGTCGATCTTCGGAGCGGGGACGTTCGACAGGTCGAGCACCTCGCCGGAATGCAACATCGCCTCGGTCCAGGCCGACAGCTCGGCGTCGCTCATGCCGCGAAACAAGATCGCCATGAGCAGCGCCGACATCTGGTACATCTGGATGTCACCGGCGGTGAAGGCGGAGATGATCCAGGCGACCTCGTCGGCGGTCAGTTCGCCACCATCACGTTTGCGTCTGATCAGCTCGACGATCGAATGGGTCACCATCGGCCTCCACTCTCATGTTGTCAGTTTGGAGAAGTTGGCTCCGATTATGGCCCTCAACGCCGAGTCACCCGCCCCCGGGCCACCCGGACGCCCTCGCTTCTCAGCAAAGCGGCGTGTTCGGCCTC
>JBFISZ010000055.1:0-14412 GCA_041608315.1 Acidimicrobiia bacterium | reverse complement strand
CCTTCTCAAAGTCCTTCTGACGCGGCGCCAGCGCGATCTATTCGTGCTGACGGCACCCGACTCGCCGGCTCTCGGCGAGATGGTCACCAACGACCTGGTCGGGTCGGCTATCGACGGGTTGTCGTCCCAATTCGAGTACGTGGTCGTCGATACCGCCGCCGGACTCTCCGAGGTGGCGCTGGCCGCGATCGAGAAATCAGATGACATTGTGTTCATCTGCGACATGTCGGTCGCTGCCGTTCGCGGACTGCACAAAGTAATGTCGGCGCTGCACACCCTCGAGATGCTCAGGGACAAGAAGCGCCATTTCGTGTTGAACCGGGCCGACAGCAAGGTGGGCATCAGCATCTCCGACGTCGAGTCGTCGGTGGGGATGCCGGTCGATGTTCGTATTCCGAGCTCGCGTCTTGTGCCGCGTTCGATGAACGAGGGTATGCCATTGATCGAGTCCGCACCAAAATCGCCTGTAGCCAGAGCATTCATCGAGATAGCCGACATCTTCTCGCCGTTGGACGGCTCCGGACCGGCAGCCAAAGCCAGGAGGTGGCGTCAATGAAGTTGAACGAGCGACTGCGGCAGGCCGAGGCTACGGCCAAACGCAGCGATGACGGCAAGCAGGTCAAGGATCCGTTGAGCGCCATTCGCGCCCGGGCCCAAGTAGCTCTCTTCGCCAAGGTCGGCTCGCGCATCAACGACGCGTCGATCTCTGAAGAGGAATTGGCGATGTTCGTCGCCGACGAGTTGCGCAAGGTCCTCGACGACGAGACGGCGCCGCTCAGCCTCCAGGAGCGGAAGACGTTGGCCCAGCAGCTGCGCGATGACCTGCTCGGCTACGGCCCTTTGCAGCCGCTGTTGGACGACCCAACGATCACGGAGATCATGGTCAACGGCCAGAATCCGATCTACATCGAGCGTGATGGCAAGATCACCGAGACGGATATCCGTTTCGCTTCTACAACTCATCTCCGTCGGGTCATCGACCGGATCGTCGCCCGGGTGGGGCGGCGCATCGACGAGTCCTCTCCCATGGTCGACGCCAGGCTCCCCGACGGCTCCCGGGTCAACGCGATCATCCCGCCGTTGGCAGTCGATGGGGCCGTGCTGACGATTCGGCTTTTCGCCAAGGACCCCTTCACGATGAGTGATCTCATCGGAATCGGCACATTGACCGACTCAACGGCCGAGTTCTTGCGGGCGAGTGTCGAAGGCCGCCTCAACATCGTCGTGAGCGGCGGTACCGGGACCGGCAAGACGACGCTCCTGAACGCACTGTCGTCCTACATCCCGGAAGACCAACGCATCATCACCATCGAGGACGCCGTGGAGCTGCAGCTGCAGCAGAAGCACACCATCCGGCTTGAAGCGCGCCCGGCCAACGTCGAGGGTCGTGGTCAGGTCTCGATTCGCGACCTGGTGCGCAACTCGCTGCGAATGCGCCCCGACCGCATCATCGTCGGAGAGTCGCGCAGCGGCGAGGCGCTCGACATGCTCCAGGCCATGAACACGGGTCATGAAGGGTCGCTGTCGACCGTTCACGCCAACAGCCCGCGAGACGCGATTGCCCGACTCGAGACGATGGTGCTGATGGCCGGTGTCGAGCTGCCGGACAAGGCGGTTCGGGAGCAAGTCGCCTCGGCACTCCACCTGATCGTGCACCTCACCAGGCTGCCGGACGGCTCCAGGCGTGTAACCAATATCACAGAGGTCGTCGGCATGGAAGGCCCCACGGTCACGCTGCAAGATGTGTATGTCTTCGACTATCGCGGGGGTGACGAGAACGGCAGCGGTGGCGTACTGCGCCCCACGGGGATCAGGCCCCAATTCACGGACAAGCTCGAGGCGCTCGGGTTCGCGTTGCCCGCCAACCTGTTCGGCGATCCGGAGGAGCGGCGCCGCGCACTCATGAAGGCGAAGCGGTGAAGAGAAGGATCATCAGCCTGGGGCTGCTCGCGGTCCTGATGGCCGCGGGGCCGGCGCGGGCTCAAGAGGCGGAAGGTCCCGAGCTGCGGATCGACGATCTCGACCAGTCGGACTTCCCGTCGGTGGTGCTCACGGTGACGGTGCCGGCAGAGATGAACGGCCTTGACTTGCTGCCCGGTAACTTCTTCGTCGCGGAGGGGGACCAGCCGGTGGCGGTGCAAGTCGAACAGCTACCGGCCGCCGAACTGCAAGTGGCCCTGGTGATGGACATCTCGGGCAGTATGGCGGGAGAGCCGATTCGGTCGGCTAAGGCCGCGGTCACCGGCTTCGTCGAAGCGATGCCTCCGGATGTCGAGCTGGCCCTGATCCGGTTCGGGGATATCGCAGAGCTCATGGTGCCCTTCACGGTGGAACGCGATCCGATCATCTCGGGGATCGACGGGCTGGTTGCCAACGACAACGCCACTGCCCTCTATGACGGGCTCCTGGAGGCGGTCGCCAGCTTCGGGGACCCTGAAGGAAAGCGGCGGACCATCGTTCTGCTCACAGACGGCGCCGATTCGGGCCGCGGGGCTGAGCTCGACGACGCCCTGGTGGGGCTCATCGGCTCGGGCGCCAGATTGCTGATAGTGGAGCTGGACAGCCCCCAGGTAGATCGCACGACGCTCAGCCGGCTGGAAGCTGCAACCGGCGGCACCCTGGTGGCGGCCTCGGATCCGGAAGCTCTCGAGGGCATCTACGACGAGGTGGCGTCGGATCTGATCAACCAGTACCGGCTCAGATTTGAATCGTCGGCGGACGGTCCGACAGAGTTGGTTATTGCGGTGCGGACCGCAGACATAACGGCGCAGGGCGTCACCGCGGCCCGTTTCCCGGTGGCGCCGCCGGTCACGGAGTCGTCGGTGACGTCGACCGCCGCCCCCGCCACCACGGAGGCGCCCACCGCCGTGGCCGTACCGGCGCCGGTGCCGGTCGAGGTGAATGTGCCCTGGATCGCGACGACACCCGGTCTGATGCTCGGAGCGAGCGCGGTTTTCATCGCGGCAACTCTCCTCCTCCTGCTCCTCGTGCCCACCCGGCAAAGCGCGCTGGCGGCGCTGGGAACGCTGGGCGGCATGGCCGGTCGGGTCCAGAATCCCGGCAAGCTCAGTGCGCTCACCAACAAGGCGACGCTGTTTGCCGAGGAAGCGATCCGGCGTGGCAGGGCGGAGTCAGGGCTGCGCTTGAAACTCGACCAGGCCGGGCTCAAGCTACGTGAGGGTGAGTTCCTGTTGCTCGTGTTCGCGGCCGCACTCGTGGCGGTGGTTGCCGCTTGGCTCTTTGCGGGCGTTTTCGCCGCCGTCGCTGCTGGTGGGCTGATAGCCCTGCTGGCGTGGTCGCTACTCGGCTCCATTGGAACGCGGCGAGCCAACAAGTTCCGAGCTCAGTTACCCGATTCGCTCCAGCTGATCACCGGCAGTCTGCGCGCCGGATTTGGCCTCAACCAGGCGATTACGGCAGTGGCCAACGAACTCGATTCACCCGCCGGCGAAGAATATGCCCGGGTCCAGCTCGAGGTTCACCTGGGCCGCGAGGTCGAGGACGCCCTGCGGTCCATGGCGCGGCGCGTCCAGTCGGAGGATCTCCCGTGGGTGGCCGAAGCGATCGAGATTCACCGCGAGATCGGCGGCGATGTGGCCGACCTGCTCGACCAGATCGCCGGCACGGTGCGTGAGCGCGAGAGAGTGCGCGGCCAGATCCAGGTGCTGAGCGCTGAAGGAAGGATCTCAGGTGTGGTCCTTGTGGCTCTTCCGTTCGGAATCGCAGGCATCACTCTCCTCACTTCGCCCGATTACTTGACAGAGCTGACGAGTTCGACGGTCGGCCAGATCATGTTGGCCGGCGGGGCTGTGGCGATGATCATGGGGATCTTCTGGATCCGGCGGATTGTCAGGCTGGAATTCTGATGGTATCCCTGCCGATTCACGTACTCCTCGCGGCGGCGGCGGTCGCCATATCGATTCCGCTGGTGGTCATCGCGGTGGGATCGAGCACCGCCGGAGCGTTCGAGCGCCGTCGGGAGGCGGGTGAAGGCGGTGCCGACATTGGTGGGTTCTTGCTGGAAGGCTCCGCCGGCGAGCGTGTGGTGTTGCCGGTGCTCGGATCGGTCTTCCGGGCAATGCGGCGGATCACACCGGTCGGGATCGTCGAGGCCATGGAATACCGGCTCTCCCTGGCGGGCCTGAGCGTCCGCCCGGAATTGGTGGGGTTGGCCAAGGCGTTGCTCGCCATCGGCGCTTTCTTCGGCGTCTTTGCCCTACTGGGAGACATCTTGCCGGCCGCTCTGGGAGGAGTCATCGGGTTCCTGGTACCGGACGTGCTGGTCAGCTCGGTTGCTCGGGAACGCCAGGGCCGCATCCTGCTCGCCTTGCCGCAGGTCATCGATCAGCTGCGAATGAGCGTTGAAGCCGGCGTCGGCTTCGAGGCTGCTCTGGGAAGGGCGGCCAAGGCAGGCAGCGGGCCGCTTTCTCAGGAGCTGCGCCACACGCTCCAGGAGATGCAAATCGGAGCGTCGCGTACCGAGGCGCTGCAGCACCTGTCCGCCCGCAACGATGTTCCGGAATTGCGCACTTTCGTGACTGCAGTCAGCCAGTCGGAGGACTACGGGATCCCGGTGGCTCACGTGTTACGGGTGCAGGCCGACGAGCTGCGAATGCGACGCAAACAACGGGCGGAAGAGCGTGCCATGAAGATCCCGGTGAAGATGGTATTCCCACTGGTTCTCTGCATATTCCCGTCCTTGATGATCGTTCTGATGGGCCCGGCGGCGTTGCGGATCTTCAGGGCGCTGTCATGAGTAATCCGATCATCGCCGGCGGCAGATCTTCCGGTGCAGCCCGGTCGATAAACATGATCATGAGCGGCGGGGTCGCCGACGTGGCCCCGCACCATGTGATCGGGACGGGGTTCGAGCCGCTGGACTCGGCTCTTGACGGGGGATTCCGGACCGGGGACTTGATCCTCCTCGGAGGCCTTCCGGGAATCGGGAAGACGGTAGCCACTCTGCAGTGGGCCCGACACATCGCAGCCGGTGGCCTTCCGGTGGTCTATGCGTGCTACGAGCACGACGAAGCCTCGCTGTTCAGCCGGTTGTTGCTCTCTGAAGTCGGCGACCTGGCACAGGCGAGCGGCGACTCGACGTCCTCGGAGACGCGGCGAGCCGCCATCGCCGCAGGCAGCGACCCGCGCGAGCTCAATGAAATCGTGAGGGGTAGCTTGGTTCTGCGGGCGGCGCGGGCGCGGATGCAATCTTACGGTGACGACCTGATGCTGTGCTCCGCATCGCCGACCGATCTCGACATCGCGGCTCTCGACAGCCTGCTGGTCGAGCGCGCCGGCGACACCGCGGTGCTGGTTGTCGACCACATCCAGAAGGTGAGCTCCGCCACTGGTGAGCACACGGTCGATGAGATCGCGGTCGAGCTCAAGTCGCTGGCGATGCGCCACGGGATCGTCGTCATCGGCGTGGTTGGCGCCAGTGCCGGCGCTCTCGGCTTGCGCCGCCTCCGCTTGCAGCACCTGCAGGACGCCGAGGGCCTCGGCTATGAAGCCGACCTGGTGATCATGCTCAACGACAAGATCACTGCCGTGTCGAATCGGCATACCGCGTTCGATTCCGTTCGGGCAGACGAGTTCCGCGGTGTCGTCGTCATGTCGATCGAGAAGAACCGCAATGGCCCGTCCGGCATCGACCTCGAGTTCCGCAAGGACTTCGCGCACTACCGATTCAACCCGATCGGCTCCGTCCTCGAAGAGCAACTGATCGACGGGGTGATGGTCACCGAGTAGAAGTCTCCCGGGACTCGACGGAATGGGCGTTCTGGCCGGATTGTCTTGATCGGGGCGTGGGTCTCAGGACGGCGGGATCCGCAGCAGCTTGGGTGTCACGGGGTTGTAGTAGCTCTGTGCCGGCCGTTCCGCGCTGCGGAGGTGGCGCACCGCGGCCGGATGGTGGCAACCATCGATCGAGGCTCGCAGCACCGGAACGCCGGCTTGTTCGAGGAGTTCGGTCAGCTCATCTGCCATGGTTGTCTTGCCCGCGGCGTCGATCCCGTCGATCGCCACTCGCAGCGTCGCCTGCGTCAACCTCCGTCGAGTGAGAGGCGCGATCCGGCCCAAGGTCTCTATTCGTGCCTCACCCTCGGCCATGGAGCCTCAGCCTACGATCCGAGCACCAGCACCGGAGGTGGCGCAGAGTGTGTAGGTTTGGGCGGGCGGTATCACGAGTGATTGGTGATCGGGGATCCTCGTGCGGGCGCCGGTCGTTGCTGGCAGTGGCACGGCCCGCGCTGGGTATATTGGGCGATGGCGAAAGGAGGCCACGGTGGACCGTCCCGCCGGCGTCGTCGAGTTCACGCCTGATCCCACTCTGTATCCGTTCGAATCCAAGTGGTTCTCCAGCTCGGTGGGGCCGGTGCACTATATCGACGAAGGGGCAGGTCGCCCTCTTCTCCTGATGCACGGGAATCCGGACTGGAGCTTCTTGTACCGGAAGATCGTGCTGGCCCTTCGTGACGAGTTCCGGTGCATCGCTCCCGTCTACCCCGGTTTTGGGCTGTCTGTTCATCCCGACGGGTACCGCTACACGGCGGCCGAACACGCCGAAGTCATCGGGCAGATGGTCGACCACCTCGACCTGGACGAAATGGTGGTCGTGGGCCAGGACTGGGGAGGGCCGATCGGCATGGACGTTGCGTCGCGACGGGCCGACCGGGTCGCAGCGCTGGTCATGGGCAACACGTGGTGCTGGCCGACCGATGACCGAATGATGAGGATGTTCAGCAAGGGCATGGGCCTGGCGCCAACGCAGTGGCTCATCAAGCAGCGCAACTTCTTCGTGACCGGCCTCATGCGCCGGACGCTGCAGGTCTCACTGAGCGACAAGGTGTTTGCCCACTACACCGACGTGGTTCCGACTCCGGAATCACGAGCGGGCATTGCCGAATTCCCCAAACAGATCCTCGAGGCCGAACCTTGGCTGACCGAGCTCGAGCGACGGGTTCGAGACCACCTGGTCGGCAAACCGATGGTTCTCGTCTTCGGCCGCAAGGACCGGGCACTGGCCGGCGACGGGGTGATCGCACGGTGGCGTCAGATGTTCCCAGACGCGATCTACGTGGATCTGCCCGACGCGGGCCACTACTTCCAAGAGGACGCGCCCGAGGCCGTCGTCGATGCGATCAAACAGGCGGTGGCGTCTGCACCGCAGTAGTGAACGCGACCACACCGGCGTGACAACGCGCATGCGGCCGTAGCAGCTCGGGATATGCCGGTCCCAAACACTGTGCGGAACTCTCGTTCTTGCGCCCGATCCGGCGAGCGGGGTAGTCAAGAGAATGTGTCTCGCCGGAGGGGAGAGGTCCCTGCGAGGTGCCCGCCAGGGCGCCGATGGCGGGAGAGGGGCGCACCGTCGGGAACCGCTTCGGCCTCGAGTTGGTTGCAGAGCCAGGTGCGACAGAACCCGGTAGCCGGGAATCACCCCCACGACTCGCCCCCCTACGCGCTCGGCGACTCCGTCGCCGGCGGGGCCCTTCCCCCCTCCGGGTGGACACGTAGGACACGCCCGCCGCCCAGATCGCGCCTCACGATATCGAGCACCTACCACCGTCCCCGATCCGGCAAACCAGAGCGCTGGTGGAGAGATACTCGCTCGAATCGGAACCGACGCCGGCTACCTGATCACCATGATCACGGCACCGCTGGCGACGGTGTCGCCTGCCTGGACGCGTAGGTCGACGATTTCACCGCTGATGGGGGCTTTGATCTCGTTCTCCATCTTCATGGCTTCGAGGACACATATCGACTCGCCGGTCTCCACTTCGGAGCCGGCGGCTTTGTGGACTTTGACGATGGTGCCCTGCATCGGCGCAGTGACGAGGCCCGCCGCGTCGTTGTCCGCCTGCTGCCGCTCCAGCTTGGGGGCGCGGCGGCGTGGAGCGGCCCGCTGCCCGCCCGACTGGCTGGCGGCCATCACCGGGGCCCAGTACCGAACCACGAAGCGGCGGCCGCCGACCTCGACGGTTATCTTGCGTTCCTCTAGCTCCTCGTCTTCGGGCACCGCCGGTGTCGTACCCTTGGCGAGCCCGGAGAAGTCCAGCTCCTCCGTGATGAAGGTGGTCCAGTAACTGCCGCTTTGAAACTCCGGGGAGTCGAGGATCTCGAGATGAGCCCCGATCGTCGTCTCGACGCCGGAGATCTTGAACGCTTCCAGCGCCCGCTTGCCGCGGGATATTGCCTCGTCACGATCGCGTCCCCAAACGACGAGCTTGGCGATCAGGTTGTCGTAATACTGGCTGATGGCCGACCCGGCTCTGACGCCGCTGTCGACGCGGATACCCAGTCCGCCCGGCTCGTGATACTCGACGATGTCCCCGGGGCTGGGGAGGAAGCCGGCGGCCGGGTCCTCGGCGTTGATCCGGAACTCGATCGCATGCCCGCTGGCCGGCGGGTTGGCGTCGAACGAGAGCTTCTCGCCGGCGGCGATGCGGAGTTGCTCCTTGACGAGGTCGATTCCCGTCGCCATCTCAGTGATGGTGTGCTCGACCTGGATCCGGGTGTTCATCTCGAGAAAGTAGAAGTCGCCCGTGGTGTCGAGCAGAAACTCCACCGTTCCGGCATTGACGTAGTCGGCGGCGCGGGCCACCGCCAGCGCGGCATCGCCCAGCGCGGCCCGCTGGTCGGCGGAAAAGCCTACCGCGGGGGTCTCCTCGATGAGCTTCTGGTGGCGGCGCTGGACGGAGCAATCCCGCTCGCCGAGGAAGGCCGCATTGCCGTGCGAATCGAAAATGACCTGGGCTTCGATGTGGCGAGGCCGGTCGAGGTAACGCTCGATGTAAACCTCAGGGCTGGCGAACCAGGCGTCGGCCTCGCGCGAGGCGCTCTCGTATGCCGCCTGCAGCTCGGCAGCGGCCCGCACCACTTTGAGCCCCTTGCCGCCGCCCCCGTGGGCCGCCTTGATGGCGAGTGGGTAGCCGTGCTCGGCAGCGAACACCGTCACCTCGTCGATGGATTGGAGCGGCTCGAGCGTGCCCGGCACGCTTGGCACTCCGGCGGCATCGGCCGCCTTGCGCGAGGCGATCTTGTCTCCCATCGTCGCGATCGCCTCGGGAGGCGGCCCCACCCAGATCAGGCCGGCGTCGATCACCGCCTGCGCGAAGCCGGCGTTTTCCGCGAGGAAACCGTATCCGGGGTGGACGGCAGCGGCGCGCGACTCTCGAGCAATCTCGAGAATGCGGGCGATGTTGAGATACGACTCCGCGGCCGGAGGTGCCCCGACGTGCCACGCCTCGTCGGCGAGGGTGACGTGCACTGCGTCGCGATCGAGCTCCGAATAGATGGCGACGGTGCGCAGGCCGAACTCACGAGCAGCCCTGATGACCCGCACCGCAATCTCGCCCCGATTGGCAATTAGAACAGAATCCACCGGAGCATCTTAGGGTGGAGGCGGTTGGGCTGGGCGGCCATCACAGCGGGATGTTGCCGTGTTTGCGCGGCGCCATCGACTCACGTTTGGTGCGCAACATGTCGAGAGATCGAATGAGGCGTGACCGGGTCTCACGGGGCTCGATGACCTCATCGACGAGGCCGTGCTCGGCGGCGAGATACGGGTTGTTGAATCGCTCTTCGTAATCCGTGATCAACCTCTGGCGCTTTCCGTCTTCATCCTCGGCAGCCGCGATATCGCGGCGATGGATGACATTGACTGCGCCCTGAGCCCCCATCACCGCGATCTCCGCGGTGGGCCAGGCGAAGACGGAGTCGGCGCGCAGCGAGCGTGAGTTCATGACGACATACGCGCCGCCGTAGGCCTTGCGGGTTATGACGGTGAGCTTGGGGACGGTCGCTTCGGCATACGCGTACAGCAGCTTGGCGCCCTGGCGGATGATCCCACCGTGCTCCTGGTCGATGCCGGGGAGGAACCCCGGAACATCGACAAAAGTGATCACGGGGATATTGAATGCGTCACAGAATCGAATGAAGCGCGCTCCCTTGACGGAAGCGTCGATGTTGAGGGTGCCGGCCAGCACCGCCGGTTGGTTGCCGACGATCCCTACCGTGTACCCATCGAGACGGGCGAAGCCGACGACGATGTTCTCGGCGAAGTGCTCGTGCACCTGATAGAACTCAGCGCCGTCGACGACCAGCTCGACGAGCTTGATCATGTCGTACGGCTGGTTGGTCGAATCGGGGACGATCTCCGTCAGCTCCTCATCCATCCGGTCGACGCGGTCGAGTGGGGTGAAATAGGGCGGGACTTCCATGTTGTTGGACGGCAGGAACGACAGCAGGTAGCGCACCTCCTCGAGGGCTGCCCGGCCGCTCGAGGAGATGAAGTGGGTCACGCCCGACTTGGTGCCGTGGGCCGAGGCTCCACCGAGCTCTTCGAACGTGACCTCCTCGCCGGTGACGGCCTTGATCACGTCCGGGCCCGTGATGAACAGGTGCGACGTGTCGGCGACCTGGTAGACGAAATCCGTGATAGCCGGCGAGTAGACGGCGCCCCCGGCGCAGGGCCCCATGATCACGGAGATCTGGGGGATCACGCCCGAAGCGCGGACATTGCGCTCGAATATTCGCCCGTAGCCGTGGAGGGAGACCACCCCCTCCTGGATGCGGGCACCGCCGCTGTCCTTGATCCCGATGAGGGGTGCCCCGGTATCCATCGCCAGGTCCATCACCTTGCAGATCTTGTCGGCGACGACCGCCCCCAGCGAACCGCCGAACTGGGTGAAGTCCTCGGCAAAGACGAATACGTGACGGCCGTCGACCGTCCCGTGGCCGGTGACGACTGCGTCGCCGAGGGGGCGGCGCTGTTCGATCCCGAAGCCGGTCGCTTGGTGGCGGGCGAAGAGGTCGAACTCCTGGAAGCTGCCCTTGTCGAGCAGCAGGTTGATACGCTCTCGGGCGGTCAACTTACCCAGGTCGTGCTGCCGGTCGACCGCTCGCTGGTTCGGTGTCAATGCTTCGGCGCGAAGACGGCGCAGCCTCTCGATCTTCTCGTCTGTGCTCACCTCGTCCCCTCGCTTCCGGTCGCTGCAGCTAGTCTCGGACAGTCGATTGCCATACTGATGTTTGACTCATGGAGCATTCAGATGGCTACACCATACGTGACTCACATCGAGGATAGAGTCCACTCGACCCAGGACTTCGCCCGAACGGAGTTTCTGACTGCCAAGAACGGCATGCCCGTCCTCGTCATTGCCCGCTACCAGGACGCCGGCCGCGGCCGGGGCGACCATCCGTGGTGGAACTCCCCCAACGCGATGCTCGCCTCCGTCGCCCTCGAGAGCCCGCCATCGGACCACGTGACGCTGGCGCCTCTCGTCGCCGGCATGGCCGCACACGACGCGATCGTCTCGCAGCTCGGGATGGCGGTCACTCTGAAGTGGCCCAACGACATCATGACGGGAGAGATCAAGGTTGGAGGAATCCTCGCCGAACGCGACGAGGCGTGTCTCGTCGTCGGCTGCGGGATCAACTTGTGGTGGCCCGACGCGCCCGATGGCGCCGGAGGCCTGCTCGAAGCGGACCCGAGGCGCTCGGCTGCCACCGATCTCGCCCTGGCCTGGGCATCGCGACTGCTGGCCGCCCTCGACGGCCTGCCGGCGAGTTTCGCTCGGTCTGCGTACATAGAGGTGTGCGACACTATCGGGCGTCACATCACCTGGCAGCCGACGGGAGAAGGCCGCGCCATTGGAGTCACCGTCGACGGTGCCCTTGTCGTTGAGACCGGCGCCGGGCTCGAGGTGATCCGATCCGGAGCGGTGCGCCACGTGCGGGCGGCCCCGGTGAAGCCCGATTAGCCCTCCCCGACCTAGATGTCGGGGTGGCGGTCCCGGATCCGTCGTTGCACATCCTTGGCGGCCCGGCGAGCCCGCATTGACTCCGCCACCTCGGTGCCCTTGAGTTTTGCGGCGGCTCGTGACCGGCGGATGCGGTAGGACATTTGCGGTTTGGCGGTTTTCGGATAGCGGACGAACAAGAATCGGCCATAGCCGCTCAGCCGAATCCGCTGCAAGAGGCTGGGTCCGCGGACTCTGTGGTTACCACGCGTCAGCGATGCCCGGATTCGCTGCCGCCAGGGGAGTCTGATCGTGGCGCTCCCGGCGGCGACTCCCGCCCCGGCCCCGGCGGCGCCTGCCGGCGCGGTCTGGGAGCGTTGGCTCGCCGCGGCGAACCAGACGCCTGCGGCCACAACCCCAACCCCAAGCCCGGCCGGCAGCCACAGCCAGCGCAGTCCGCCACCACCGGAGGTATCTCCCGGGCGCAGCGCCTCCACGGTGGTGGTGGTCGGGGCGTTCGTGGCAGCCGGCGCAGCCGTCGTGGTTGTTGTCGTCGATGAGGGAGCGACGGTTGTTGTTGTCGGCGGCGGAGAGGTCGATGAGCTCGTGGTCGTCGAATCCGCCGCCACCGTTGTTGTCGTGGTGGTTGTCGGCGGCACCGTCGTCGGGGGTCGGGTTGTGGTGGCTGGAGGCCGGGTGGTCGTTGTCGGGGGCCGGGTGGTGGTCGTCGGAGGACGCGTCGTTGTGGTGGTCGTGGTTGTCGTCGGGGGCCGCGTGGTCGTGGTCGTGGTCGTCGTCGTGGTCGTTGTGGTCGTTGTCGTCGGCTTGGGGACAATCGTGACGCTTATCGAACACGAGTCCTTCTGTCCCAGCGGCGAGTTCTCGACGATCGTGACGCTCCCGCCGTTCGTGGCGTCCTCGGGGGCGGTTATCCGGATGCCGTTGCTCCACGTGCCCGCCACGTGGGCGCCCGGCGGCAGGATGTTCACCGTGAAGTCACCGGTCGGGATTCCGCTCTCGAGCCACACGTTGTCGTCGGAGTCGAGATTGACGGTGACTCTCGTAGACCCGCCCACCTCGACCGTGGCCGACGGGCACGAGATCGTTGCGCGGGCGGGTGCCATCGTGCCAAAAGATGCCAACAGCATCACGAACACGCTGAGTGCCGCCACGACCGCGAGACGTGGGCGAGAGTTGGAAAGGTGTTGCGTTCTCATAGATGTGGGCCCGCGCCGGCGTTGCCGGCGACGGTACTGAAGAAGCCTATACCGAAATCACGCATTGGGGAATACCACTCCCGCGTTCTCGCTCTCGGTGAACTATGTTGCGGCGGTGATCGATCACCAGGGCAGCCGTCCGTTGCCGCTCTATCCTCGCCGCACGGCGCGCGAATCCGCGGTTTTTGCCGCTGCGGTCGCGCTTTTCGTCGATGTGGCCTTCTACGCGGCGCTGGCCCAGTCCCAGTTCGAAAGCGGGCCGCTCGTCGTGTGGAGTGCATTCAAGACTTTCATCATCGTCGCCGGGATCGGTTGGTTGGCGTGGGAGACGAAGGCCTGGGCGCTCGGGCTGCTAGCACTGATATTCGCCGTGATCTGGCTCGAGGATTCGGTTGGCGTCACGGCGCCGCTCGGCGTGTGGTTGATCGAAGAAGGAGGCATCCGCAAGGGCCCGCGCGGAGTGAACGAGCAGCTGTTGCGGCGTGCCTTCACGATGGCCGCGCTGCTCGGTCCGACCCTCTATCTCGCCTGGCAGGCGCCTGCATGGTTGCGGCGGGCGCTCTGGACGCTCATCGCCTTGCTGGGTGCGATCTTCGTCGGCGCCGTGGTGGGTGACGTAGCCGCCGACCGGAGCGGCACCAATCTCGACGAGCTCGTGGAGGAGCCGTTGTTCTCGCTCACCGCCGGCTTTGTCGTCGGCCTGGCCGTCGAATGGTGGCGACGACGGAGATTCACAGACCCCACCACAGGTGCACCCCGACGAGGATCCCGACAACCATCACCGCGGTGAGCGGCAGTCCGAGCCGGGTGTAGTCGGTGTAGCGGTAGCCGCCCGGGCCGTAGACCATGACGTTGGTTTGGTAGCCGATCGGCGTTAGGAAGGACGCCGAGGCCGCCACCGCGATCGCCACTGCGACTGCAGTCAGTTCCAGGTCCGTTGCCGCCACCGCCTCGGTAGCAATTGGGAAGAGGAGCACGGCCGCCGCCGTGTTCGATACGGCTTCGGTGAGTACGATCGTGGCAACGACGATGGCCAGCAGGACGCCGATGTCGCCCATCGGCCCGAACCACGAAACGAGGCCCGACGCGATTTGGCCGGCAAGCCCGGACTTGGTCAGAGCCTCGGCAACACCGAATCCGGCCGCGATCAGCAGCACGACGTCGAGATCGATGGCCCGGCGGGCCTCTCCGGGGGTGAGGATCCCAAACCCGAGCACGATGAGTACTCCGAGGAGCGACGCTTTGATGATCGGAAGCGCCCCCGTTGCCGCGAGCACGACCACCGTCAGGATGATCAGGGCAACCGGCAGGCGCAGATGGTGGCCGGTGGCCGGTGTTCCCGCCATCGGCGACACGAGGAGGAACTCGCGCCGATCGCGCCACCGGTCACGGAACCCCCGATCCGACAAGAGAACCAGCGTGTCGCCGACGCGCAGGGGGACCTCGCCCAGCTT
>JBFISZ010000054.1:0-14428 GCA_041608315.1 Acidimicrobiia bacterium | reverse complement strand
TTGGTGCTCGTTTCCATGGTGATGGTTGTTTTGATGGGGATGGCCGCTTTCGCGGTTGATCTTGGTTGGCTCTACTGGCAGGCGACGGAGGCCCAGAAGGCGGCGGAAGCGGCCGCACTCGCCGGCGTCGTGCACATGCCGGCCCCCGTCGGCGTCCCGTGGACGTCGTCTGAAGCGCACGACGTGGCGATCGACGTCGCCGATCGCAACGGCTATCAGAACGGCGGCGCCACCGTCGTCACGCCGTCGCCGGTGCCGACGCACACATACCAATTGGCGGTGGAGATCAAGACGCAGGCACCGACGTTCTTCATGAAGGTATTCGGCGTGCAATCGGTTTCGATAACCCGTGAGGCGACGGCCGAAACCTTACCGCCGCTGCGCCTCGGCAGCGACCAGGCCTTCCTCGGCGAGGACCCGGAGTGCGACTCCGACCCCACGTGTCCCAATGGGACTCGAGACACGGATCTCTGGCTCGCCACGAATGGCGACCGAACGCCGAAGGGTCAGGGAGACCCGTTCACTCCGGAGTGCTACGGCCCCGGGCCCGGGGCATGTTCGGGGAGCAACTTCGAGTTCCGCTCCCCGTCCTACTGGTACGCCATCGAAGTCCCGGCGACCGAGGCCGGCAAGAGCCTCCAGGTACAGCTCTACGATCCCGGTAACAGTCCCGGCGGGGTAGCTCGCGACCGCGAGCTCGGAGCGGTGAACAACCTGGATTGGCAGGTGCGCCTCCTCGAGCCGGACCAGACGCCGGCCAACCCTCTCGACAACAACGTCGTCGTGTGCACGGAGCACTATCGCAACCGAAACCACGCCATGTACGATCCGGCCACCTCGGATGCATGGGTGAACCTGTGCCCGGCGCAGGTCGCCAAGAGCGGTTTGTACGTAGTCGAGATCACGGCGTCGGGGAATGTCGACCTGCTCAACGCGTTCTCACTGCGGGCGCGCGTCAACGGTTCGTCGAACGCCAACGTGGCCATTTTCGGGCTGGGATCGATGTCGATCTGGACGCCTGAGTCGAACTCGTCTCCCGAGTTCCAGCTGGTGCGCCTCGATCCGGTGTATGCCGGCACTCAGCTCATCGTCGAGCTGTGGGACCCCGGAGATCTCGGCCAGCCGGGCGACATCCAGTTCCTCGGATCGCTGTCCGGGGTCGAGTGTCTGGTGCGCGTCCGCGACGAACGCGGCATCGTGGTCCCCGGGATGGACTGGCAGGCCGATGACGGAGGGGCCGGGTGCCGCATCGACGTCGCCGTGCAAGAGCACAACAACCAATGGGTCGATTTCATGTTCGACATACCGCCCACTCACACATGTGCCGGGAGTGCGTGCTGGTCGCGAGTGCGCTACGGGTTCAGTGGCACCACGACCGACCGCACGACGTGGTCGGCCCGAATCAACGGAGGCCCGATCCACCTGGTGCCATGAGCCACCTGCTGGGTGACGAGTGATACGAGCTACGTGATACGTAACTACTGTTCTCCCATGCCCAAACTCGCGCTTCTCGACGGCCACAGCCTCGCCTATCGAGCCTTCTATGCCCTTCCCTCGGACCTGGCGACGCCGGCCGGGCAGGTGACCAACGCCGTTTTTGGGTTCACCTCGATGTTGATCAAGCTGCTCGGCGATGAGCAGCCGGACGCGGTGGCGGTGGCATGGGATCTCCGCGGCCCGACTTTCCGCAGCGAGAAGTACGCCGATTACAAGGCACAGCGCGCCTCGCCGCCGGACCTCTTCGCCAGCCAACTCCCGCTGATCAGGGAGGTGCTCGACGTGATGCAGATCTCCCAGCTGTCGGCCCCGGGGTTCGAGGCCGATGACATCATCGCGACGCTGGCCGCCCAGGGCCGCAAGGAGGGGTGGGAGATTGTCGTGGTCACGGGCGACCGCGACGCTTTCCAGCTCTCGGCCCCCTCGACCACGATCCTGTACACGAGGCGGGGAATCTCAGATGTGGTCGAAGCGACGCCGGCGTGGATCGAAGAGCGCTACGGCGTGACCCCCGATAAGTATGTCGAGTACGCCGCGCTGCGAGGAGACAACTCGGACAACCTGCCGGGAGTCCCCGGGGTGGGCGAGAAGACCGCTTCGAAGCTCTTGGCGGACTACGGTTCGCTCGAGGGGATCTTCTCGCATCTGGACGAGCACAGTCCCAAGCTGCGCGAGAACCTGGCTGCCTGCCGGGAGCAGGTGATGCTCAACCGTGACCTGATGCGGCTCGTCACGGACGTCGCGCTGCCCGACACGTCCGCCGGCACAGTGGACCTCGACGCCTTCTCGCTGCGGGAGTGGCAATACGACGAGATCCGACCGGTCTTCGACGGCCTCGCCTTCCGCTCCCTCTGGGAGAGGTTGCTCGAGCTGGAGGGTGCCGTCGATCACAGCCCGGCGGGCCACACGGTGGAGGTGGAGGTGCTCTCGGGCGCGCCCGAAGCCGTCGCAGCCGAGCTGGGGGATGCCCCCCGCCCGGTCGACCCGGTATGGGACGGCGGCGACCTGATCGGCGTGACGTTTGCCATCGACACGACAACCGCCCGGTTCATCAGACTGGAAGATGTCGCCGCCCTGCTCTCCGAGTCCGATTCGATCATCGGCCACGACACCAAGACCGTACTGCGGGAGATGGCCACCGCCGGCATGGCGCTGCCCCATGTTGTATTCGACACCGCCCTGGCGGCTTACTTGATCAATCCGGCGCAGCGGACTCCCACGATCGAGGAGCTGGCGTACCGCGAACTTGGTGTTTCCCTAGAACCTCCGGACGATGCCGGTGCCGCCGCGGTTCCGCAGGGCGCTTTCGACTTCGATGGTGCGACAACCGGGCCCGATCTGGACGCATCCGGGCGGCGCGCAGTGACGGTGGCGCGTCTCGTCGAGCCGCTGCAGGCCCAGCTCGATGCCCGCGGCAGCCGCGACCTGATGGCGTCTATCGAGCTTCCCATGGTTCCCCTGCTGGCGGTGATGGAGGCGACCGGCATCGGCGTCGATCGCCAGTTCCTCGAAGAGTTCGGAGACAACCTGCGGCGCCGGCTGGCCGTGCTCGAGGAAGACATCCATACGGCCGCCGGCGGCGTATTCAACATCAACTCGACGCTGCAGTTGCGTGAGGTGCTCTTCGACCGCCTCGGCCTGCCCGTGCTCAAGAAGACGCCAAAGGGAGTGCCATCGACCGATGCGTCGGTTCTCCAGAAACTGCGCTCCGAACACGCGGTGGTCGACAAGCTTCTCGAATACCGCGAGCTCGAGAAGCTGCGCTCGACCTATGTTGACGCCATGCTGCCTCTGATCGAGGCCGACGGCCGGGTGCGCGGCAAGTTCAATCAGATGGCCGCGGCCACGGGGCGGCTGTCCCAGGAGCAACCCAATCTGCAGAACATCCCGATTCGGTCGGAAGAGGGTCGCGCCATTCGGCGGGCTTTCGTGGCGCCTCCAGGAAGCGTCTTTCTCGTGGCCGACTACAGCCAGATAGAGCTGCGGATTCTGGCTCATCTCTCCGAGGACGCCGGTCTCGTGGAGGCTTTCGCCAAGGACCTCGACATCCACACGGCGACGGCGGCCCGCATCAATGGGATAGAGCCCGACGCGGTCACCGATGAGCAACGGCGCCGGGCCAAGATGGTCAACTTCGGCCTGCTCTATGGGATGGAGGCCTATGGCCTGGCGCAAAGGCTCGAGATCAGCCGGGAGGAGGCAGCCGAGCAGATCGACTCGTATTTCTCGCAGTTCCCTCAGGTTCGCGACTTCATGAAGAGCATCGTTGCCGAGGCCCGCGCCACCGGGTACACGACGACGCTTCTGGGCCGGCGTCGCTACCTGCCGGAGCTGGCGAGCTCGAACTTCCGGGACAGGCAGATGGGCGAGCGAATGGCCCTCAACGCCCCGATTCAGGGGGCCGCCGCCGATATCATCAAGAAGGCGATGGTCGAGCTGGAGGCGGCACTGCGGGCCCGTGGACTGGCGGCCGAGATGCTCCTCCAGATCCACGACGAGCTGGTACTGGAGGTGCCGGACGATGAGTTCGACGAAGTCAGCGAACTCACCCGGCAGGTGATGGAGAACGTGATCGAGCTGCGAGTACCCCTGAAGGTGGATCTCGGCAGTGGTCGCACATTGGCCGACACCAAGTGACCTGACGGGCTGGCTGTGCTCTGTCGAGAGGCCGTCGCCACCGGCGGCCGCGTTATGCGGGGAGGCCGGCGCCTGTTACTCTGGTGGGGCTCCCAACCGCTTGTGTTTGCGCGCTTGGAAGCAGATCAAATCACCGAGGAGAAACTTTCCCCTATGACCCTGAACGACAATGAGCAGCCTGCGGAGGTAACTGCTCAAGGAACCGACGCTGTGGAGGAAACCGCAGCCGAGGTGATCGAGACCGCACCCGGCGCGTCAGACGCCGCGGCGGAATTGTCCTCCACCATCGCCGATGAAGCGATGACCGTGCCCCCACCGCCCGCCCCGGGTGTTGCCCCGCAACCTGCAGTTGCCGGCGGCCGATCTGAAGAGCCCGCCCCGGTCGCCGCCGCGGAGGCCGCTGCCACACAAGTCGGTGCACCTGAGCCGGTGGCGAGTGCCCCCGAAGCACCCGAGGAGCCGGCGACCGATCCCGTTGCCGGCGAGACTGCGGGAGTCGACCGCTCAGCCGGGGACGCTCCTCCGGCTCCGGCACCGCCCCCGATCTCCGGCGATCGCCCGGCGATCACGGCCCCAACCGACCTGGGAGAAGTCCCCGACGACATGTCGGCGGCGGACTTTGCCGCCGTCGTGGAGCGGACCGTGTTCGAGTTCAAAGAGGGCGACATCGTCGCCGGCCACGTGGTGCGGGTCGATCCCGACGAGGTCCTGGTCGACATCGGCTACAAGTCGGAAGGCGTCATCCCCGCCCAGGAGCTCTCGATCCGGAACAATGCCAATCCGGCAGAGGTCGTCACCGTCGGCGAGCCCATCGAGGCGCTCGTCATGCAGATGGAAGACGACAATGGCCGTCTCGTGCTTTCCAAGAAGCGCGCCCAGTACGAGCGGGCCTGGGGGCGCATCGAGCGGGTGATGAACGAGGGCGGAACCGTCTCGGGACCGGTCATCGAGGTAGTCAAGGGCGGTTTGATCGTCGATATCGGGCTGCGCGGCTTCCTGCCGGCGTCGCTGGTCGACCTGCGCCGCGTTCGCGACCTCAACCCGTTCGTCGGGGAGGCGATCGAAGCCAAGGTCATCGAGCTCGACAAGAACCGCAACAACGTCGTCTTGTCACGGCGCGCTTTCCTCGAAGAGGCCCAGGCCGAACAGCGTCAGGAGTTCTTGTCCGACCTCCAGCCGGGTGACGTCCGGGAGGGTGTTGTCTCCTCGGTGGTCAACTTTGGAGCCTTCGTCGATCTGGGCGGCATGGACGGGCTGGTACACGTCTCCGAGCTGTCATGGCAGCACGTCAGCCATCCGGGGGAAGTCGTCTCGGTTGGCGACAAGGTCATGATCCGCGTGCTCGAGGTGGATCGCGACCGGGAGCGCATCTCGCTTTCGATCCGCCAGACTCGGGAAGATCCGTGGGACGAGTTCGCCCGCGAGATCGATTCGGGGGGGATCATCGACGGCGTGGTGACCAAGACCGTGCCCTTCGGCGCGTTCGTCTCGGTGGGCGAGGGAGTCGAAGGACTAGTCCATGTCTCGGAAATCGCGATGCACCACGTCGAAAGCCCCGAATTGGAACTTTCCATCGGTCAGCAAGTCCGGGTAAAGGTCACTGAGATCGATGCCGACAGACGTCGAGTGAGCCTGTCTATCAAGCAGGCGCTTCCCGAGTGGGAGGAACGCTCGACATGGAGCGACAAGCCAGCCAAAGAGAGTCGTCCCAAGCGACGGGAGTTCACGCGTGAAGAAGACGCTGCTCCAGAACCGTCGTTCAATGCCGATTCATCTTTGGAAGCCATTCTCCAGGAGCTCAAGGAACGCGGTATCGGTCGCGGTTGACCGGGTCCCTTTCCTTGACAATCCGGGGTCGGCTGCCAGGCTAAGCCATCGCCTTGGGGCCGTTGCGGCCCGCATGTCGTGTGGTGCGCGTGTAACTGTTACCGGAAGGGCCAACTAGAAAATGGGCAAGCGATCGATCGTACTTTTTGTCGCCTTGGGACTCGCCGCGGTGTCGGCATTCGCCGTGTGGCAGTATCTCGCAGGTGTTGACGACAGGGCTCGGAGAGATATCGAGGAAGTCAACGTCTATCGAGCCACCGAGTTGATCGAGACGAGCACGGATGGCGAGACGGCGCGCGCTCTGATCTCGCAATCTCGGGCACTGCTCGAGGCGGTCGTTTTCGAGGAATCACAGATTCTGTGCACCGGGCCCGTCGTCCAGGACAGCGACACCGATCTGACGGTCTGCGACGAGAACCCCCGCGACCTCGATGCGCTCCTCGAGGGACGCGTGGCCGCCGGACCGATTTCGGCCGGTCAGCTGATCACGGCCGACATGTTCGTCTTTCCCGCCGAGCTCAACTCGGTGAGCCTCTCGGAAGCGATCCCACCCAACAAGGTCGCCATCTCGATTCGCCCCGACGACGAAGCGGTGAGCGGCGGATTCGTCCGGCCCGGTGACAGGGTGAACATCCTGGCTTCGGCCGATGTGCAGCTCAATCAGTTCCTGGATGTCATCAAGAACCCGGAGCTGCGCGAGTTGATTCTCGGCCCCGGCGATGCCGCGACGCCGACCACCACCTTGATTCCCGGCGGCGATGCTGAAGCCGTCGACCCCTTGGCCGCTCTGGCGGAGACGTTCCCGACTTCCATCCAGTTCACCCAGACGGTTCTCCAGGACATCGAGGTCCTGGCCGTCGGCCCCGACAACACCCTCCAACCGCTGGGAAGCGGCTTGACTCCGCAGACCGGTTCTATCATCGTGCTCAACGTAACGCCGGAACAGGCGGAGAAGATCGAGTTCGCCCGCAACTACACAACCGTGGCATTGTCTCTCTTGCCCAAGGACAGCCCGTACACTCTGTTCGAGGCACGCGGTGTAGTCGTGGACGACTTGTTCAGCCTGCTGGATCGGATCCAAGAACAGGTCGAACAGTTTGGAGAGGCACTAGGTGGCTGACGGAACGTATTCGATACTCCTAGTCGATACCGATGATCACTTCGTCGAAGACGCCAAGGCGCTTCTCGAAGGCAACAAGGTCTACTCGGCGCGCAACGCAACCGATGCCCAGCGGCGGCTGGTAGAGGAAGGGATCGACGTAGCGATCGTCGGCCCGGCGTTCGCCCACGAAGCCGGCGTCGCTGAGATGGCTCTGATGTTCGACGTCCGGCCGAGTCTTCCGGTCGTCCTGGTGACCGACGCGCTGAATACCGATGTGCTCAAGGCTGCGTTGCGCAGCGGTTTCAAAGACGTCATCGAGGCACCGTTGACGTTGCGCAAGGTCGAGGAGGCTTTCGGCTTGCTCGACCAGCTGGCTCGCCGCGAGGACCCGACCATCCAGCGGCGGCACAAGATCGGCAAGGTCGTCACGATCATGTCGCCCAAGGGCGGCGCCGGGAAGACGATGACATGCGTCAACGTCGCCCTGAGCCTCGCCCAATGGGGTGACCCGGCCCGAGTGGTGGTCCTCGACGCCGACCTGCAGTTCGGCGATGTGTGCATTTCGCTCCAGGTGGATCCGAAGCACACGATCGTGGATGCCGCCCGCGATGTCGACAAGCTCGACGAACCGTTGCTCGAGAGCCTGCTGGCCAGGCACACGTCGGGCATGCGGGTGCTGTCGGCCCCGCTCGAACCGAGCCTCGCCGATGAAGTCTCGACCCAGGTGGTCGTCAAGACAATCGGCATGCTGAAGCGGATGTTCGAGTACATAGTGATCGATACTGCTCCGTTCCTCGACGAACCCGTGCTTTCGATCCTGGAGCGCAGCGACGTCGTGCTACTCGTCGTCGACATGGACCTGCCGAGCGTCAAGAACGCCAAGCTGGCCCTCGATACGCTGCGCCTGATCAAGTTCCCATTCGAGAAGATCCAGCTCGTGTTGAACCGGGTCAACTCGAAGGCGCGTCTCGACATCGATGAGCTCGAGAGGAGCCTCGGGCTGGACGTCCAGGCCGCGGTTTCCTCCGACAAACTCGTCCCGCGAGCCGTCAACGAAGGCGAGCCGGTGGTGTCGTTGTACCCACGATCTCGGGTGGCACGCGACTTGCGCAGCGTGGCCCGGCTCGTCGTCGATGGAGAAGTCGTAGAACCAACCACTGAAGAGGACGACCGCGGGCGCCGATGGTTTCGGTAGGCGTCACGCCTATCAGTTAGTCGCTCCTGGTAGATAGATAGGGGAAGACCCAAAATGAGCCTCGCCGATCGAGTCAAAGCTGCGAAGGCAACCGACGTAACCGTCGACGGCCATCGCGAGGAAATGCGTCAGGATCTGCGACGCAAACTCCACTACAAAGTTGTTGAAGGACTCGGTCCGACGCTGTACGACCGGCAGATGACCGACGCCGAGCTGAAGCTCCGCGTGATGGAGATGCTCGAGTGGGCGCTGGATCAAGAGGAGTCGGTGCCGCTATCGCGGGCAGATCGCCTGCAAATGCTGCAAGAGATCGCAGACGACGTTCTCGGATACGGTCCGATTGATCCCTACCTCTCCGACGCAGACGTCACGGAAGTCATGGTCAACGGTCCCCACAACGTCTGGATTGAGCAAGCCGGCCGTCTGACTCACACCGAAACACGGTTCGTCGACGCCACGCACCTCGAACGCATCATCGAGAAGATCGTCGGCCAGGTCGGTCGCCGCATCGACGAGTCGACCCCGATGGTCGATGCCCGTCTGCCGGACGGCTCACGTGTCAACGCGGTGATCCACCCCTTGGCGATCGGTGGGCCCTTTCTGACCATTCGTAAGTTCGCGGTCGACCCGTTCACGGCGGACGACCTGGTGAACATGGGCTCACTGACCCAGCAGGTTGCCGGACTCCTGCGCCGCTGTGTCCAGGGTCGTCTCAACATCATCGTCTCCGGCTCAACCGGCTCGGGGAAGACGACGCTGCTCAACGTGCTGTCGAGCTTCATTCCCGACAAGGAACGCATCCTCACCATCGAAGATGCGGCCGAGCTGCGGCTCAACCAGGAGCACGTGCTGAGTCTGGAGGCCCGCCCGGCGAACCTCGAAGGCAAGGGCCAGGTCACGATCCGCGACCTCGTTCGTAACTCGCTGCGTATGCGACCCGATCGCATCGTCGTCGGTGAGGTTCGCGACGGGGCCGCCCTCGACATGCTTCAGGCAATGAACACGGGCCATGACGGCTCGCTGACGACGATCCACTCCAACTCGCCGCGGGACACATTGGCTCGTATCGAGACGATGGTGTTGATGGCGGGCATGGATCTCCCGATTCGAGCCATCCGGGAACAGGTGTCTTCGGCCATCGACCTGATCGTCCACCTCCACCGTCTGCGCGATGGATCGCGCCGGGTGACTCACGTGACAGAGGTCATCGGCATGGAGGGTGACGTGATCACCACCCAGGACATAATGCTCTTCGACTACGGCATGGGCATCGACGAAAACGGCAAGTACATGGGTCGTCTCAAAGCGACGGGAATTCGGCCTTCCTTCTCCGAGCATCTGGAGAACTACGGGATCCATCTCCCGGCCGAGCTCTTCGCGCCAGAGCCGTTTGCGGGTCGCTGATGTGGCGGCGATTGGTCATCGGCCTCGGCGGCGCTGTCGGCCTGATCATCGGCGGGGCCTCTCCGGCGGTGGCGCAGTCGTTCGGCAGCGGTGACTCGAAGCTGCTCCCCTTCATCGGCGCCGTCGCCGGCGGGATAGCACTCGGCCTGCTGTTCGCCATCCTGGTTGGCCCGGGCCGGAGCGTAGAGCGTGACCTGTCCGGGCGGCTCGGTGTTTATGCCGATGTCTCCACGGCTGATCGCGGCTTCTTCGGCAAGATGCCGGTCCTGCGCGCCTTTTCCCGCCGCGCCGAGACCATGGCGCATGACCGCGGCGTGTTCAGCATGATCGAGACCGCCCTGGAGCAAGCCAACGTCCCGGTGCGACCGGGAGAGGCCATCACGATCGCGATCGGTGTTGCCGTCGCCCTCGGGCTGATTGTGTTCCTGGCGACCGGAGGGGCCGTTGTCGCGCTGGTCGTGGCAGTGATCGCGCTTGCGGTCGCCGGCGCCCTGGTGCAGACGGTGGCGTCTCGAGAGAGAAGCCGATTCGAAGACCAGCTGCCCGATACTCTCAACCTCATCTCGACGTCGCTGCGGGCCGGATACTCCCTTCTGCAGGCCGTGGAGGCCGTCGGTTCGGAGGCTTCGGACCCGACGGGACGCGAGTTCCAGAGGGCAATAACCGAGACTCGTCTCGGTCGATCCCCCGTCGACTCCCTCAAGATGGTTGCCGACCGAATGGAATCCAAGGACTTCGACTGGGCGGTGCTTGCGATAAACATCCAACGTGAGGTCGGAGGCAACCTGGCCGAGGTCCTTCAGACGGCGGCGGAGACCATGGTCGAGCGCAATAGGCTGCGCCGTGAGATGAGGGCGCTGACGGCTGAAGGCCGGATATCGGCGATTGTTCTCGGCGGCCTGCCCATCTTCCTGTTCATCTTTCTCTATCTGACGAATCAGCAGTACCTCGAGCCGCTCCTGACGACCTTCCCGGGGATAATGTCGCTCGTCGCCGCCGGGGTGGGTCTTGTACTCGGCGTCATGTGGCTCCGCAAGATCGTGGCGGTGGATATCTGATGGAAACCTTGCTATTCCCGGCAGTAGCGGTTGGAGTCTCGATGCTCGCCCTCGGCATCTACGTCGGCCTCGGCGTGGTCAGATCCGGGGAGCGATCCGGGAGCCGGCTGGCATCTCTGCAGAGCCGCGAAGAGCTCCTCGCCGCCAATTTCAATGAGCGCGCGGTGGCTCCGCTGGCCGGCAAGATCGGCCGCTTCCTGCTGCGGTTCACTCCGCTGGGGTGGGCCCAACGCGCCGAGAAGCGCCTGGCGGTCGCCGGCTGGTTCCCCCGAATCGACGGCAACTCGTGGGCCGCCCTTCGTGTCGTCGCCGCGGCCGCCGCTCTGGTCTTCTGGGCATTGATACAGGGTGTGCTCCCTGCCGGCCATAAGATCATGGTCCTCGGCCTGGTGGTCGTGGCGGGGGTGTTCGGCCCGGAAGCGATTCTGTCTCGCAAGCTCAACGAGCGGAAGGAACGGATCGCCAAAGACCTTCCCGATGTGATCGACCTGCTCGTGATCTCGGTCGAAGCCGGCCTCGGCTTCGAGGCGGCGCTCGGTCGAGTCGTGCAGAACGTGCCGGGCGAATTGAGCAACGAGTTCGCCCGCATGCTCCAAGAGACGCGGGTTGGCGTCAGCCGCAACCAGGCGATGAAGTCCCTGGCGGACCGCACCGACGTCGATGAGCTCAACTCGTTCATCCTGTCGATCAACCAAGCGGATCAGTTCGGGGTCTCGGTGGCCCGGATGCTCCGGGTGCAGGCGGACGAGATCCGGGTGCGCCGCCGGCAGCGGATCCAGGAGAAAGCATTCGCAGCACCGGTGAAGATGACCTTCCCGCTCGTGCTGTGTATCTTCCCGGCGATCTTCGTGGTGTTGCTGGCGCCGGCGGCGATGCAGATCATCGACAGCCTCAGCAGCCTCTGACCGCCCGATAGGCAGGAGACCCTTCGTGGCCCGAGTTGGTAGCTTCCGACTCACGGTACGCCACGTCTTCCTCGTCGTCCCCCTCGCCGGGCTCGCCTGGGCGGTGACGGGGCCCTTTGGCGACAACTCTTTCCTGTGGCACGTCCGGGCGGGGACGGTGCAGCTCGATCGGGGTCGGGTCCTGACGACCGATCCCTTCTCGTTCGAGTTCGTCGGGGCGGCGTGGCGGGCCCAATCGTGGCTCGCCGACATCACCTTCGGAGCACTCGAGCGGGCGGCGGGGGGCATCGGCTGGGTGTCGATCTACATGTTCGTCGTAGCGGCGGCGACGATCGTGCTCACGCTTGCGGTGACCCACCGGCGCACCATGCATCTCGGGGCAACCGCGGTGGCGGGGATACTGCTCACGTGGCAGGCATTGCCTTTCGCCAATGCTCGTCCCGTCGTCTTCAGTTATTTGCTACTCGCCGCCGTGACCGCCGGCCTCCGCAGCGATCGAACCGACTGGGCCATACCCCCTCTGATCTGGCTCTGGGCGATGCTGCACGGCTCTTTCGTCATGGGCATCGGGCTGGTCGTATTGGAGGCCATACGGCGCCGCTCGTGGCGTCACCTCGAGCTCGCGGCCCTCGGCGCGGTGCTCGCCAACCTGACGGCCCACGGATTCGGGATCTGGCAGATCCTGGTGCGATTCCTCGAAAGCCGAGCCGCCCTGGAGCTGATCACCGAGTGGATGCCGCCCGACTACACCCATCCCTTCATGGCACCCTATGCGATCTTGATCATGGCCGCGATCTACGCCGCGGCCCGCGGCAAGGTCGCCAGGAACGATCTGGTCGTCATCATCCCCTTCCTCTTCTTCGGGATGCTCGCCGTGCGCAACCTCTATCCGGCAATGATCGTGGCTCTGCCGTATGTCGCGCCGGGGATCGTGCCGGCGAGCGGGGAGCCACGTCGTGTCGATTCGCCGCTTGTGGCCGGAGTGGCGACCGCTCTGGTGCTGGTGGGGGCGCTGGTTGGTCTGCTGCGGCCCGTTCGGCTCAGCGAAACCGACTTTCCGCCGCAAGCGGCCCTCGAGCTGATCGACGACGGGCCCCTCTTCCACGGCAGCGGGCCGGGTGGCTATTTCATCTACGCCCAATGGCCCCGGCGGTCGGTCGTCATCGATGATCGAGCCGAGCTGTATGGGGCCGATCACTTCGCCGACTATGTCGACCTGACCCGCGGCAAAGGATGGCGGGAGGAGTTCGCCGCGCTCGGCATCACTCAAGCCTTGCTCGAGCCGGACTGGCCTCTGACGGTGGTCCTGACAGACGCCGAATGGAGCGAGCTCTATCGCGATGACAGCTTCGTGGTGCTCCGAGCACCGTGACGCCGCCGGGTCCCGCCCGATGGCCCGGCCACACCGGATGAGCTCGCGGGTTCGCATTGCGCCACATGACCTTTTTCGCCCCGGTGGGCTAGCGTCGAGGTCATGGACGCAATCGAGTTGGGCGGTCGGTTGCGAGATCCCGGAGAGCCTCTCGAGGTCGGCCGGCCGGGAAAACCCGGCGCCGATGATGGATCTGCGCGCTGCCGCCGACCGGTGCGACTCGGGCCCCAACCGAGCTCTCCAAGCCGATGGGTCTGCCGCTGTTTCACATCCGGCACTTTCCCAGCATCGTGAAGGATGCAGCGCCCTCGGTCCTCGAGCGGGTACGGCTTGGCGCCGAGAACGTTCGAATCAGCGACGACATCTGGACCGGAGAGGGCAGCCTCGAGTTCTACCCGTCGGAACTCGAGGAGCACATGCCGCTGCAACCCGAGGAGGTACTCGGTGCCTACCACTTCTCGTCGGGCTATACATTCCCCGGCGGGGAGCTCTTGCACAGCTGGGTGTGACCCCAACAAAAAAGGGCGCCCTCTGGGCGCCCTTTTTCTCTGGTCTTTCGGTAGCCCTAGAGCTGGCCTCCGACACTGTTGAACTCGTCCGACACGGCGTTTCCGAGGAAACGGATGGCGACGAGAGCCACGACTGCGATCAAAGCGACCAGCAGTGCGTACTCAACAAGGCTGGCGCCTTCTTCGTCGGCTACAAAGCGGCTCTGAAAAGCCGTCCACATGCGAAGCATTTCTGCTTTACCTCCTGTATGGCAGGGTGATCCATCGCTCAGCCTATGTGACCTCCGCCCCTTTTTCTATAGGTCTGGCGCACTATTTCGTACGGAGGGTTGGATTTGCCGCCACAGAGAGTGGCGGCCGCTAATCGTCTGACTGGGGTCGCAACCCGAGCCTTATCGCCTCGACGGCGGCCTGGGCCCGGTCGGTGATGCCCAGTTTGTCGTAGATGGATGCCAGGTGGTTCTTCACCGTCTTCTGCGATATGAAGAGCCGGTGCGCCAGGTCTTCGGTGCCGCTGATGCCAGAAGCCAGCATGCCGAGCAGTTCCTTCTCGCGAGCGGTGAGCGCGGCGGCCCCGGCGGAGAGGACGGGATCCTGATGCTTCATGAGGATCGACTCCGCATCGTCGGTCATGAGAGATTCGCCGGCGGCCGCCGCCCGGATTGCCGCGGCCAGGTCCGGCAGGGGAGTGGATTTGGACATGAACCCGACGGCACCCACTGCCGCGGCTTTCGCGCGGTGCTCCGCGTCGGCGTGCATGGTGACGACGATGGCCGGGGGGGCATCCTCCATGCTTCCCAGGGCGGCAATCCCGGTGGTTCCCGGCATCTCGATGTCGACCAGTATGACGTCGGGAGCGGTGGCCGCAACCAGTTCGATGAGTTGATTGCCGTCGACCGCCGTACCGACGACGTCTATGTCC
>JBFISZ010000053.1:0-14578 GCA_041608315.1 Acidimicrobiia bacterium | reverse complement strand
GTGAGCCCGGACCTGAAGGGCCTCCGGGTCCGCAGGGTGAGCCGGGTCCGCAGGGTGATCCGGGCCCGCAGGGTGAGCCCGGACCTGAAGGGCCTCCGGGTCCGCAGGGGGATTCGGGGGCGCAGGGGGATCCCGGCCCCGAAGGGCCTCCCGGCCCGCAAGGTCCGCAGGGGGAACCCGGCCCGCAAGGTGCCCAGGGCCCTCCCGGGCCCGGATTCGATGAGAACATCGCCCGTCTCGTCGATCTCAACTGGGACGTCACGCAACCGGTTGAGTTCGACGAGGCCATCGACATCCTGTCGAGCTTCCGCGCCACCTTCAGCGATGTTCTCAACCGGAGCCGGCTGGCACCCTTCGCCCGGAACGTAATCACGGTGCTGTCGCTGCCCGATTCGAGGTCGGGCGGACCCGTTCGGCGGATCCACGGCGCCACCGACGTGGACGGCGCCACCCTCATCTTCAAGCCGTTCGGATTCGACGATCGGATCAAGGGAGAGCTCATGGAGGTCGGGGGCTCCATCCAAATCGACATCGACTGTGATTACCTGATGACTCGGCGGGGCCTGCCGGTGTCCGGAAGCTCGTCGCCGCTGATCGGTCTCAACGGTCCCTTCCCGCCCGGTGGCATCCTCCGACTCTCGATCGTGATCGGCCGCTGATGCTCTCGGTGACGCTCGAGGCGCAGTTCACGAGCGACGGCGACTTTGATTTCGCGGCGACGCTCGACGGCTTGGCGGCGAGCCTCTTCGACGCCGATTTCGGCGACGTGGAATTCGACGCGACCGGCATCCTCGACCTCATCGCCGGCCTGGCTCCGCCCGAGATCGGCAACATTCTCGCCAGCGCAGGCGCCGCGCTGAACATCGTGGGCGACCTCGGCGACATGGATTCGATCGCGGGCTTGCTCGATCCGCTGCGACGGGCGACCGGGGCGGTACAGCTGGGCGGCCAGATCGACATCGACTCGCTGGGCTCCGGTATCGATGAAACGCTCGGGATCAACGCAATCGGGTTGCGCATCGACAACGTGACGGCGGCCGTCCAGGAAGGCCCGATCGGCGACCTCTTCGCGGTGCTCGCTGAGCTCGTGCCCGGTGTGTCGCTCGGCGGTGCGATCGGCAAGTTGCAGGGGCCCGTCGGCGGCGTCGCCGGTCTGGTGACCCTCGCCGGAGGTCTCATGGCCACTGAGGCGCTCACGGTGAAGCTGCTCAACCAGTCGAAGACGGTCGACTCGATGCTGGACGTCGCGCTGGCGAGGGACGCCGGCATTCGCCTGGAACGGCTCGCCACCAACACTTCGCTTGCCGCCGGCCTGGCGACTATCGATCCGGCCGACCTGAGCGCCGTGGAGCGCGTTATCGCGCCTATCGACGAGTTCATGCGAACGGTCCACGAGGTTCGTGACGTCTGGACGCAGGGTCTCGCGTTCGGCGAAGGCGCGCTCCTCGGTCTCGACGTGGCGGGCTGCGCTGCCGGCCTCGTGGTGGCGCGGGCCGCGCTCGATGAAGCCGCCCTGGCCCCCGTCGGCGAGCTGGCCGTCACGATCCGGGGTCTCGTCGATCCGGTCCTCGACCTGCCCCTGCCGGATCCGGCCGGATCTCTGGACGAGATCGTGGGGGAAGGGCTCGAGCTGCTGGTTGAGCTCCGCGACAATGTGGCGGCATTCGACGCCGCCGGCGTGGTCGGCATCGTCACCGGCTCGCTCGAGGCCATCGTCGCGCCGATCACCGAAGTAGTGGCCACGCTGGAGACCGTCGCCGCCTCGGTCTCCTCTGCCATCCGGACTGTGCGCGACCTGGTGCAGGACATCGATCTCAGTCCGGTGGAGATCGCCATAGATACCGTCGTGGAGCCCGTCAGGGACGTGCTCGACGGAATCGAGACGGCGATCGCCGTCGCCCAGGAGCCCATCGTCACAGTGGCCGAGACGGTGAGCACGGTTCTCGTCGAGATCCGCGGTTCGATCGAGGGCGCCGCCGCGCTGATCACCACTGCGCTCGGCCGGCTGTCCGCGGCCCTCGACGCGGTGGACATCGCCGCGGTTCAAGAGGCGATCGAATCGGGTCTCGGAGCCGTGGTCGAGACGCTGACGCGCGCCCAGCTTGCCCCCTACTTCGACACCGCCATCGACGTCATTGATACCACGGCCGACGTCGTGGATGCGGTTCCGTTTGGAGTGCTCCCGACCGATGTTCAGCAGGAAGTTGTCGACGCCGTCAAGCCGGTCAAGGAGATCCGATTCGATGTGATTGCCGACCGGCTCCAAGCCGAGCTGAGCGGGATCATTGCTGCATTGAACACCGACGTCCTCGACGAGGTTGATGCCGCCTACCAGGCGGTTCTCGGCTTTCTTGCCTCGGTCGACCCGAAGGCTGCGATCCTCGAGTTCGAGGACGGGCCTTTCGCAGAGTTCCGGGCAACCGTCGCTGCCATAGACCCGGCGGCTGTGCTCGAGCCGGTTGAAGCGGCGCTGGCCGAAGTGCAGGGACTGCTGTCCGGGGTCGACATCTCGCAGGATGTGCTGGCTCCGATCCAGGCGGTCTTCGACGACCTGATCGTCCGCTACGACGACCTGGATCCGCGCAACCTCCTCGAGCCGGCACGAGCCGAAGTCGACGGGGTGCGCCAAGAGGTGATCGACTCGTTGCGGTTGGACGAGTGGGCGCCTGCGATCCAATCGGTGCGGGATTTCGTCGTGACGGCTTTGGATCGAATCGAACCCGCAGCCATCGCGACCGGGTTCGATCGCTCGACAATCGATGGCCTGCTCTCCGAGCTGCCCTCGGCAACGGGGCCGATCGGCGCGATCGTCTCCAGTCTTTCCCAGGCGGCCGGTATGGCGGCCGATGCGGACGCCTGGGCGGCGGTCGCCACCTGGTTTGGAGAGGTCGACGGCCGCCTGTCGATCGAAGGTCGGCTGCAGGCATCGGCCGAGCTGCTCGGTAACACTCGGGACGCGGTGCGCCAGCTCGATCCGGCGCCCCTTGTCGCTGCCGCCCAGGCCCAATATCGAGCCTTGCAGGCGGCCGCCGACAACCTCGCCGCCGACACGCTGCTGAAGGATGCGGTCGAACCACTTCTGGCCGGCCCCTCGCCCGCCGAGCTGCTCGGCCCGATCATCGAGAACCGGGGGCGTTACCTCGCCCGTCTCGACCTCGATGCCGCGGCGATGCTGCAGGTATCGGGCAACGGCCACAGCGAGATCAACGCGATCACCGACGGCCTCACCGACGCATTGCGCCCCATCACCTCCATCGGTGCCTGGTTGCGCAGCCTGCTGGCGCGCTTCGGCGTAACCGATCCGGAGCGTCCGTTCGTGAGCATCATCGAGACGCTGCTCGATATCGCCGGCCCGGACCGGGTCCTGCCACCGCTCCGGGATCTCATTGCCGCCATCCGCGACAAAGTCACCGAGATCATCGACGCCGCGCTGGCTCCGGCGCTCGAGATGACGACCGCCATCGAATCGGCGGTTGGGTTGATCGACATCGGCCCCGTGATCGACGAGGTGACGAGCCTTCACGCCGAGATCGGCGGCCAGATCGCCGCCTTGACTCCGGAGGCGCTGCTCGGCGACGTGATCGCCCGGTTCGATGCCACCGTCGACCGGTTGGAGACGTTCGATCCGCTCGCTCCCGTTCGGGGGGTCATCGACGACATGACGCTGACGGTCGAGACGACCTTCGACACGCTCCGTCCTACGGTGATCTTTCAGGATGTCTGCGACATCTACGCCACGATCCTCGAGCTGGCCGGGGGCCTCGACGTCCGCGGGTTGCTGGAGCCGATTCTCACCGCGCTCGAGGGAATCGCGCTTCAGCTCGATGTCGGGCTCGAAGAGACGGCAGAGGCGCTGGGACGGCTCCAGGCCGCCCTACCCGGCGAAGTCTCCTCATCGTCACTCTCGGGCTCGGTGAGCGTCAGCGGCGGGATCTCGCTGTGAGTCGGACCGGTCGGGGGAGCCGCCGCGACGCGGAGTTCTTCGCCGAGCGGGCCGCCGGCGGCGACGACGCCGCCCCCGCACGCGGCGACGACAGCCCGGCCGCAATTCTCCGGCGCCAGCGGGAGGCGTACCGGCAGCGGCAGGTCGACGACCATGCGGCCCCCGACGATCTCGGCCTCGAGGCTGCACTCGATGTGGCCGCCGGGGCCAAGAACTGGATCCCCCTCGGCCCGTATGCCGTCACCGAAGGCCAGGCCGGGGGCCACCCGGTGGTCAGCGGCCGGGTTCCGGACATCGCGATCTCCGATGACGGCCGTCGGGTCTACGCGGCAACGGCCAACGGCGGTGTGTGGCGGAGCGTGGATGCGGGCCGGACCTGGCAGCCGATGTCCGATGACGAGGACCAGGATCCCATCGGCGGGCTCTTTGTCACGACTGTCCCCGGCACGCCGCCGCGGGGCTTCGTCCGCGGTGTCGACACGCAGGCGTGCGGCGCCATCGCGCTGGTCGACGGGGGGACCCCGGACCAGGACACCCTCTATCTCGGTACCGGCGAACGCTGGGGCGGGTCCACTGCATATACCGGAGTCGGCGTCTACCGGTCGGAGAACGGGGGGTTCAGCTGGACGCGAGAAGCCACCGGCCCCGTTGCCAACATGCTCGACGGCCACGGGTTCTTCGGCCTGGCCGTCGACCCGGCCGACTCGGGACTCGCCGTCGGTGCCACCACCGACGGCATATGGCGGAGGAATCCGACGGCCACACCACCCGTATGGCTGCGCGACAACATCCCCGGCGCCGTCGGTGGGGTCGACATCTTCACCGGGATCGCTGTGAAACGATTCGGCGGAGACACGCGCTTCTATGCGGCCCGGTATCTCGATCGGGTCTACAAGGCGACAACCGGCGGTGGGATGGCGTGGAGTGATCTAGCCATCCCCGGCTTCCCGGCGAGCGACGTCGGTCGCGTCACGCTCGCCATCAGCCCCGGAACGGCCAACGTGCTCTACGCCCTCATATCGGACACGTTCAAGGTCGGTGACACCGATCGGAGGGGCCAGCTCCTCGGGCTGTGGCGGCTCGACCTCGACGAAGCCGTCGCCACCCGACAGTGGCGCCAAGTCTCCGGCGTTCCCGAGAAGCTCTTCGGCAAGAACACGAGCACCAGCCACTCGCAAGGCGAATACGACCAGGCACTGACGGTCGACCCGAACAACGCCAACGTCGTGTACGTGGGAGGGTCCACGGTCGGTTCCAGCGCGGCGGCACTATATCGACTCGAGATCGAGATCTCGGGGACCGAGGTGAAGGCGAAGGATCGCCATATCGGCGACTCCGTTCACCCCGACGTGCACGCCTTGCTGCATGCCCCCGGAAGCAGCGATGTGTTGTGGGTGGGCTGCGACGGCGGGCTCTTCGTGACCGACAACGCCCGCGGCTCCGGATCGTCGTTGTTCGCAGCGCGCAACACCGGCCTGGCGATCCTGACCCCCAACGGGCTGGACCAACATCCCTCCAACCCGGCGTACTTCTTCTGCGGGGTGCAGGACAACGGTGGGGTCCGCTACACGGGCTCTGAGGTGTGGGTCCACCAGCTTCCCGGCGACGGCGGCGACACCGTGATCAACTGGAACGACCCGGCCGAGTTCCTGAACATCTACACCAACGCGACGATCCGCAAGGCCAAGACCGACGGGGCGCGCTGGTCCCGTAGCGGCGCCGACGTGAGCCTCGCCAGCGGCGAGGAGACCAGCTTCTACTCCCCGATGGTCGGGGTTCCCAACGACGGCAATGCCGCGCATGCGAAACGAGTCGCCTTTGGCGGCGAGCGGGTGTTCATCTCGGACAACTTCGGGGGACGCTGGAAGTCGATACCGAGCGACGACTACGCCACCGACGCCTTCGCCCCGAAGACGAGAACGCGGTCGTTGGCCTTCGCCACTCATAGCGTGCTGTTTGCCGGAACCGATGACGGGCGCGTCTTCATGTTTGAAGAGACTGCGGCCGGGTGGCAGCCGGCCCAAGCTCTGCCGCCGGTGCCGGGTGCCGGAGGGCGCCCCATCACGTCGATTGCCATCGATCAGCGTGACGCCTCGGGCAAGTCCATCTGGGTGACCGTTGGGGGTCGGCCCAATGGTCCGCAACGGGTCCTCCAGGCACAATTCACCGCAGGAGCGCCGCCGGCCTGGGTATGGACCAATCGGTCCGGTACCGGGCCCAACACCCTGATCGACAGCCAGCACAACAAGATCGTCGTCGACCCCGACAATGCCTCGCATCTGTGGGTCGCCGCCGACGTCGGGGTGTGGGAGTCGACCGATGCCGGCGCCAACTGGAGTGCCCTCCAGCCCGGGCTTCCGGACACGGCAGTCGTCGATCTCGATCTCTTCCCGATCGCCCCCGATGTCCGGGCGTTGCCCGTCGCCCAGCGGCCCAAGAAGCGGCTCCGGGCCACCTTGCACGGGCGCGGCATGTGGGAGCTACCGATCGATGGCGACCCCACCCCGGCCTCCGAGATCTACCTGCGCACCAACCTGCTCGATACGGGCCGGGGACCGGTACCGGTCGGGCTGGCGCTCCCGCGCGACCTTGGCAAGAGCAGTGGCACCCATCCCAGCCCCGACATCATCGTCGACGCTCCGAACAACCAGGGCCGATACGCGCTCGATCCGAGCGGCGCCATCGACATAGTGCAGTTCTTCGAGGCTTTCTCGCCTGCCGTTCCCCCGGTGCTCGCCAACGTGCCCGCCGCCGTGGTGACCACCAAGGTCCATGTCAACGTGCGGAGCCGCTCGCGTTTCGCCTCAAACGGTGTCCGGGTCATGTTGCTGCTCGGCCGGATGGCGGACGGCGATACGATGCCCGACCTCCCGGCGGGGTTCGAGGCGGCTGTCCAGGCCGGCACCGCGATCGATACCGCCGATTGGAAGACCGTCGGCATCAGGACCGTGGATGGTGTCATCGCCGGCAACCCGAAGCTCGTTACCTTCGACCTCCGGTCGGATCTCCTCCCGCCGGCCGGCGAGTCGGCCGGTCAGCACCGGGTTCTGCTCGCACTGCTTCATGCCGGCGGTGACGAGTTTGCCGGCACCGCAACTGACATCGAGGAGCTGGTGCAGGCCGAGCGTCGCAGCGCCATGAGGATTGTCGAAGTCAAGGCGGCAGGCGGCGCGGCGGCAGCCGGCGCCGCCGCGGGTGGCACGGGCGACATCCTCGGCGCCGGGCCGATCTCCGAAGCGACCGGGCGCCGCGGTCCCAGCGTGCTGATCCCGACCGCGACCGCGCTGCTGGCCCACAAGAGGCTGTCCGACGCCGTGGACGCGCTCGAGCGGCGCATCAACACCAACAAGGTGCGGCCGACTCTCGGCAGCCACCGGAGCACCACGACTCGGCCGGCGGCCATCGAACGGCAGGTGCTCACTCTGGCCAAAGCGGCCCAGGACATGTTCCGCGGCGGCCCGGCGGCACCGCCCAATCCCAACGTTCCCCTGTCTGGTATCGGCGCGTTTCCCCTGCTGGGCGCGGTCGGTCTCGAGGTCCCCGCCTTTGCGTCCGTCTTCGCCCCGGGTGGAGATTGGGTGTCGGAAGCGATACGGCGCGGCACACCCGACCCGCGCCGCAGCCTCGTCGACGTGGCGTCGGCCGAATTCTCACTCGAAGTGGGGAGGATCGGTCTCACCAAGACGTCCAATGCCGAGGCCCAGGCCCGGATCCGGGCGACGACGATGGGACTGCTGGCCGCAACCAGCGCCGGTGTGATCGTCGCTCCCCAGATGGCCGACCTGCTGGCTCTCGAGACGAACCGCGACTGGGGAAGGTGGGCCGCATCCGGCGGCGCGGCCGCCACCGATGAGCTGATCCGGCGCCGGTTGTTCCCCGGGATCGATGCTGCCCAAGTGGCCGGCTGGTGGCCGGCCGTCGACCAGGTCCCGACCGAGCTGTGGGAGGCCTACCTCCAGGCGCTGCAAAGCGTGCATCACCTTCCGACCCGACCCCGGCAGGGGTTCGCCGACCATCAGCCGGACTTCGGGGAATGGTTGACCCCGCGGCGGATGCGCAATGCCTACGCCATGCTGCGCAGCAACCTGGGGGCGTCTTCGTGGTCGTGGCCGGCGTGGTGGGGGATCCTCACGCCGCTGATGTTGGGGCCGCCGATCGCCATGCTCGCCGGCCTGGCGCTTCCCCATGCCAGCAGGTTCTTCAATCCCGGTCAGCCGCTGGACGAGAGAGCCGTCTTCGAGCTGGCCACCCTCGGCCTCGGTGTCGGCAGCGTCAGCCCGTTCGTCTACTCAATGATTCTCTGGGGACTGGTTGGGGACTTTCACGAGCCGTTCATCAACACCTTGGTGATGGCTGTGGCCCGGGCAGTGCTCACCGGTGTCGGCCTCGGTGTCGATATGGGCCCGCTGGGACGGTGGCTGGGCATCTTCACGCCGATGGTGAGTCTCGACGTGTACGCCGCGATACGCAGCATCGTCGCCGCCGCCAATGATCGGCCCGGCCCCAGCTTCATCTTCGGGCTGCAGACCGTTCCGATCATCACCAGCCTGGCGACCGTCATTCTCTCGACGATCGCCAAGCTGGCCGTCGATGAGGCCGACGACACGTGGCCCTACTGGCTCGTCCTGATCGTCGCCGCGCTGGGTCTCTGGCTGGGGCTCGGAATCGGTCTGGCGGTCCCGCTGTCCCATGGGGGCGGCTTCTGGTCATGGTTCATGCGGAAGGATCGCCGGATCGGGCTCACCGACGCACTGCGAGCGGTCTCCGCCGAGCCGAAGGATCCCGTGGCGCTGGCTCGGGTCTTCACTGAGACGGGAATGTGGGTCGACCCGCAAACGAACCCACCCGCCGTGGCCGGGCTGCAGCATCTGGCTTTCCCCACGGGAATGCGGGGCCTGGTCCGCGTGTGGGTCGACGAGGACGTCGAGTGTGAGATCCGACACGATGACGCGCTGGTGACTCTCCGGCCGGCCGGGCTGGCTGCAGTCGAGGTCCCGATCGACCCGGCGGGAGTGACCCCGACGGAGCTGGCCGCCCTACTCGACGGAGCCGTCCCCGGGTTGCACGCCGCGGCCGTCGGTGCGGACGATCCGCAGTACACCCTGCCGTGGCCGGCGACGCTCGCCGACCCGGGTGACGACGGTCCCCGCATCGACCATGTGACGGCGCGCGAGCGGTTCGTCGCGCTGCCCGACGACGAGGACAAGGCCTATGTGCTGCGCCACGCGCCACGCGTCGAGCACTCGATCGGCGCCGGCCTGAACGGGGATGCCCTTTCCCGTGTCGACGCCTTCCCGGTGGTGCCGATAGAGGCCATCGGCGACCTGGAGGGCACCGGTCTGGGAGCCGCAGCCGACCTCACCGTGCTCCTCGCCATGGCGGCGGCACCAACGCTGCGCGGCGGGAGCGTCGCGGTCGATGACGGCCTGCCGGACCTCCCCGCCGACGAGAAGCAGCTCGGCGAGGTGGCCGAGGTGTTCCGCAAGTGGAACCTCGACGAGCGCCGCATCAACGAATGGCGCATGCTCGTGGGCGGCCGGGCCCGCAGCGAGAAGCTGGGAGATCCCGAGACGGCCGATCCGCTGATGCGCCGTCGCGGCGGGCAACATCGCAGTGCCCAAACCGAAGCCGGCGAGCGGGTCGCCACCGCCATGGGATGGATCCCGATGTGGCGGGCGTGGCTCCGGGTGGCCAGCGACCCCGCGGCGGACACGGAAGCCGACATTGCCATGCCTTACAGCACCGAGTACATCGCCGCCGACGGCACCACGAAGCGGCCGACGAACGCCGAGCTGAGTCATGGCATCCGCTACCTCCTGGAACTGAAAGGCTGAGCGAATGGCCACCGACCCGGAATTGCGCGGCGAAATCGCCGCCGGCGAGCCCAGAGAAGACCTTGCCGCCCGCGCCGCCTGGGGCGGCGCACCGGAGCTTTTCGCCGAGGTCGAGCCCGCCGTGCGGTTCACGGCGGGCGTCTCTGGTCCCGGGCTGGCAGCGCGCAACGCCGGCAACGACCGCGCCCCCCGCCCCGCCGCCGCTTCGGCATGGGCACCCGCCGACGATCGAGGCAACTGGACGCTCACGGGGCCGCGGAACATCGGGGGTCGCATCTCGGCGCTGGCGGTCGCCCGGTCCGATCCGCAGCGATGGTACGCCGGGTCGGCCTCAGGCGGACCCTACCGGTCCGATGATGGCGGCCAGACGTGGTTCCCCTTGTGGCACGACGAAACCTCGCTCGCCGTCGGCGCGATCGCGGTTTCGCCACAAGACCCCGACAAGGTTTACGTCGCCACCGGCGAGAACGACCCCGCCGGCCTCGCAATCCGCGGCCACGGGATATTCGTCAGCACGAACGGGGGAGAGGATTGGCTGGCACAAGCGCCGGGGGCGGCACCCCACCCGCCCCACCACCAGGGTTTCGATGCGATCGCCGTCGATCCGACGAACGCCGACCACTGCCTCGCCGTCGGCAAAGACGGCATCTTCCATACCCGCAACGGCGGGGGCGATTGGAACCATGTCCAAAACGGCACGTACTTCTCGGATGTCGCCTTCCTCGACGGTCGCGTGTATCTCGTGCGGGGCACGAGCACGGCTGGTGAGGGCGCCATCTTCAGAATCGACAACCCGCTGAGCCTCACCACCGTTGCCGCGTTCGAAGCGGAACTCGCCAATCCGGCCAACCAGAAGGTGGTCGCCGGTCCCCTGGCTGCCCATGAGGCTTGGCCGGGTCGGGGCAAGATCGCGGTGTTCTCCGGTCCGCCCGGGCGCATCTATGCCCGCTTTGTCGATACGCAGGGCCGGCACATCGGAGTCTGGCGCTGCACCAACCCGCGAGCCGGGAACGCGGCTGCCACCACCTGGCGCCGCCAGGAAGAGCATCCCGACTGGGTCGAGGAGGACCAAGGAGCCTACAACCTGGCGATCGCGGTCAACCCCGATGACAGGAGGCAGGTCGCCACCGGGATGGTTCTCATCCACGCCTCGAACGACGGCGGCGTTGGCTGGTCACGGGCGATGTACTGGGGCCTGCACGATGATGGCCTGCGCAGTCACCACGCCGACCAGCACCAGTTCACGGTGTCGCCCGATGGTCATCTCTGGGTGGGCAACGACGGGGGCATTTTCGAGAGTGAGAACTGGGCCGACGGGGGATCGGTCTTCTACTCCCGGCCCGTGCCTCCCGGCGCGGTGCGCTGGCGGCGGCGCGACCTCGGCATCACCGCCTCTCAGATGTACGACCTCAATCAGAGCTCGCTGCTTCCAGGGCTCCAAGCGATGGGAATGCAGGACAACGCGTCGCACATGACCACCGGCGGAGCGACGTGGCGGCAGGTGGGTGGGGGCGATGGAAGTTTCATCCTGTTCGACTCGGATGACCCTTACCGCTACCTGGTCACGACGCAGAACGACATTGGGGCGGCCCAGTTCCCCGGATACCGGGACCGCCATTTCCCGGAGGAACAGCCGCCCGGCGCTCCCGTAACCGACCGGTCTGTCGAGCAAGGATTCCGACCGGAGGACGGCCCGGCGTTCGTTGCCGACTCCGATCGCCATCCAACCGATCCGGGCCGGGTGCTGCTGGCGCGGGAAGGCCGGCTCTACGGGGGCCGCGCCGAGACGGGGGAGAATTGGCGCGTTGAGCCGGTCGGTAGCGCACTCGATCTGGTCTACGAGCCGGGCTCACTCGATCGCGCCGAAGTGCGGGTAGCGGCGACCCTGGGTGCCGTGCGGCTCGGCTTTGTCCCCGGATTGATCAGCCGGCGGGGCCGCCACGAGCCGCTCACTGATCCGGCACCCTGGCCGGCCGTAGTGCGGCTGCAGGGGAGACTGCCCGGTCCGTTCCAGCTCGTTGATGGCGACCAGCTCGTCGTCGAGCTCGATGGAGTCGAGCACCGCGCCACTTTCTCGGCCGCGGCCGTGGGCGATATCGGGGCGGTGACGGTTGCTGAGGCCGTACGGGTTCTCACTGCGGCGTTTCCCGACACCGTTACCGTGCTCCCGGCCTTCCGGGACATGGCGGCCGCCGTCGAGCTGACGACGAGGGGATTGGGGGCGGGACAGACCATCACGCTGAGTGGCCCGGCGGTCGCGCCCCTTCCGGTGGACGGGCTGTCTCCGCTGGGGGTCAATGCCGGTACGTATCGCGGAACGGACGGGCTGCCGGCATCGGTGACTGTGGGGTCCTCCGGCTTCGACCACGCCTCGTCACGGGTGGGCCGAGACCTCTCGGGGGCCGATCGGCTCGATGTCAGCATCAACGGAGGTCCGGCGCGCACCGTCGACCTCACCGGCCTGCCCGACCGCGGCAACGTCTCCCCGGGTGAGCTGGCGGCATTGCTCCGTGCCGCGCTGGCCGGGGACGACGTCGATGTCGTCGCTGGCACCGTGACCAAGTGGATCCGGCTCACCGCACACGACGGCAGCAGCGTCCTGGCTGCGGGGTCAGCGGCCGCGCGGTTGGGCCTCGATTCGATCGAGCAGGAGTCGCTGGCTCTGTTCGGCTGGAGCAACGCCGAGGTCAACGGCAAGCACCATGTGCGCAATCGGAACAGCTTCAATCTCGAGCCGCCCGGTCCCGCCCCGCTCGAGCTGAGCCTCTCCGACGGCAGCAGCACGGCGGGACCCATCCAGATCACGGCCGGTTCCGTCGGCAACCTGCGCAGCGTCACGGTGGAGGAGCTATACCGCATCGTTGTCGGACTGCTGGACGGCTCCGGTGTGAACGTCGACGTCCAGCTGGAGATGCGCGTCCGGGGAGCGCCGCCGAGCGAGGTTGTGCTCTCCGACGCCCGACCGGGCGAGGCCTGGGTCGGATCGGAAGACGGGCGGGTGTTTCGCAGTGAGGACGGGGTGGCATGGACCGAAGTCGGATCGGCGGAGTTCCGGCTGGGCAGCTCTCCGATCGAGGCGATCGCGCTTCATCCAACAGATGCGGCGACGGCCTTCGTCGGGATCCTCTCCGCAGGATCGACCGGTCACCTTCCGACGCTCTTCAAAACCACCACCGGTGGCAATACATGGGACCGCATCGACGGCGTGAAGGTCGATGGCAAGTTCGTCGGGGTCCATGCGATCGAGATCGATCCCAAGGCTCCCGACGAGGTGTTCGTGGCGACCAGCGGCGGCGTTTTCCGATCCTCCGACGGCGGCACCACATGGCGCCGGTTCAACGAGGGCCTTCCCAACGTCCCGATCACCGACCTCGCTTTCGAGCCGATGACTGGGCGGCTGCGGGCTGGGGCGTGGGGCCGGGGATCCTTTGTCAGGACCGTCCGCGCCGTCACCCCCAACGATGTACAGCTATTCCTCCGAGCAAGTGAATCCGACGACGGGAGCGGCCGGCCGGCTCCCGCATTGCCCAGCCTCTTCGCCGCCGATCCCGCCCCGGCGCGCCCTTCCAGCCCCGACGTCAAATTCGTTCACGCGCTCAGTGCCGAGTTGGCGGCTCGGAGGGTCGATGGGGTGGAGTTCGATCTCGACCTGGTCAACGACCCGGTGGTGCCCGGAGGAGCCGGGGTGCTGCTGGTGCAAGTCCACAATGCCGCCGCTCTGCCCGCCAGCACTGTGAGGATCGTGGTGCTCCATGCCCCGGTGGACGTGGGCCCGCCTCACCTGCCAAGTGACTTCTGGACAACATTCCGAGCGGGCGGCCTCGCCGGGCAGGTGGGATCATGGACGGTTCTGGCCGATCACACCGTTCCCGCTCCCATGCCGGCCGGCGCGCCGCTGGTCGAATCGCTACCGGCGGCCTGGCCGGCCGATCTCGGGGGGCCCGCGCTGGGGTTGCTCGTGCTCGTCGAAGCCACCGGCGACCTGATCGAAGACGGGGCGTTGACGGTCGAAGGGCTGCTCACCACGGAGCGCCGCGCCGCCTACCGGCAGTTCCCGGTTGTGGCGGCGGATGCGGCGCGCACCCTGCTGATGCGGGCGAGCGCCGGTCGCACCTTCGAGGTGGCGGCCCCTGCTTCCGCGGTGGGGGCCGACGCATCCGCCGCCGTCGATATCGCCGGAGGGATGGTGAGCGGCACTACAGGGCTCGTCGAGGTTGTAGCTGCGGCCGGCCCGGCGGGAGCCACGATCGCTCTTCCAGCCACGGCGGCGCTTGCGGTGTTCGAGGCCCCGATGGACGTCACGATCGACTTCGATGACACCGATGGTGACTTCGCCAACATCCATCAGGCAACCCCGTTCGAGATCGCGCGTTTCGTCGAGGCGAGGCTGCTGGCCGACGGCGCCCAGGCGAGCATCTACCCCTATCCGGTTGGTATCCGGTTGCGCGGCCTGGGAGGCGCCACGATCTCACCGACCGGAGGCCGGGCGCGGGCGGCGCTCGGCTGGACTGCCGGTCACGTAGCGGTGCTCGAAGCCACTGCGGCCGATGGGTTCAACTTCGCCGGATCGGGCAACCCCCGCCTGCGGCTCCGGATCAGAGGACAGCGAACCCACAACATCGACATCGAGCTGGATCGACACCATTTTCCCGATTTGCGTTCCGTTGGGGGCCGGCGGCTGGCGATCCTCGTCAATCGGGCCTTGGCGCGTGAGCAGCTGCCGCGGCTCGTCCGCGCCGAAGTCATCTACGGACTCGCCATCTATGCCGAGTTCGATGGCACGGTGACCGCCGCCGGCACC
>JBFISZ010000052.1:0-14911 GCA_041608315.1 Acidimicrobiia bacterium | reverse complement strand
GGAACCGATCGGTTCCGCCCGCTGTGGCCGGGCCCGCCAGAGCGAACAGGCACATCAGAGAGACAACGGTTACGGCTAACTTGCGCATGGCTTCCCCCTCGCGCGACGAGCGGGCGCCCCCGATGCCGGTTGCACCGCGGACATGCCCGCAACCGGTACTTGTCAGTCTCTACCCCGCGCACGAGGAGCAACAGGGCCGAAAGCCCTCCTCTTCAGGCGAGGTCGGCGATGTCCCCGGAGGCGGCGCTAGAACGAAGCGTCGCTCATCTCCATCAGCCAGCCGTCTTCCTGCTCGGCGGCCTCGCGGCGTGCCTTGGCCTTGGGCAGGGCATGGCGGGCGAAGAACCGCGCCGAGGCGATCTTGCCTGCGTAGAAGTCGACATCGTCGCCGGAGGCGTTGTCCTTGGCCGCCAGGGCAATCTCGGCGTGCCTGAGCAACAGCCAGCCTATGACCACTTCGGAGAGACTCTCCAGCAGGCTATTCGTGTGCAGGCCGGTCTTGTAGATGGCCGGCTTGTCGCCGCCCATCGAGGCCATCAGGTGGCCGACCATCACGCCGATATGCGCCTGGGCGTCCTCCATTGCGGTTCCGAGGAGGCGCCGCTCGTCGGCGAGCTCTTCGGGACCGCCCTTGACCAACTCGAGGATCTCCTCCGACAGACGGCCCAGGGTGGCCCCCTGGTCGCGAGCGATCTTGCGGAAGAACAGGTCGAGCGCCTGGATCCCGGTGGTGCCTTCGTACAGGGAGTCGATCTTGGCGTCACGGATGTACTGCTCGATCGGGTAGTCCTGGGTGAACCCGGAACCGCCGAAAACCTGAAGCGATTGCGCCAGCAGCTCGTAGGCCTTCTCCGACGAGTAACCCTTGAGCAGCGGCAGCATAAGGTCCTCCAGCTTGTCCCAGTAGGGCTCATCGGGTTCCAAGCGCTGCCGGTCGATCGTTGCCGCGATGAAGTAGAGCAGGGCTCGCATTCCCTCGGCGTGAGCCTTCTGCAGCATCAGCATACGGCGCACGTCCGGGTGCCGGATGATCTCGACCCGCGGGGCGGTCTTGTCCATCATCTCGGTGAGGTCGGCACTCTGCACCCGCAGTTGGGCGTACTCCAGTGCGTTCAGGTAGCCGGTAGACAGCGCCGCGGCCGATTTGGCGCCGACGAGCATCCGGGCATCCTCGATTATCTTGAACATCTGGCGGATACCCTTGTGGACCCCTCCCACCAGGTATCCGACGCACGGTTCGTCGATGCCCATGGTCAGCTCGCAAGTGGTCGAGCCCTTGATACCCATCTTCTTCTCGATGTTGGTGGCCACAATCCCGTTGCGCGCCCCCACCGTGCCGTCCTCGTTCATGTGGTATTTGGGAACGATGAACATCGACAGCCCTTTGGTGCCGGGCTCGCCGCCCTCGCGACGGGCCAACACCAGGTGGATGATGTTCTCGGCGTGGTCGAACTCACCGGAAGTGATGAAGCGCTTCACGCCTTCGAGGTGATAGGTGTTGCCCGCAACGTGGATGGCTTTGGAAGTCCCGGCACCGACGTCCGACCCGGCATCGGGCTCGGTGAGCACCATCGTGCCGCCCCACCGGCGCTCGATCATCGGCAGCGCCCACTGTCGCACCTGCTCTTCGGTACCGAGCATGCCGATGACGACGGCCATCAAGCCGCCCGAGACATAGAAGAAGAGGCCGGGGTTGGCGCCGAGCAGGAGCTCCTGGATCGCCCAGCGCACTTGCGACGGCGCCCCATAGCCACCGAACTCCGTTGGCACCGACAGCTTGTCCCATTCGGCGCCGTAGAACGCGTCGAGGCCCCGCTTCATCGAGTCGTGCAGAGCGACGGTGCCGTCGACGAGCTCCAGAGGAACTCGATCGGCCTCCTCGAAGCTCTCCGACCACTCGTTCTTGGCGAGCCGGTCGACTTCCTTGATGGCGTCCATGACCGTGTCGCGGTCGAAATCTGCGAAAGGTGCGCTGCCCAGTAGTGATTCGAGCTGATTGGCCTCGAAGAGGTTGAACTCGATATCGCGAAGATTGCTCTTGTAGTGGCTCATCTGGGATCTCTTCTCTGCTTCACCGGCTACTACCTCTCAACATCGGCAGCCACCGCGCCCACCTGCACTGTTCAATTTTGATTGTACACTCTAATTTGAGTCAACATTCAAATTTCGCCCGCATTCCGCTAGTATTCGAGCCGACGGTTTTCGGGAGAGTCCGTGGCCCGATATCAAGTAGGCATCAGAACCGAGGCGCGGATCCTCGAGGCGGCGCGCGAGCTGCTGGGCGAGCTGGGCCTCGACGGCACGACGCTCAAGGCGATATGTGAGCGGGCCGGAGTGCGCGTCGGCAGCTTCTACAACCTGTTCGACTCCAAAGAGACTGTCGTGTTGCGGGTCGTCGCCGAGGCGATCGCCGCCGTTGATCCCGATCCGGCGCATCTCGGCACCGAAACGCTGAACGAGCTGGTGGAGGCATACATCGCCTTCGTTACCAGGGATCCGACCGTCGCCCGGATCTACGTGCAGATCGCCGTCAGCGGAGCGCTCAACAGCGGCGACCTCCACCACCGCATCCAGCGCCACCACGAGCAACGGGCCGACCGCTTTCGGGCGGCGATGCAGCGAGACGACCCTGCGTTGGCGGCCGGCGAGGCCACCGAACGCACCGAGATACTGCTGGCCACGCTGAATGGACTGGCGTTCCGGGCCGCTCTCGACTCCGAGTTCGACTTCGCCAGACACGCCCGGGCGGTCACGGGCTAGGTTGGCCCGGCGCCGGCCCATCGCGTGCCAAACGCTATCGACTAATGAGGTGTCGTCGTGGAGTTGGAAACTAGATGAGCCGGCAACGCGGGGCACTGGCGCTCATCGCTCTTGCCGCCGTCATTGGCGTATCGATTCTCATTGCCCGCCACGGCAACGACTGCGATCTGCCGGACCGGCTGAGCATCGAGGGCGCCGCCGAGCTGGTGGCTACCGATGAGGGCCTGAGCGTGGTGCTGACTTCCGAGGAAGGATTCACCATGGGGGCGCTCTTCTGGATCCTCCGCATCGGCGACACCGAGTTTCAATTGAGCCGATATCCCGATTTCTCCACGGACAAGATCGAGTTTCCCATCCCCGACGGAGCGCTGGTCAGATTCCGGGACGGTGACGGGGTCGGCATCCGCTACGGCAATCCGGTCCTCACGCCGGGATCGATCGGCGGGGACTGGGCCGAGGCGCAGCCCGGAGTCGACCGCGGTGAGGGTATTGCCCATCTGCGCGTGGCAGACGGCTGCCCCTAGACATTGGGAGCGACCCCTACTGCAGGGTGTCTACCAGCCAGCGGTGCAAGGGCAGCATCTTCGACCACCGGTTCATCGCCCACGCCACGAACCGCCGGTCGGCGAACACTTTCGGGGCCGGTTCGTCTTCACCGACCCACAGGGCGTTGTAGCGCAGCATCCGGGCGGTGAACTCATCCCGAGCCTCGAAACCGCGGGGCAGCGTCTTGAGGTGCTCGCCCTTCACTTCGAACTTGGCCCTCTCGATGGCGCTCACGGCGGCCCGCAACGACTCGCCGGAGGCGCGATCCGCCACGGCGGCGCGATAGGAGGCGAGCCGATCCTTGTCGAACCCATGAGCGCCGACACCGACGCCGACCCCGTCCGGTGTGATCCGCAGGTAGAAGCCCGACACCGCGCTCCTCCGCTCCCCTTCCCAGAACCAGAAGTCGAGGTGATCCTTGTAGGGGCGCTTGTCGGCGAAGAAGCGTATGTCGCGGTTGACGCGAAAGATCGAGCCGTTGACTCGCGGCTGTGCCTCTACCGGGGCGATCTCTCGCAACGCCGCGCCGGCGGCAACGACGAAGGCCTTGGCCGGTGCCACCCAGAAGTCGTCGTATTCGGCGCGGTGCTCATCGAACCAGGCCTTTGAGTTGTTCTTCGATAGGTCCCGGAGGAACTTCGTCGTTTCGGCCGGGAAACCGGTGAATCGAGACTCGTACGTGGGCGGCATGGATCTACTCCTTTGTTGACCTCCTGGTGATGTGACAGCCGGAGCGCCCGCCCATCCGACCTTCGCAGGGTATCAAGGCCGTCCGACAGAACGGGGGCGCCGACGCGCCGCGGCCGCCGATCGGTAGAGTCGGGCAGCGTGCCCGAGGAGGTGGTCCGCCGGTGGTCGAATCGCAGAGAATCTTGGTCATCAACCCCAACAGCTCGGAGCGCATCAGCGGGCAGATCCGCGATGCCGTCGCCGCGGTCGATCCGAGGGTCGAGGTCGTGACCTCGATCGGCGGTCCGCCGGCCATTGAGTCCGACGATGATGTTGCTGCAGCAGTCGCCCCCATGATCGAGACCGCTGAAGAGTCACCGGCGGCAGCTTACGTGGTCGCCTGTTTCTCGGATCCCGGCCTCGAGTTCCTGCGAGCCACGACGGATGTGCCCGTCTTCGGGATAGCCGAGTCGGCCATTCACGCCGCGATGGCACTGGGTGACAAGGTAGGGATCATCTCGAGCGTGGCCGCTTCGCTGCCGCGCCACGAAAGCTATTGGCGCAAGCTCGGAGTCGCCGATCGTGTCGTCGCCGATACTCCGCTGGGACTCGGCGTGCTGGAGCTCGACACCCCAGCGGCCCACGAGGCGGCCCTTGCCGCCGGCCGTGACCTGCTCGCCGCCGGCGCCGACGTCATCGTGTTGGGCTGCACCGGTATGACCCACATGGAAGGTCGTCTCCAAGAGGAGCTCGGCGTGCCGGTCATCGACCCCTGTCGCGCCGCCGTCAGCGCGGCGCGGCGGGTGCTTGAAGAGGCCCGGTGACGCCGCCCGGACTGCCCGAGGGAGGCTTTGTCGCCATCGCCGTGACGCCGCTGACGGCCGACGGCGCCATCGACCACGCCGGGATCGGCCCTCTCATGGATTTCTACGTCGGCTGCGGCGCAGTGGGAGTGACTCTGCTCGGCGTGATGGGAGAGGCCCATCGGATGACCGACGGAGACGCCCGGACCGTGGTCGACGCCGCACTCGAGGCGGCGGCCGGCCACATCCCCCTCCTCGTCGGCGTGTCCGATGCCTCGCTCCCGCGGGTCACGTCGCTGGCCGAGTACGGGATGGGCCGAGGCTGTGCCGGGGTCATGCTGCAGCCGCTGGCCGGGCTCCAGGGCGATGCGACGGTCGTCGGCTACTTCAGTCACGTCGCCGACGAATTGGGGCCGGAAGTACCGATCTGCGTGCAGGACTTCCCCAAGGCTTCAGGTGTCCACATCTCGCTCGACGCCTGGAAGGGCATCATCGAATCCTGCCCCTCGGTGGCGATGCTCAAGGCCGAAGACGAGCCGGGGCTGGGCAAGCTGTCGGCGATCCGTGACGCGGAACAGGCCGGGCTGCGCCGGGTGCCGATCCTCACCGGGAACAACGGGATCCACCTGGTGCAAGAGCTCGACCGCGGGGCCGACGGGGCCATGACGGGGTTCGCCTTTCCGGATGCCCTCGCCCGGGTCATCGAACTGCACGGCGACGGGCAGCGGGCCGCCGCCGAAGACTTGTTCGACCGGTTCCTCCCGGTGAACCGCCACGAGCTCCGAACCGGCATCGCGGTGCGCAAGGAGATCCTGCGCCGTCGGGGCGCGATCGCCACCGCCCGGGCCCGTTTCCCGGTCAAGCCGCTCACTGCGCTCGACCACGCCGATCTCGACGGCCTGCTGCAACGGCTCGAGGCCACCACCGGCAAGCCAATCACCGAGCTGGTGGCATGAAGTTCGACCTCGTGATACGCAACGGGCGCCTCGTCGACGCGGCCGGTGAGACCACGGGCGATATCGGCGTCAGCGAGAGACGCATCGCGGCGGTCGGAACCGATCTCGGCACGGCGGCTCGTGAGATCGACGCGGCGGGAGCATACGTCATGCCGGGCGGCGTCGACAGCCACGTCCACCTCGGCCAGCTGTCGTCGAAGGGTGACATGACGGCCGATGACTTCTGGACCGGTTCCCGTTCGGCTGCATTCGGCGGCACCACCACCGTGGTCCCGTTCGCGGCCCAACACCGCGGCACTTCGATACGCGCCGTCGTCGACGACGCCATGGAACGGGCGGCGGCTGAGATGACGATCGACTACGGCATGCACCTCATCGTCACCGACTGGCGGGATCCGGCTCCGACCGAGTTCGCCACCGTTGCCGCCGCCGGCCTGGCGGCTGCGAAGATCTACCTCACGTACGATCGGCTCAAGGTGGCGGGCGGCCAAGCGATCGAGCTGATGCAGGCGGCCGGCGCCGCCGGGCTCGCCGTGATGGTCCACGCCGAGGACGACGCCATCGTCGGGTGGGGGCGAGAGGAACGAGTCGCCGCCGGCCGGCTCGGCGCCGACTCGCACGCCTACTCGCACAGCCGGGGCGCCGAGTGGTCCGGTGTCGCCCAAGCGATTGCGCTGGCCGAAGCCGCCGGTGCATCGCTGTACCTGGCGCACATCTCAACACCGCAAGCGATCGACCTGGTGCTGGCCGCTCGCCAACGAGGCGTCGATGTCGTCGCCGAAACCTGCCCGCACTATCTGCTTCTGGACGAGTCGGCCTACCGCGACCCGATCGAGACGGCGGCGCCCTTCATGTGCAGTCCGCCGCTGCGTGGTCCCGCCGAGCGCACCGGGCTGCTTGCCCAACTCGCGGCGGGAGACATCGCCATCGTCGCATCGGACCACTCGCCCTACACGATTGACCAGAAGCTGCCGCGAGGGCCGGCGACCCCCTTCACGGAGGCGGCCAACGGGCTACCCGGCGCCGAGCTGCGGCTGCCGCTGCTGTACACGGCCGCCGTGGCCGCGGGGCCGCTGGCGATGAGCGAATTCGTGCGGCTGGTGGCCGCCAACCCGGCCCAGGTTTGCGGGATGTACCCGCGGAAAGGATCGCTGCAGGTGGGAGCCGATGCCGACCTCGTCGTCTGGGACGACTCGGCATGGACCGTGCGCTGGGCCGATCTCCATGACAACGTCGGCTACACGCCCTATGAGGGCATGAAGCTGCGAGGCAGAGCCGGCACGGTCGTGTCCCGCGGCGACGTGATCGTGGACGCCACCGCCACCACGCTCCGGCCCGGCCGGGGCGCGTTCATCCCACGAGGCTGACCGGCATCGGGACCGCGGCGACTCGGGCCCAGCTCCGGCGGGCCCCTAATCTGTGTCGATATGCCCTGGGACACCACAACACTGACCGCGCAGCTGTCGCGCCTGCGATCCGGGCTCGATTCGATACCACGGGGCCCGGTTATCAACGGCTCCGCCGAGACGCGACACCTCATCAAGCAGCTCGCAGAGCAAATCGACGACTACTTGCTGCCCCGCCTCAACAATCTCGACGCGCCCCTTCTGGCTGCGATCGGTGGCTCGACGGGCGCCGGGAAGTCGACAATCACCAACTCGCTGGTCGACGCCGACGTCACCGCTACCGGGCTGCTGCGCCCAACGACACGGATCCCGGTGCTGGTGTGCCACCCATCGTCGCGGCGCTGGTTCACCGAAGGCGGGGTGCTTCCCGACTTGCCGCGGATCACCGGCCGCGGCGACGGCACCGGCAACGGGCTGCGCCTCGTCATCTCGGAGGCGCTCCCTGAGGGGCTGGCACTGCTCGACACGCCAGACATCGACTCGGTGGAAATCGGCAACCATGAGCTGGCCGCCCAGCTGCTCGGCGCCGCCGACCTGTGGCTCTTCGTCACCACCGCCGCCCGCTACGCCGACGCGGTGCCCTGGGACTACCTGGCGATGGCCCGCGAGCGCGCCATCGCCGTAGCCGTCGCCATCAACCGGATCCCCCGAGGTGGTGAAGCCGCCGTCACCTCCCATTTCGCGACCATGCTCGACGCTCACGACCTCGGCAGCGTCTCCGTGTTTCCCATCACGGAAACTCGGCTCAAGCAGAATCGAATCCCGGCGGCCCAGATTGCCGACATCCGGGCATGGCTGATCGACCGGGCCGCCCAGGCGGAGGACCGCCGCCGGCTGGTGCAGACCACGATCGAAGGCGCCGTGGCGTCGATACCGGCGCGCCTCGACCGGATTGCGTCCGGGGTGGAGCGGGAAGCCGCCGCCCTGGCCGACCTCAATGCAATCGTCGATCACAACTACCAGCGGGCGAAGGCCGCGTTCGGGGAGCGGGTCGAAGCGGGGACCCTGCTGCGCGGAGAAGTTCTGGCAAGGTGGCAGGAATACGTCGGAGGCGGCCAGATCATGCGCTCGCTCCAGGGCGGCATCTCGAGGCTCCGGGACACGTTCCGCGCGGTCTTCGTCGGCGGGCCGTCGGCAGCGGCCGAAGTCCAGGGTGAGCTCACGTCGAGCCTGGCGGCAACGATCATGGAAGCGGCCGACGACGCCGCCGACGCCACCGTGGAGCGCTGGGAGAAGAGCCCGGCCGGTCGCCAGCTCCTCAACGAGGACGCCCGCAGCCTGGCGCGCCCCGCCGGCTCGCTTGGTGCCGAGGCGGAAGCCGAGATACGGGCGTGGCAAGACCACGTGCTCGGCCTGGTGCGCCAGCAGGCCGAAGGCAAGCGCCTCGCCGCCCGGGCGCTGTCACTGGGTATCAACACGATCGGCGTCTCGTTGATGGTGGTGATGTTCGCCCATACGGGCGGAATCACCGGGGGCGAGGTCGCCGTTGCCGGCGGAGCGGCGACCGTGAGCCAGGCGCTGCTGACGGCGATGTTCGGCGAGAACGCGGTGCGGGATCTCGCTCGCCAGGCGCGCACCAACCTGATCGAGCGTGTCGAGCGCCTCTTCGACGCTGAGGCCGGCCGGTTTCGACGGCGCCTCGAGGACGGGCCCACCGCAGAAGACGGGGCGCGCATCCGCGCCCTCGGGGCATCGATCGGCGGGTGGGCTGCGTGACGGGAGCGCCGTCCCGGCTGGCAGAGCGCCTCGAGTCCCTCGGCCGGGTTCTCGAGATCGGCGCCGAAATCGTTCCCGGTGGAGTTGCCGATATGGCAACGGCGGCTATCGACCACGCCACCGATCGGCTCCGCCACGGCACCGACTTCACGGTTGTCGCCCTCGCCGGGGCCACGGGTAGCGGCAAGTCGTCGCTGTTCAACGCCATCGTCGGTGAGGACATCGCCCCCGTCGGTATCACCAGGCCCACCACTGCCGAAGCCCGCGCCGCGGTGTTCGGCCCGAAAGACGCCGGCCCGCTTCTCGAATGGCTCGGGGTGCGCCATCGCCACGGGGCCAACGGACGGGCGGCTCTCGATGGCCTCGTGCTGATCGATCTCCCCGACCACGACTCGGTCGAGGTTTCGCACCAATTGCAGGTGGACCATTTCGTAGCTCACGTCGACCTGCTCGTCTGGGTGCTCGACCCGCAGAAATACGCCGACCAGGTCTTGCATGAGAGATATCTGTCGCGACTGGCGGCCCACGGCGACGTCATGGCGTTCCTCCTCCACCAGTCGGACCTCGTCGAAGACGCGGGCCACGACACCTGGAGAAAGGATGCCGTCCGCCTCCTCACAGCCGACGGGCTGGCCGACCCGGCGGTGATCATCACCTCCACGGAGACGGGTCGGGGTCTCGAAGAGCTTGCGACGCTACTGGCCGATCGGGTCGCGGCACGCAACGGGGCACTGGCCCGGATCGACGCCGATCTGAGGACGGTGGCTGCCGGCCTCGGTGAGCTGAAGACGCCACCGGCGGAGACGGACTCCCACTCGGACCGCCGGGTTCTGGCAGCCGGCCTCGGCGAGGCCGCCGGGGCCGCGGTGGTGAGCACCGCCGTCGCCGCCGCTTTCCGTCACGATGCGGCCCTCGCGACGGGCTGGCCGTTCACTCGCTGGCTGCGCCGGTTCCGCAAGCACCCCCTGCGCCGGCTGCGGCCGACGCCGCCGGCGCGCTCCGCGACGCAGACGGCGATCCCGATCGACGAGCCGCGGCTCCAGCTCGCCCTCAAGACCTACGCCGATCGCCGTGCCGGGACCGCCCCGCCGGTCTGGGCTCGCAAGCTGCGCGCCGCGGCTACGAGCAACCGGGCTGCACTTGTGGCTGAGCTGGGGAATCGGATCACGACCGTCGCCGGTTCCACCGCGGCAGGACCTCGCTGGTGGGCCGCCGTCGGTTGGTTGCAGCGCCTCCTGGGGCTCACCGCTGCGGCCGGCGGGATCTGGCTGCTGATCCTGCTCGTGCTCGATTGGTTACGCATCCCCAGCGACCGGCTGACTCCCGAGGTCGGCGGCTGGCCCATACCCACGCTGCTGCTGCTGGGTGGAGTGGGCCTCGGGTTGCTGCTGGCAACTGGAGCCAAGCTCTTCTCCGGGATCGGGGCGCGACGGCGGGGCCGGCGAGCCGGCAGTGAGATCACTGCCGCCATCGAGGATGTCGCCGGCCGTCTGGTGGTGGCTCCGGTCGATGCCGAGCTCGAACGGTGGGCAACGATGGCCGCCGCGGTCGCCGACGTCGAGGGCCCGGGCCGCTAGACCAGTTCGGCCAGCGTGATCTCGACGCGCTCCTTGCCCTGCCCCGGGTTCCTCCGCCGCAATGTCACCCCTTGGATCTCGCCGGTGCGGCGTGGCAGCGTCCCGACACACGGCACCCGGGCGAAGCCGGGTATCTCCCAATAGCGGCGCTGCCGCGCCGTGTCGCTGAACCCGGTGCTGATCGGGAGGTCGGCGGCGACGACGCCGTTGGCGGCTGCGGAGATACGGGCGAGCCGCTCCCCGAGCGTGACCGCAGAGGCGAAATCGATGCGAGCCTTGGCGGCGCCGATGTGGGCGCCGACTTTCTCCAGGTCCGGGTCGTCCTGGGTGAGCACCTCGAGAACGATCTCGGTGGCCATGTGGAGCCGACGCAGCCGACCGCGCCGGGTTCCGTCGATCGCCACCTCGACGACTTCGCCGCAACCGAGCCCGTGGCCCGCCGCCAGCTGATAGACGATGTCGGGGCCGTCCCAACCGGCATCGAGAACCTCGTGCCCCCCGATGGTCCCGTGGTCGCGCTCCTGACCACCTGCGAAGGCGTAGAAGATGGTTTGGTCGAGAGTGGCTTCGTGAGTGGTCGCCGCCACCACCGATGCCGGCAGCGACGTGGCATAGGGATCGTCCCAGAAGAGAATGCGCGTCACGTCCACCAAAGCTACCGCGCCCACCTACGTCTCGGCACACAGGTCTACCCACAGATCGGCGAGATCAATCGATGAGTCCTGACCGCCGGCCGCGACCAGCGCGTCCCGCGCCGCCGTTACGTCGTCACAACGGCCGGCGACTCCGAGCACCCAGGGCAGGACGGCGAGAGCGTCGACCTGCCCCCGGAGCGCCGCCTCCTCTAGGTACGGGAGGGCTCGCTCGAAATCGCCGTCCTCGGTTGCCAGATAGCCGGTATGCCAGAGGACTTCCTCCTCGTTCCAGCCAAACGCCAGTGCCACGTGGCTGCCGGCGGCCCCATCCCGGGGGTCGATGATGGCCGAGATACCGAACGTGGCGCCCACGATGAGCACCAGAGCGAGCGTTCCCGCCATCGCCAGGCGGCGGGTCTGGAGTGGTGCCCGGACCGGCTCGAAATCGAGCGCCACCCCGGCGCGCTCGAGCCGCTCGTGCAGCGGGCCGTGCGGATCTCGTCTCGTGAACGCCGGGACCAAGGCCGCCTTGTGGATCTTCAGCAGAGCCGTCCCCAGGGATCGTGACCCGTGGGCCCGCTCCACCGCCTCACTATCGGCCCGGGCCTCTTCGGCTTTGCTGACCCGCATCAATAAGAAGCGCAACCCGAACCCGCCCAGGAAGGCGAGAGCCACGGCATAGATCCCGGATCCGATCAGGGGGCGTAGTGCCAGAAAGGGCAAGTACACCAGGGTCCCCACCGCCCGAAGCCGGGTCACGGCGCGGCGTTCGTTGAGGTGAGCGATCTCGTGGAGGGCGATTGCCTCGAGCTCCTCGTCGTCCAGCAATCCAACGAGGCGCTCCGTGAAGATGATCAGATTGCGAACCGGAAGCGCCAGGGCGTTGGCAGCGTGGGTGCGCAGCACAAACGCCCGCGGCGGCGCGGAATCGAACCTGGCGGCGGCGCGGGCCACGGCCTCCTCGAGGCGACCTGCGGCGGGACGGGCGACGCCCACCGCCGTCCAGGCCTCGGCGAGATAGCGCAGCCCGAACAGGCCGGCCAGCGCCGCCGCCGTCCACGGGATCATCCACCAACTCGTCACCCGGGACGGAGCGAGAAACCCCAGCCCCACCAGGGCCGCCCCCGGCCACCATCTCCGCACGAGAAGGGCCAGATAGGGCCCGAAGGGCGGAACCGGCTGGCCGAGGTCCCGGCGAATGAACCGCCATCCGGCGTACAGGGACTCCCCCATGCCGACGGCGGCGGCGACGCCCACGAGGGCCGGGCCCGGGACTCGGCTGAACGATCCCACAAACAGGCCGGGCAGGCCGACGGCGAGAGGGATCCACAGCACGGCGCCCATCACAATGGCGAGGCGGCCCTCCGCAGCGAGCACTGCCCTCTCGGTCCAGGGGCGCTCCGCTCGCAAGGCGCGCCCCACCTGCGATAGAACCATCACCGGGACGAACGTCACCCACACAACGATGGCACCGGCGAACGCCGCCGGCCCCAGCCAGCCAACCCAGAGAGGCATCACCTCGCGCAACATCACCGCGATTCCTTCGACATCCGGTTTCAGTTACCCATCGGACGCCGGGCCGACCGGCTTCACGACTCCAGGGAATCCCGGGCCAGCGCCTCTCCGTAGTCCTCGGGCGTGTCCACGTCGACCGGCATGGGCTGTGCCACCGCCAGGACCTCGGTGGTCGCCGCCCGAGCCAGCGCCCACAGCGGCTTGGGACCGTCCAACTCCGAGAGCGTGCCCACGACTTCGGGTGACAGCATGAAGGGATGGCCGGCGGTGTCGCTGTAGCCCGTGATCCGCATGGGTGCCGGCGACTCTTCCCAGGCGTCGAGATGGGCGTCGATCACTGCCGGATCGATGCCCGGCATGTCCCCCATGAGCAGCAGCACGGGTCGATCGCCGAGCTCGATGGCGGCGACGAGCAGCGAGCTCAAGTTCCCCCGTTCCGGCGCGGGATTGTGAACCACTTCGACCCCATCGGTATCGACCGCCGCGCCCACCTCGTCGCCGTAAGCCCCGAGCACCAGGATCACCCGTTCCAGCCGTGATCGCCGGGCGGCAGCGATCACCGAACCGAGGACCGTCGTATCCCGATACGGGAGCAGCTGCTTCGGCCGGCCCATCCGTGTCGCCGAGCCGGCAGCCAGGATCACCCCAACCGGGCGGCTCACTTGGGTGCCATGCGGATGCCACCATCCATCCGAACGCTCTCGCCGTTCATATAGTCGTGCGTGATCAGGAAAAGGGCCAGGTCGGCGTACTCATCGGGTGTGCCGAGCCGCTTCGGGTTGAGCACCTGCTCACCGAGAGAGTCCCGGGCGGCTTCCGGCAGCCCGGCCAGCATCGGGGTGTCGATGATCCCCGGAGCGATGGTGTTGACCCGGATCCCGACGGAGGCCAGATCGCGCGCCACGGGCAGGGTCATCCCGACAACGCCGCCTTTCGACGCCGAGTAGGCCGCCTGGCCGATCTGGCCGTCGAAGGCCGCCACCGACGCGGTGTTGACGATGGCGCCCCGGCTGCCCCCTTCGAGTGGTTCGGTTTGGGCCATCGCCACCGCCGCCATCCGAATGCAGTTGAAGGTTCCGACCAGGTTGATGCCGATGACCTTCTGAAAGTGCTGCAGATCGTGCGGCGTCCCATCCCGGCTGATGGTGCGGGCCGGAGTGCCGATACCGGCACAGTTGACGAGAACGCGCAATGGGCCCATGTCCGACGCGGCCTCGACCGCCACCGCCACCTCCGGCTCGATGGTCACGTCGGCCTGAACGGCGGCTCCCCCGAGCTCCTTGGCCAGCTCCTGACCGTCCTGCACGTCGAGGATGACCACGTGCGCCCCGCCGGCTGCAAGGCGCCGGGCCGTCGCCGCTCCCAGGCCCGAGGCCCCGCCGGTCACAATGGCCGAGCTACCGGCAATGTCCATGACATCTCCTTGTCGATCGATTCTTTGAAACCGTTTCCTCCACTATTGAGATTACGCTCCTAGCCCAATGGAGCGGACATCGCAGATTGCCGATATCGACGGACCTGTGCACTACATCGATCACGGCGGAACGGGCCCCGCAATCGTCATGGTCCATGGGCTGGGAGGCTCTCACCTGAATTGGGAACTGGTGGGGCCCGATCTGGCGGCGGACTACCGCCCGTACGCCGTCGATCTGCGCGGCTTCGGGCTCACCCCCCTCGGTAGCCACAGCGCATCGCTGAAGTCCCAGGTCGCCCTCCTGGTTCGCTTCATCGAAGAAGTCGCCGGCGGCGGTGCCCTGCTGTTCGGCAACTCGATGGGCGGGTTGATCGCAATGCTCCTGGCAGCCCACCATCCCCAACTGGTTGACGGGCTGGTGCTGCTCGATCCGGCGCTGCCCATGCGGTCCATCAAGAACGTCAACCGCATCACGGTGGCGCGTCTCGGGCTCCCCGTCTTGCCGTGGCTCGGCGAGGAGGCCGTCCGCCGGTTCGCCGCCTCGGGCACGCCCGAAGAACGCGTCGACGCCACCTGGAGGATCCTCACCGCCCGCCCCAACCGGATCAACGCCACGACCAGGGCCAATACCGTCGAGATGACCCGGCTGCGCGATACGATGGAGTGGGCCCCTGAGGCCTACTGTGAAGCGATCCGGTCGATCACCGCGACTCTGAGCCGGCGGCGGCGCTTTCGCGACATGATCCATCGAATCGCGGCGCCGACGCTGCTGGTCCACGGGATGCTCGACGAGATCGTGCATATCGAGGGCGCCGAGTGGCTGGCCGCGGAGCGGCCCGACTGGAGGTTCGCCCCCATCCCGGATGCCGGCCACATTCCCCAGCTGGAACTACCCGTCCGCACACTGAACATAT
>JBFISZ010000051.1:0-15095 GCA_041608315.1 Acidimicrobiia bacterium | reverse complement strand
GGGTTGGATGCTCGGCATCCTCGCCGCGCTGTGGCTCTACTCGGTAGCCCGAACTGCTCGCAAAGCCCGGTCTGAGTCGGTGCCCCCGGGCGGGCCCGGCGACGTCGTCGTCCTCAGAAAGGCCATCTGACTTCCGACGTGTTCGATGGTGCCGGCGGGCTATTCGCCCTGGCGGTCCAGGAGATCGCAGGCATCGTCGGCGAGACCCTGGCCGGCTTCTCCATACAGGTTGCGCGCGACATCGACGCCGGCCGCTTCGAGTTCCCGAACCTCGTCGGCGTAGGAGGCCGAGGCGGCGATGCGCACTTCGGGAAGGAAGTCCTGCACACGGCGTACTGCCTCCAGATTGGCGTTGTGATCGCCCATGGCGAGAACGATCAGCTCGATGCCGGGATGAAGACGGAGCCGGTCCCAGAACTCGAAGTCAAGGGCGTCACCGCGGATTGTGTGCCGCCCGGCCGCCGCATTGAGCGCCACCGTTGCGTCGTGACGATCGACGCCCAGCACCGCTGTCGTGCGCCGTTTGACCAGCTCCTCGTAGGCTCCGGCCCCCACCCGGCCCATGCCGAACACGATGATTTTGGCGTCGAGCGGCTCGATCAACGCGTCGTCGGGTTGGATGGGGTGGCGCTGCAATCTGGACAAATGATCCGACCAGCGGGCGTAGATGGTGTATCTGGCCGTGTTCAGCGGGGCCGCCAGAGCAAATGACACCGCCACGGCGACCGCCAGTGCGGACGTCCACCGCGAATCGATCAGCCCCTGGTCGACGCCGATGACGGCGACGATCAGCCCGAATTCGCTGTACGTCGTCAGGGTGATCGAGGAGTGCCAGGCCGTGCGGGCGCGAAATCGGAAGCGCGTCAACAGCCAGCCAAACCCGATCGCCTTCAGGGGAAGTACCAACAAGGCCACCACAGCAACACCCAGCGCCGCCGCCCCCGGAGCGCCGTCGAGGCCGATTGAGAGGAAGAAACCGATGAGCAGTATGTCCTTGAATCCCAGCAGGGTCTCGGCCAGCTCGGGGGCCCGGCGGTGGCCCGCCAGCGTTAGCCCGACCACCAGGGCGCCGAGATCCGGTTTCAGGCCTACCTGGTCGAATGACTCGGCACCGACCCCAATAGCCAGCGCCAGGCCCAGCAAGATCAACAGCTCCCCGTGGCCGCTCCGATCGAGCAGCCAGCCGTATATGGGGCGGGCGGCCACTACCGCCAGAGCTACGGGCACCGCCCACAACGACGGCGTCGCATCGACGGCTACGGTCAGGAAGGCGACGGCGAAGATGTCTTGGACGATCAGGATCCCGACGGCAATGCGACCTTGCAGGGAGGCTGCCTCGTTGCGCTCTTCGAGAGCTTTGACTGCGAAGACCGTGCTCGAGAAGGAGAATGCAAAACCGACGAGAGCCGCTTGGCCGAGGGACAGCTCCGATGTGAGCGGCAGGCCGAGTGCGCCGGCACCCAGGAGCAGCGCCCCGATGACGGCCGTGGAGACTGCGAGATGGATGGTGGCGCCCCCCCACACGGCGGGACGCCCCAACGTCCGCAGCCGCAGCTTCAACCCAATACCGAACAACAGCAGCAGCACCCCGAAGTCGGCGACCAGATCGATGCCCTCCGTCGTCTCGTAGCCAAAACCGTGAAGGACGAAGCCGGCCGCCAGATAGCCGACCAGTGGCGGCAAGCGGACGACGCTGGCGCCGAAACCGAACGCGAACGCAACCACCAAGAAGGCCAAATCCATGAGCGCGAGTCACCTGATGGGGGCCGTCATCGTAGCAACTCGGCGAGGCCCGGATATCAACCCCGGGCGGAGACGCCGGCGCCCAGCCTCCGGCTAGGGGGACGTGTCGCCGGCCTCCTCTTCTGCCTGACGCTGAGCGATCTCAGACGTGAGCTCCTGGTGAGCCCGATCTCCGGCTATGCCGACCTTCCTGGTGCCGAGGTCCTCCAGCACGTCGGCGAAACCGTACACGATCAGCGTATCGTGCTCGTGGAGGCGCGTATGACCGCGAGGGGCGCCGACGAAGGTACCGTCGGTGCGCCGGATGCCCAGGACGAGAACCCCTTCAGCGGGCAGCCGGAGATCCGCCAGTTCGTGTTCGGCCAACCAGCTGTCGGCCTCGATTCCCAGTTCGGCCACCGCGTAATTGCTCGCCAGATCGAGGAGCTGGACATAATCGCGTACCTCGAGAGTCGTGAACCGGCGCAGCGCCGCCACGATGATCCTGGAGAGCAGGCGATCGATGAACCGGCTGCGAGCCGCGAGGAGAATGAGAAACAGCCCGACGACCAACGTCACAACCTTGGTCGTCGCCGCGGTGCCGCCCTCGTTGGCGAAACCCACAACGAGCGTTGCGATGATCGTCACGAGGCCTGCGTTGCTCACCAGCATCAGAGCGAGAACGATGCGCCGGCGTGTCGGATGGTTCACGACGAGTTCGGACTCGGTGGTGGTGAAACCGACCCCGGTGAGAGCGGCGCGTGATTGAAAATGGGCTACCTCGGTGGAGAGCCCGGTGGCGGTGAGCGCGATGGTCCCGACGCGATTGATGATCAAGGTCATCGCGACGACGACGAGCAGAGTGCCGATGGCGATCAAACGTCCCGCTCCTAGTACTAGCCGTTAGGCCAAGAGTAGAACGGGTGACGGGCGCGTGCGCCCGAGTCGTCGAGCGGGGCGGCCGCAACCGGCAACGCGGCTACAGGGGCTCTGGCGTGGCCTCATACAGCCGCAAGGATCGATCCGTGACGCCGATCTCACCGGCCGCGACCCGCCACTCCCCCATATGCGCCGACTCGGCATGAGCCTGGAGGGCGGCCCGGCTCTCCCAACGTTCGTTGATCCAGATCAGAGTCGGGTCGAGAAGGTCGACCGAGTAGGCGTACTCGTGGCAGCCGTTCTCCGCCCGGCTGGCGGCAATCATTGCCTCCATGGCCGGGCGCGCCGCCGCGAGCGCTCCGTGCGGGATACGAACAGTTCCCTCGATCACGATCATGGGGTCACCCTACCCCGGGACCGGAGCCCCGGTCCAGCCTCCGGGTGCCGAGCGATCTGGCTCCTGGCGTGGCTCTATTCGCCCGACGCGGTTCGATCCTGCCGGCCGGCGAGCTAGGCGCCCTGGAAGTCCTCGAAAGGTGCAGAGCCTTCCGGATCCGCAGCGAACTGGCGCCCGGCCAGGTCGGCATAGAGGCCGCCCAAGGCGGACAGTGACTCGTGGGTGCCCTCTTCGACGATGCGGCCCTCGTCGAGCACGAGGATCCGGTCGGCGGCGCGGACGGTGCTCAGCCTGTGGGCGATGACGAACGTCGTTCTGCCCTCCATCAGCACGCCCAGAGCATCTTGGACGACCGCTTCGGATTCCGAGTCGAGGGCGCTGGTGGCCTCGTCGAGGATGAGTATCCGGGGGTCCTTCAGCAAGGCGCGGGCGATCGCCACCCGCTGCCGCTGGCCGCCCGAGAGCTTGACGCCCCTCTCGCCAACCAAAGTGTCGTAGCCGTCCGGGAATGCCGAGATGAACTCGTGGGCATTGGCAGCCTCCGCAGCCGCCACGACGGCCTCGGGGCTCGCGGTCGCGTCTCCCATCAGGATGTTCTCAGTGATCGAGCCCGAAAAGAGGTGGGTGTCCTGTGGCACCGCCGCCATGTGGGAGCGCAACTCGTCGACGCGGACGCTCCGGATGTCGACGCCGTCGACGGAGATCGAGCCCTCCGTGGGGTCGAAGAACCTGGCGATCAGCTGGACGAGTGTCGACTTCCCCGCCCCGCTCGGGCCAACGAGGGCGATCACCTCTCCGGGGGCCGCCTTGAGTGTCACGTCGGTCAGCACGTCGGCCGTGCGGTCGGAGTAGGCGAACGAGACGTGCTCGAATACCACAGTCCCGGAGACCTCGCCCAGCTCGACCGGTTCCGCCGGGTCTCGGATGTCGCTCACCTCGTCGAGCATCTCGAAGATCCGCCGCGTCGAGCCCAGCGCCTCCTGCAACTGCCCGTAGAGGCCGCTGAATGTGCCGATGGCTCCGGCCACCGTGAAGGTGTAGAGCAGGAACGTGACGAGATCTCCACCCGAGAGCTCACCGGAGAGAACCAGGCGACCTCCGAACCATAGAACGAGCGAGATCGTGGCAAACACCGAGAATTGCACCGCGGGAACAAAAAGCGCCCGGAGGCGGGCGCGCCGCAGCGCCAGCTTGTACGACTCGGCGATGGAACCCGAGTAGCGGTCGACCAGGGTCCGTTCCGCGCCGAACCACTGGACGACCCGGATCCCGGCGATTGCCTCTTCGGCAACGGCATTGGCCTCAGCAACCTGATCCTGGAAGGCCACTGAGAGCCTTTCGAGCCGCTTTCCGAAGTAGCGAGCGGCCCCGATCAGCAAAGGCAGCACGACCAATACGGTCGCCGAGAGCTTGGCGCTGATCACAAACAGCATCACCGTGCCGCCGACGAGGGTCAGCGCCTGGCTGGCGACCTGGGCGACGGACTGGCTGACCGTCGCCTGGACCACGGCGACGTCCGACGTCAATCGTGAAGTGATCTCGCCCGTCTTGCGGGATTCGAAGAACTTGACGGACAGGAGCATCAGGTGGCTGTAGAGCCGGGTGCGGATGTCGGCGACGACCCCCTCCCCTGTCGCCGCGAGTTGGTACTGCTTGATGTAGTTGAAAACGGCCTGGACGGCGAAGACTCCGAGGAGGAGCAGGGCAATACGATTGAGTGTCGAGGGATCTCCGGCCGCGCTGTCGAGAAGCGCCGAGTCCACCAAGCGTCCGATGACCAGCGGGAACACGAGACCCATCGCCGAGGCGACCGCTACTGCGGCAATGGCGCCGGCGAGGCGCCACCGGTACGGCCTCATGAATTCGGTGAGCCGGCGTAGCCGGCGCAAGTCACCGATCCGCCCCGGCTCCTCGGGCGGCTGGAACGCGGCACCGAGTCGGCGGCGCCGATGTGGTGGCCGGGGGGTCATTGTGCCGAAGAGGGAGCGACCATGCCCCCTCTTCTAACAGACGCGTGCCGCTAACCGGAAGAGCGCTCGGCCGAAATGCCCTGCCGACCTCCGGCTCGTCCCCCGGGGTCGTCGCGCAGGAGGACGGGCCGGACGGCGGATCGCGCCGGCGGGTCAGCCGGCCTCGGAGCAGATCGGGAATTCGACTCTGGTGAGGAGCTGCTCGGGCGGAACGGTCTGGGGATCGTTGAGGTAGGTCTCGCGGGGAGGTCCGGCAATCTCGTGACCGTGCTCGGAGATCCATCCGGTCAGCGTGTGGTACGCCGAGGCGATTTCCTGGTACGGGCCACGGTGCACTGTAGTTGCCATCGTCGCCCCCTCGAGCTCCCGACCGTAGACCGCGGAGTCGCCGGACACCGTGCCGCTGATCGGCACGCAGATCTCGATGTCGCCGGCCGTCTCCTCGTCGATCATGTCGTGATAGACGATCAACGGCGGGCCCGCCACCGCAACGCCCTCCCGACCGACGGCTTGCATCAGGGTTCCGAAGCCGGCGCCGATGTCGCTACCGATGCTGCGCAGTGTCGTCTGGATCTTGGTGGCCGCAATCGGCTGCGGCGCCGCTTCTGTGATCTCGACGTCGTAGGGCATGATTACTCCGTCCTCGCGTTTGATGAGTGCTTCGAGGTATTCGAGCGCCCGCTCCTGAGCCGCCAGCCTCTCGGCCAGCCGGTCCCGGTGGACCACCAGGTGCTTGTGGACCAACTCCGGATCGTCGGTCTCCAGGATCGATCGAATCTCGTCGAGCGGCATGTCGACCGAGCGCAGGATCCGTACCGCCTCCGCCCGTCTCGCCTGCCCCAGCTCGTAGTACCGGTATCCGGACGATGGGTCGACGCGGGCGGGCGGCAGCAGGCCGTTCTCGTCGTACAGCCGCAAGGCCTTCACCGACAGCCGCGTCATCTTCGAGAACCGCCCGATCGGCACCAGATTCATCGCTCGCACCTCCTTGTCCCGCCATTGTCGAGCCTCCCCTTGGGGGAGAGTCAAGCGGATTCCGCACACGACATCTCAGGTCCACGATGCCACGGCGCGCCGCCGGGATCCGTTGTCCAGCGGTGGGCGCACGCTCCCAGAGCCGTGGTGCCTATCGAGTTATCGTGAACACGGCGTAGTGGGCAGCCGCGTACCCGCCCTTCTCACACGACATGACCACGAAAGTCGCGGGCTCTCCGCCACCCTTGAACGACCCGATCGTCACCTGTTTGTCCTCGTCGGGATCGATCGGCTCGGGTACCAGAGCGAACGCCGCGCCACCGAGGCGGCCTTCGTTGGGCATAGGCTCGGGAAACGTCACGTAGAAGGTCGACTCGTTGAAGGTCATGTCGAGCTGGCCGTCGCGCATCGGCAGCGCGTCCGGGTCGGCGCCGGTGAGGTGCACGACCACAAACTCCTCTCGCGTCGTTCCCAGGTTGGACACCAGAATGTTGAAGCTGGCGCCGTCCACATCCATCGCGGCGGGCACGGCCGACCACGAATCCCCTCGGATCTCGATGCTGGGACCGTGGGCTGGATACGAACACGACGCCGCAAGCACGAGAAGCCAGGCCGTCGCCAACCCCAGGACGAGTCGTTGCAACGCCTTCATGATCCTCCTCAGACGTTCACCACTCTTCCTCAAACGGTACACCCCCGGTGTCGCTGCGATGGTCTCGACCAGGGCGGCTGGGGAGAGCTCCTCTGCGCCCCCTCGGACAATTCTGTCGAAATCGTGCTTGGCTGTTCGTTGTATCGATGACGGCAGCCATCGAGAGAAGGAGTATCGGATGCCGAAGTACGCAGCGCTCATCTATACGCCCGCCGCCACGGAGGGGCAGGGAACGCCTGAGCAATGGGCCCAGATCATGGCCGAGTACAACGAGTTCGGAGAGAAGGCCGGCGCCGCCGGAGTCGTCGCCGGAGGCGAAGCACTCGAGCCGACGGCCACCGCGACGACCGTCCACGTCAGTGGGGGCAAGGGTGGCGAAATGCTCACTACCGACGGCCCTTTCGCCGAGACCAAGGAAGTTCTCGGTGGCTTCTACATCCTCGACTGTGCCGACCTCGATGATGCGATCAAGTGGGCGAGTCAGATCCCCGGCGCCTGGCACGGCAAGATCGAGGTCCGGCCGCTGATGGTGTTCGATCAGTAGCCAAGATCTCGTGAGTCAGCCGCTCGAGGAGATGCTTCGAATCGAGGGTGGCCGCGTCCTGGCCACCCTCGTTCGGCTGACCGGCGACTTTCAGCTCGCCGAAGACGCACTGCAGGAAGCTGTGCTGGTGGCTCTGCAGAAGTGGCCGCACGAAGGGACCCCGAGCAATCCGGCGGCATGGTTGACGACAACGGCCAAGAACAAGGCTCTCGACCGAATCCGCCGGGAGGCGCGGCGGCCGGAGAAGGAGGAGGAGGCCGTGCGCCTGCTCGACGGAGCCCCTGCCCAGCCGCCCGACGGGCAAGACGACCGTCTGCGGCTCCTCTTCACTTGCTGTCACCCGGCGTTGTCGATGGACGCAAGGGTCGCGCTCGCGCTCCGCACGATCGGCGGGCTCACCACTGCAGAGATCGCTCGCGCCTTTCTCGTCTCAGAGCCGGCGATGGGACAGCGCATCAGCCGCGCCAAGCAGAAGATCAAGGCGGCGCACATCCCATATCGCGTGCCCGAGGACCATGAGCTTCCGGATCGCTTGCCCGCAGTGCTCGGCACCGTCTATCTGATCTTCACAACGGGTCATCACGCCCCGGCCGGGCGGCTTGACGCCCGGGTCGACCTCAGCCGGGAGGCGGTGCGGCTGGCACGGCTCCTCTTCGAGCTGATGCCGGACGTCAACGAATGTGCCGGCCTGCTGGCGCTCCTCCTGGCGACCCATGCCCGGCATCGGACACGACTCGATGAGTCGGGCCGTCTCGTTCTCTTGGCGGATCAGGACCGGTCGCAATGGGACGGTGCCGCGATCGCCGAGGCCACTGCACTACTGGACGCGACGCTCAAGCGGCGATCGGCCGGTCCGTATCAAGTGCAGGCGGCGATCGCATGTCTCCACAGTGCGGCCCCGACGTACGCCGCCACCGATTGGGAGCAGATCGTGATGCTCTACCGCCAACTCGAGCACTACCTGCCGACCGCCGTGGTCCGAGTCAACCGGGCCGTGGCAGAAGCCGAGCTGGCCGGCCCCGAGCGCGGCCTGGAGCTTCTCGCCACGGTCGAAGGCACCGCCCGCTGGCATATGTGGTGGTCGGCAAAGGCCGACTTCTTGCGCCGCCTCAACCGGACCGTGGAAGCCGCCCACGCCTATCGCGAGGCGCTTTCATGTGAGATGAACGACTCCGACAGACGGTTTCTCGAAGGTCGCCTGGGCGATCTCGTGGCGGCGTCGGACTCCTAGGGCAGGCTACGGCGCCGTGCCCACCCGCAGCCGATTGCCGTCGGGGTCGACCAGCTGGATCTCCCGAGCCCACGGCTCATCATTGACCTCAACGCCGAACTCGGCGGCAACCGAATCGACATCATCCACCCAGAAGTAGACCAGCGAGTTGGGCGGCGCATCTCCCGTGTGCTCGGACAGGTGAAGGCGCACCTGATCCCGCTCGAGGAACAGATAAAGGGGCAGGTCGGGGCCAAAACGGTGCTCCCCCACGATCTCGAAACCAAGACGGCGATACCACTGAGCTGCCGTGACGGCATCGGTCACCCGAAAGACGGGCACCATTTCTTCGACCATACCCCGACCCTAATGCGGTTGGGCTCAGCCCGCCGAGCTCGGTGCGGTGGGCCGGCGACGGCGCCTCGAGAAGCTAGGTCTCGGCGAGGGCGACGCCGGCGGCGACCAGATCCAGGTTCTTGGCGCCGAAGGCGCCCTGGCCGGCGACGTCTTCGAAAATGTCGAACGGCACGACGCCGGTCCGGGCGACCGCGTGCCCTACCATTGCCAGGGCCCGCGACGCCCGGGCGATCGGCGGATCGGATGCCGCCGGGTCGATCGTGTAGAGCTGGGCCGCAGTCTCGGGAAGCGGCAGCCCGGCGGCGAGGCACACGGTGCCGTCGCTTGTCATGTTCTCCAGGAAAGCCGCCGACTTACCGAGGCCGTCTTCACTTACGATGACGAGCACATCCGGCTGATCGATGCCGCTGTAATTGATCTCCTCGGCAGACACGATCACTTCCGACACGCTGGGTCCGGTCTTGACGGTTATCGGATAATCGTCACGCTGGGCGCTCCACCAACCGGCCCGCATCGCCGCTGCCGCGACCAGACGCGCCGCCGACCGCACCCGGCCGCCGGCCGAGCCGGCAACAACGAAGTGGAATCGGCGCTCAAGCCGGGCAGCCGGCGCCGGCGCCACAACCTCGACTTGCAGGCCTGCGTGGTGATCTGCCGCCTGCCGGCGGTACTCGGCGGCGAATTCGGGCCGTTCCCTGCGGTACAGCACGCCGGAGTCGAGGCCCAGCGCCTCCATGGTCTGGTCGATCTTGCGGCGGGAGAACTTGTTGTTGGGCACGAAGTAGGCGGTACACAGGTCCCATACGTCGAGCAGAGCGAAGCCCGCGGTGGCGATGCCTTCCGCCATGCGGTCGGCGATGTCGGCGTCGAAGTTGGTTCCCCGATAGGCGTAGGCCGCCCCGTTGACGCCGACGGTCGCACAGATATCGAGCGGGTTCTCCAGATTCCCGCCCGGCGTTGTCGGCGTGACGAAACCGACAGGAGTGGTGGTGGAGTGCTGCCCGCCGGTCATCCCGAAATTGAAGTTGTTGAGCACGAGCACCGTGATCCCGATATTGCGTCGTGCCGCCGCCAGCAGGTGGGCGCCGCCGATACCCGTTCCCCCATCGCCCATGATCACGATGACGTTCAGCTCGGGACGACTGAGCTTGATGCCGGTGGCGTAGGTGATCGAGCGGCCGTGCAATCCGTGGAAAGCGCTCGTGGTGAAGTACTGGTCGGACAGCCCGGAGCAGCCGATATCCGAGACGATGACGACCTCATGGGGAGCCAGTTCCAGCCGAACGAGCGCCTCGTTCAGCGAATCGAGCACCGAGCCGTGCCCACAGCCGGGACAGAACGGGTACTCCCTCTCGTTGCGCAGGGTCGGGTAGGGCGTCAGGGAGATGGGTGTGCTCATACGATCAGCTCGATCAGCTCGGCGGGTGGGATGAGCCGCCCGTCGGTTCGAGCGACACCGACCACTTCGATGTCGGCCAGCACTCTCTCGATCTCGCGGGCGTAAAGGCCGGGGTTGAGCTCGGCGACCACCACGCGCTCGACGCCGGCTCCCGCCTCCCGGATCGCCGTCTCGGGCACCGGCCACAAGCTCTGCACGGTCAGCGCGGCCACTTTGACCCCTGCCTCGCGAGCGGCGGCGACTGCATCCCGCATGCTGCCGGCGGTCACGCCATAACTCAGTAGGAGAGTGCGTGCTCCGTCCTCGGGATCGGCCCTCGTCATTGCTATCTCGGCGACGTGGTCGCTGATCTTGTGAATCAGGTGCTCGTTGAGGGCACCGACCACGGCCGGGTTCTTGGTGATGAAAGCTTGCTCGTCGTGGGTGCTCCCGGTGAACCGCACCGGATGTTTCCCTCCATAGAGCTGCATCGGGACCACTCCCCCGGCCGGCTCATAGAGATACTCGGCGGGCGGGTCGGCCGCGGCCGGATCGACAATTGGGCGCGGCCTGACGGGGGCATCCACGAAGCCGGCGGCATCGACGGTCCGCATCGTCAAAGCGAGCTCCTTGTCGACCAGCAGGAACACCGGGCACCGGAATCGCTCGGCGAGGTCGAAGGCTCGCATCGTGAGCGTGTAACACTCGGCGACGGTCGACGGGGCCAGGGCGATGACGGGGTAGCCGCCGCCGGTGCCCCAGCGCACGAACTGCACATCTCCCTGGGCGGTAGTGGTAGCGGCACCGGTCGACGGTCCGAGCCGCTGAACGTCGACGATGACGAGGGGCACCTCGCCCATCACGGCGAGGCCGATGTTCTCGCTGTAGAGGCTGATGCCGGGGCCGGACGTGGCGGTCATCACCCGAGAGCCGGCCATCGCGGCGCCGATGCACATGCCAATCGACGAGATCTCGTCCTCTCCCTGGATGCCGATCCCACCCCGGGTAGGGAGGTTCTGCAGCATCATCATCAGGATGGAGGAGGCCGGAGTTATCGGGTAACCCGCAAAGAAGTCGCAACCCGCCGCCAGCGCCCCCCGCACGATGGCAGTCGCCCCATCCGTGAACACTCGTTGCGCTGTCGTGGTGGCGGTCATGCCAGGCCTCTCGATGACAGCTCCAATCTACCGTTGAGATCGGGCCGCCCGAGCCCCAAGGTCTTCCCCGGCGCCGACCGATCCCGGTTCGCCGCGCGTAGGCTTGTCGTATGGAAGTGGTGCAGGCCGGGCCGCGCACGATCCAGGGAACGATCCGTCTGGATCGCACCGGCTCGCTGGCCTTTCCCCAGTACGAGCTGACGGCGGACGGCTCGCTTGTCGCCGGGCTCGCCCGCAACAGCTTCGTCTGGGTCTTCTTGGGCCCGGGCCGGCGCGTGCGGCTCGCCGATGGAGCCGAATGGAGGATCAAGACCGCGACCTCGGGCCGGTTTCTCGTCCCCGTCGTCAAGTCGGATCGCGGCACAGTTGCCTTCGCCGGGCCGCTTCATGCCAAACGCAGCTACGGCATCACCGGCAAGGACTTCGCCTACGACGTCGTCCCGCAGAGCCGGGTGGGATGGAGGGGGGCGGGCTTGTGGGCTCTGCGGCGCCACGATACCGACGTGGCGCTCATCCATTCCCACCGGAGACTCATCGACACCGCCGAGCCGATCCCGACCGCCGCCGCGCTGCTGGCCTTCACGGTCCTCTCCCACGGCGTCCCCGGCGAGACCGCGCTCATGCCGACCCGCGACTAGGCCGCGCCGGGTTCTCGTCCTGCTTCCCGACACCCGAGAGAGGCAGCGACCGTCGAATTGCCGTTGGCGGCCCCGTATGCTTGCGATGAGGCAACCGGCCCAGAAGGAGGGACCGCCATGGCGGAGTACAACGAAGACGCGCTATCGAGTATGGAGATCTGCACCAAGCTCGAGGTGCCGGATGTCAAGTTCGTCGAGGCCGCAGAAGCGGCCATCAAGGAGAACCCGGGAAACGCTCCGATGCGTGCCGGCGGGGGCGCCGGAACGCCCGGCGGCAGCCCGCTGGAGATGGCCATCTTCGCCGAGAAGAAGTGGCTGCCGGGGCGGACGCTCTCCGTCAGCTTTCTCGATGGCCATGCGGACGTGAAAGCCAAGGTGATCGATTTCGCCAAGGAGTGGGAGCAGCACGCCAACATCAAGCTCGACCTCGTCGCCGACGGGACTGCGGACGCCGATATCCGGATCTCGTTCCGGCAAACCGGCTCGTGGTCGTACCTCGGCACCGACGCGTTGGTGATCGAGCCGGGCCGGCCGACGATGAACTACGGCTGGCTGACTGTGAACAGCGCCGACGATGAGTACTCGCGGGTGGTGCTCCATGAATTTGGCCATGCGCTGGCCGCCATCCACGAGCAGCAGAGCCCGGTCGCCGACATACCGTGGGACCGTGACGCCGTCTTCCGCTACTACGCCCTCCAGGGGTGGGACCGTGAGATGACGGAACGCAACGTGTTGCGGCGGCGCGACCCGCGGCTGTTCAACCACACAGAGTACGACCCGACGTCGATCATGCAGTATGCCGTGCCCAACGGGCTCACCCTCGGCGATTTTGAGATCGGCTGGAATCGGGTCCTCTCGGAGAAGGACAAGGAGTTCATGGGGATCACCTACCCCGAGGCGGCTCCCCCGATCGGGACGCTGTCGTTTGGTGCCACCGTCGATGCCGACATCGGTGCCCCCGGCGAGGAAGATCGCTACGAGTTCAGCCTCTCCGAGCCGACGGCAGTGAGGCTCGAGACGGGCGGGCCCACCGATGTGGTCATGTCGCTGTTTGGGCCCGACGACCCCACCTTCTTGTTGGCCAGCGACGACGACAGTGGTCTGGCGCTCAATGCCAAGATCTCGCGAACGTTGGCGCCTGGGGACTACTTCGTGCGCGTCCGGCACTACTCCAAGCACCGCGGCGGCTCCTATACGCTGACGCTCCGCTGAGGGCGGCGGCGCGATCTCCGAATCACCGGACGGGTCGGCTGCTCCTGCAGTCGACCCGTCCGAGCTGAGCGTCGCAGTCGGGCGGCTTCGTGACGAATGCGGCGGGGTCCGTCAAGCCCTTCAGCCGGTGAAGCCGGCCTCTTTGTGCGAGCCGTCGCAGAGTGGCTTGGTAGCGGACTGGCCGCATCGGCACAGGGTGACGCGGTTGCGTGCCTCGACGGGTGCGCCGTCGGCGCGTTCGATCGCGATGCCGCCGGTGACCCATAGGGGGCCGTCCGGGATCACCGCCACCTCCACGGGAAGGTCCGGTTCGACCAGGGCGCCCTCCACCTCGTACGTGAGTGCTCCCGACGGGCAGCGTTCGATCATCGCCATTACCTGGCCGCGCACGATCGAGTCGCCGGTCTTGTCGGCCATCTTCCACACGTTGGAGACCCGGTTGCCGCAGAAACCGGCGTGAACGCAGAGGTCACGGTCATCGAGCACTTCGATTCCGGTTCCCGGGTACGCGGTGCGGCGCTGTTCATAACTGTTGGTCGGCGCGGCTTCCGTGCCGTCAAACCCGATCTTGGCGTGTGAGCCGTCGCAATACGGTTTGTTGGCGGATGCGCCACAGCGGCAGAGGGTATAGGTGGAAGCGCGCTCGGTCACCTCCCGCGTGCGCCAAGTCAGGGGCTCACCGTGCTCCGACATGATCGGCTCCCTGACCCGCAGCGGCACCGAGCCGGAGACCACGTACGGCCCGTTGGGCCGCACCTTCACCTTGGGATCATCCTCGGCCACGTCATCCTCCTCTTCGAAGCTCAATGAGCCCGAACGCTACCGCAGAAGTCGCGCCGCCGTCACGGCGTTCATCGCCGGCGCGACGGCGCCCCGATACGGACGGCCCAAGAAGCTTCCGCACCGGGTGGCGAAACGATCTCAGCCGTCGGGCTTGTCCGGCTGGCTCCGGACGAGGCGGGTGGTGACCCGTAGCGGCATGCTGGAGATCTCGTAAGCAGCACCAACGATGTGAGCCGGCGCCCGAGCCGCTTCGATGAGGCCGCGGCCCAATGCGGCCCCTGCCCGCCGACCCGAGGGGCGTTTCATCCAGCCCAGAGCGACGAAGACGCCCAACGACAGGGTGGCGATTGCCGCCATGGCTCCGGTGACGATCACCCACCCCCAATCGCCTTCGATGCCCGGAAGGTTGGGGAAGTTCATGCCAAAGAACCCCGCCACGAGCGACAAAGGCAGCATTATCGCGGCGTAGATCGTGAGGACCTTGGTGACATCGGTAGCCTGCCGGGCCTCCGCCCCCCGGTATGCATCGAGGATCTCCGCCAGCGAGGCACGCGCCGCATCCAGGTCTTGGGCTGCCCGGGACGCAACGTCGAACACATCCGAAAAGCGCCGTCTTCCGGCCTCTGAAATGAGGGGTGAGGTGCTGTGACGGATGAGGTCGAGCACCTCGCGCTGGGGGTGGACGACGCGCCGCACCGCGGCCAGGTCGGCCCGCACCGCCGTCAGGTCGGCAACCAGATCGGGAGCCGCCGCCAGTGCCTTGGCTATGAGGTCTTCGGTGCGATCGTCGAACGCATCCATCACCGCCAGTAGCCGGCGGGTGAGGACATCTGCGAGCCGGGCGAGCAACTCGTCGACACCGCCTCGCGCCAGCTCAGGGCTGTCTTGCACTCGATGCCACAACGCGTCGAGAGCCGGCGAGTGAATCCGGCGCACGGTGAGGAGGAAGCGGCTCTTCGCGAAGCAATCGACCTCATATGTCTCGACACGCTCCTGGCGAAGACCGTGCAGAACGAGCAGGAGATGGTGGCCGAAGTCATCCAGCTTCGGCAGAACCTGCTTCTCGAACGCGTTGCGATACTCCTTGTCGCCGCTGCGCGGCATGAGCGGGATATTGAGCGTGAATCCCTTGCCGGCGCCGGTGCCAGTTTCTTCCGCGTAGCCCGTGCCGGGGTAGAGGTGCCGCGGGTGCTCGTGCAGACTGATGAACAGCACATCGGC
>JBFISZ010000050.1:0-15146 GCA_041608315.1 Acidimicrobiia bacterium | reverse complement strand
GGCGGCGGCTTCGAGATGACGATGGCCGCCGACCTGGTGGTGGCCGCCGAGCACGCCGAGTTCTTCCTGCCGGAAACGACCATCGGCATCATCCCCGACGTCGGTTCGATCCGGCTCCCCCGGCTGCTCCCGCGGCAGCTGGCCACCGAGATCCTCATCGCCGGCAGGCGCGTGACCGCAGTCGAAGCACTGCAATGGGGTTTGGTCAATCGCGTGGTGCCCGCCGCCGAGCTCATGGCAACCGCCCGCCTGCTGGCCCAACAGGTGGTGGACGCGGCGCCGCTGGCCGTGGCCGCCATCCTCGACCTGATGAAGCGAACGGGCCATCTCAGCGTCGAAGACAGCTTCGCGTTGCTGCGGTCGGGCAAGGTGGAGATCTACGAAGCCATGTTGGCCAGCGAGGATTCCGTCGAAGGACCGCGGTCGTTCGTCGAGAAACGGCCCCCCCGATGGACGGGCCGCTAGAGGCGGCGCGGATTGCGGCGGCGACGGCGGGCAATAGCATGGGAATGACACGCAGACCGCGGCGTTGTCCGATAGGTCTAGGAAGAAAGCAGCAATGGCACTAGATGAGCTCTACCGAGAAGTGATCCTCGATCACTATCGCAATCCCCGCCGCAAGGGGACCCTCGACGGTGACCGCATTCACGCCGAGGGACAAAACCCTTCGTGCGGAGACGAGTTCTCCCTCGACCTGCGAGTGGAAGATGGCGTCATCTCCGATGCGGCCATCCAGGGCATCGGCTGCTCGATATCGCAGGCGTCCGGCTCGATGATGGCCGAAGCCCTCGTCGGCAAGTCGCTGGATGAGGTCTCCGAGATGACCCGCCTGTTCAAACAGATGATGGGCATCGACGAGGGGGACAACCCGGTGGATCCAGACCGGCCCGGCGCCGTGCTGGGAGACCTCGAGGCCCTGCAGGGAGTTCGCAAGTTCCCGGTGCGCGTGAAGTGCGCCGACCTGCCGTGGACCACGCTCGAGAGCGCGGTTCAGTCGCTGGAGGCGGCCGCCGGCTGAGCCGGCCTTTCCACGACGAACCAGGTCAGTATCCCGACGGCGAGGAGATTCACCGCGGCCGCCGTGAACGCATTGGCCCTGAACCCGGCGCCGACGAACAGTCGCGTTCCGAAGAAGGCGGCCAATGTGCGTCCCACGTTGAGCGACACCACCAGCCACGCCAGGTAGCGAGCCCGGGCGTTGGGGGCGGCCTCCGATGCCAGCGGATACGTCGAGACAATGGTGAACTCGAACGCGGCGAACCCCAGGGCGGCCGCACCGATTCCGAGAATGAGGCTGTCTTGCGCCCAGCCCATCGCCAGGTAGCAGATGGCACCCGTGCTGAGGCCGAACTGCACCGCCCGCTTCTTGCCGAGCCGATCTGTGATCAGGGCCGTCAACGACGAGCCCGACAGCTCAAACAGCCCCAGCAGGGCGCTGAGCCCGGCTATGGCTCCCACCGCGATCTTGAAGGAGTCCTCGAACCAAGCCCCCAGAACCACCGACACGGATTCGGCGGCACCGGAGAACAGGCCGGCGGTGACGATCAACGCCAAGCCGGACCGATCGACGGCCAGCCGGCCCCTCTCCCCTTCGCCTGACTCGTCCTTTCGAACAACACGCTGCGACGCAAGCACGGCCGCTGCCGCGAGGGTCCCGAGCACGTAGAAGGGGGCGCGCCAACCCCATTGCTGGATCATCAAACCAACGGCCGGAGCGCCGATCAAGAAGGCACCCGCCCAGGTGACCTCGAAGAGGGCGAGGTAGCGGGCCCGCTTGGAGTACGGAGTTCGGTCCGAGAGGTAGGCCTGGCCCGACACGTCGAAGACCGACTTGGCCAGTCCCATTGCGGCGAAGCCGACGAGGGCTCCGGCGAATGCGTTGGTGGCCGCGGTCACCAGGGCACCCGTGGCGAACATCGCCAAGCCCAATTGGATGACCCGCCGCCGCTGGCGCTTGCGGCCGGCGGTGATGATGAACGGCGTCGCCACCGACGCCGCGGAGCGCACCGCCACCAGGGTCCCGGCATCCTCCAGCGAAATGCCGAGGCCGCGGGCGATCACCGGTAGAAACGGCGACGTCATGCGGTGGGCGCTGTTGATGACGAGCCGACTGGCCGACAACACCCATAGCGCCGGACGCAGGTTCTTGAGCGAGACCGTCAATTGCCGCTCAACACAGACGGCCACTCATGTGGTGCCACCGCTCACTCGATGATGCCACCCTCGGTCATGCGCTTGATATCGAGCAATTCGGCGACCTGCTCGGCGGTCAGCCAGCCCTTCTCGACCACAACGTCACCGACGTTGCGGCCGGTGGCGAAAGCCTCTTTGGCGGCAATGGCTCCGTTGTCGTAGCCGATGTGCGGGTTGAGCGCGGTGACCACGATGATGTTCGCCTCGGCGAGCGCCCGCGCCCTGGCAACATCAGCCTCGATGCCCTCGATGCACCGCTCCCGGAATGTCTCGGCGGCGCTGGCGAGCAAGCTGATCGACTCGAGCAAGTTGTGGGCGATGAGCGGCATCATGACGTTCAGCTCGAAGTTGCCGTTGGCCCCGCCCCACGTGATGGCAGTGTCGTTGCCGATCACCTGGGAGCACACCTGCATCATCATCTCCGCCATCACCGGGTTGACCTTGCCCGGCATGATCGACGAGCCCGGCTGCAGTGACGGGAGGCGGATCTCCGCAATCCCCGTGCGGGGACCGGACGAGAGCCAACGCAGGTCGTTGGCGATCTTGAACAAAGAGGTCGCCACCGTCTTGAGGGCACCCGACGCGCTGACCGTGGCGTCCTTGGCGGCCTGAGCCTCGAAGTGATCGTCCGCCTCGCGCAGCGGATAGCCGGTTATGGCCGCCATGTCGGCAATCACTGCGGCGGCGAATCCTTCTGGGGCGTTGAGGCCCGAACCGACGGCGGTACCGCCGAGCGGCAGCTCCTCGAGCTCGGGCAACACCTTCGTCAGTCGTTCGATGCCCTTGCGGACCTGGGTGGCGTAGCCGCCGAACTCCTGACCCAGCGTCACCGGCGTCGCGTCCATCAGGTGGGTGCGGCCGGACTTCACTACGCCGGCGAACTCGGCGGCCTTGGCCGCCAGCGCATCGCCGAGTGACTCCAGTTTGGGAACGAGATCCTCCCGGATCGCGGCGACCGCCGCCAGGTGGATCGCCGCCGGGATCACGTCGTTGGATGACTGGCCGAAGTTGACGTGATCGTTCGGGTGCACGATCCGCTCGCCGAGGTCACCTCCCATCATGATGCCGGCCCGGTTGGCGATCACTTCGTTGGCGTTGGTGTTCGTAGAGGTGCCCGACCCGGTCTGGAAGATGTCGAGCACGAACTGGGCGTCGAGCTCTCCGTCGCGCACCTCATCGGCCGCGGCGGCTATCGCCTTGGCCTTGTCGGCGTCGACATAGCCGGCCGGCCCGCTCACTCGGGCCGCCGAGCCCTTCAGCAGACCGAGCGCCCAAATGAACCGGCGACTGAAGCGCAGGTTCGAGATCGGAAAGTTGTCGACCGCCCGCTGCGTGGAGGCGCCGTAGTAGGCGTCTTCGGGAACCTCGACTTCGCCCATCGAGTCACGTTCAATACGCATATCAATCTCCCGGTTCTCTTACCGCGAAGGTTACCCCTGAAACCGGCAGCGTCAGCCTGACAGCCACTCCACTGCGATGGCGGCGCCGGCGGCCAGCGTGACCACGATCACCACCCAGGGAACCACGATCAGCGCTCGCCAGAAGCCGGCCTTGGCAACGGCCTCGGCGAAGGGGCCACGGCCGTACGTCAGCTCCCGGAGCGCTTTGTCGCGAGACGACAGGGTTCGCCGCGGCGGCACATGGCGCCCGGCCGAATCGTGCTCGAACCGCTCTTGCACCCGCTGCTGGAGCGGCTGCATCAGAATGAACATCGCCACGAGGAGGGCGGCCCCAACGGCGAAGGCAAGTCCGCCGCCGGTGCGCAGTAGCGCCCCCAGTCCTGCCAGCCACACGAACCACAGCCGTCCGACCTCGGCGACATACTTCCTGGCGTCGGTGGCGTCGTCGAACCAGTCTTCTGCGCTCAAGGCAGGTCGAGCAGCGGATCCCGCTCGGGTATGAGGCCCATCTCGGCGCGCAGCGCTTCGTAGCCGGATGCTTCGAGATCGGCCGCTACCTCGGGCCCCCCGCTGCGGACGATGCGGCCGTCGATCATGACATGGATTCGATCCGGTTGCATGTAGTTGAGAATCCGTGAGTAATGGGTGATCAACAACACGGCTAGTGAATCGGATCGGGCGTCCTCGACCAGCCCGGCCACCTCACGCACTGCGTCCACATCGAGGCCGGAGTCGATCTCGTCGAGAACCGCCACCTTGGGAGTGGAGATCGCCATTTGGAACATCTCGGAGCGCTTCTTCTCGCCGCCCGAGAGACCTTCGTTGACGGGTCGGTCGAGGAAACGCTCCATTCCGAGCTCGGCGGTGACTGCCGCCACCCGGTCGAGGTACGAGCCGTTGCCGGCGGCGTCTGCCAGCTCCGCAACGAACTCGCCCAGCGAAACGCCCGGTACCTCGACCGGATACTGGAACGCTTCGAACAGCCCGAGCCGGGCTCTCTCATCCACCGCAAGGCCAATGAGCTCGGTGCCGTCGAGCAGCATCGATCCGCTCGCCGCAAATTCGGGCTTTCCCATCAGCACGTGGCTCAGCGTGGACTTGCCGGAGCCGTTCGGCCCCATCAAGGCGTGGATCTCGCCGAAGGGAATCTGCATGTCGACACCTTTGAGGATCTCGAGATCGCCGATGGCGGCTCGCAGGCCCTTGATCTCCAGTGCGTTGCTCATCAGGCAGCTTCCCCATCGTCGATTACCAGGAACGCTTCGTCGCCCTCGATAAGCACCTCATAGACCGGCACGGGCCGGGTGGCCGGGAAAGACCCGGGCTTCCCCGTCTCGAGGTTGAACTCCGAACCGTGCCGGGGGCACTCGACATCGAGGCCGAACAGCTCACCCTCGGCCAGTGAGGCCTCGGCGTGGCTGCAGCGGTCGCCGATGGCGTACACCGAGTCGCCGATACGAAACACCGCCACCCGGTGCTCGCCGAACTCGACCCGCAATCCGCTGCCCTCCGGCATCTCGGCGACGGCTCCCAGTGCGATGTGCTGGCTCACACCCGGCCCTCCTCCTGCGCGTCCAGGAACTTCTGGTAGAAGCGCTGGCGCAACGGCCCCACCAGCTCGGGGATCGGAAAGCGGTTGAGGGCTTCCTGGAAGAACCCGCGCACCTGCAACCGGTCGGCCCGCTGCCGATCGAGCCCGCGGCTCATCAGGTAGTAGCGCTGCTCGGCATCCAGCTGGCCGACTGTGGAGGCGTGACCGCACTTGACATCGTTGGCCAGGATCTCGAGGTTGGGCACGGACTGGGATGATGCCCCCTCGCTGAGGATCAGGTTGCGGTTCGTCTGGAAAGCGTCCGTGCGCTGCGCGGCCTCGTCGATCCGGATCATGCCGGTGAAGACGGAGCCGGCTTCGTCCTCGACTGCCCCCTTGAGAAACATGGTCGAGTGCGTGTTGGGGGCGGCATGATGCATCACGTATCGGTAGTCGAGCGTCTGGTCCCGATCCCCGAAATAGGCCCCCACCACCTGGGCATTCGACCCCTGTCCCGCCAGCTCGATGTTGAGCTGCCACCGGGCGAGGGTGCCGCCGAGGCCGGCTTCCGCCAACCGGAGCGTGCTGTCGCGGCCCACGGTGAACCCGAGCTGGCCGATCGCCCGGGTCTTTCTCCCCCACTCCTGGTGCACCACCAGGGTCAGGTTGGCATTGGCCCCGACCCGCCCCTCGATGTGGGGTACCGCCAATGCGGCGATGTCGTTGGCGGAGTGGAGGCGGACGGCAACGGTCAGCTCGGCGCCATCGGCAACGTCGACGCGCACCGCCGGAAAGCTGGCATTTCCGGACGTGGCCGCCACGTCGACGATGATAGGGAGTTCCACCGCCCGGCCCGCGGCCACTCCGATCTCGACCCACTCCGCGCCGAACGCATCGTGGGCTGCAGTGAAGATATCGAGGTCGGAGCGGATCAGCGAACCGCCTCCGCCGACACGGCGCTCGCAGCGCACGCCGTCGACGTGCGAGCCGGCCGCGACGACTGCCCCGTCGGCTATGGCGGCGCCGGCGGCAGTTTCCTCGAGCTGATGATCGCCGGCCGGGCCGGGCCCGTCCTCCGGGGGCGCCGCCAACTCGAAATCCCCGAGCGCGAAGTCGAGATCGACGTAGCGCCAGACCTCTTCGCGCCCCGTGGGCATGGTATGGGAGGCGAGGCGCTTCCGGGCCGCCTCGCGTCGGGCCAGCGCATCGTCTGATTCACCTGGGGCGCGCAACAAAGCGCTTAGGTCCAACAGTGACAAGGCCGATTCTCCTTTGAGCGGAGGCAGCCTACCGACAAGCGGCGGGTTGCCAAAGTTGTATTTGACAGAACAGCTGGTCCTGTACACCATTGCCGATCCTGTCGTAAGCACTGGTGGGTAGGAAATCGGTGCCAGGGTGGAGATGATTTTGCCGGTACACAAGTGGATGGCGGTCGCGCTGGCCGCAATGGTCACCCTTTCGATAACAGTTTCGACGGCCGCGCCCGCCGCGGCCGACGGGGGCTTCGAGTTCATCTACTTCCCCCACCAGGGCATCGATAGCGAGTTCAGCAACGATTGGGGACAGCCTCGTGGCGATGACGGCGAGCGGGCCCACAAGGGCAACGACATCTTCGCCCCGAAGCTGACACCCGTGGTGGCGGTGGCCGACGGGTTCGTCACCTTCGTCGGCACCACCAAGCGCCCCGGCAACCAGGTCCGGATTCGCCATGCGAACGGATACGAGACGTTCTACTTCCACCTCAACAACGACACCCCCGAGACGGATGACAATCGCGGCGGCGCCGAATACGCCTTTGCCCCCGGAATCGAGAAGGGCGCATTCGTCGCGGCCGGTACGGTGATCGGCTACGTCGGAGACTCCGGCAACGCCGAGGAGACGCCCCCGCACACCCACTTCGAATTGCGCCGCCGGGGCGTGGCACAGAACCCCTACCAATACCTGCGAGCGACGTTGGCCCGCCAGAAGCGGGTCTATGACCTCTTCGCCCGGCTCGACATCAGCTAGTCGCACGGCCTGATGCGGCGCCCGCCGCAATGGCGACTGCCCGGTTCACGACATGGTCCAGCATGTCTTCGGTCAGCCGGCCGGTGAACGTGTTCTGCTGGCTGGGGTGATAGCTGCACACCAGCGTCAGGCCGTCGAGAGCAACCTCGAGGCCGTGACGGAATCTCGGGCGGGGCCGGGGCAGCGCGACGCCGGTGCCGGCCAGGTGGCGCCACAACGCCTGGTAACCGAAGCCGCCGAGACACACAAACACCGCGGCGCGCTCGAGCGCCTCCAACTCGGTATGCAGCCAGTGCCCGCAGTTGTCCCGCTCGGCCGGGAGAGGCTTGTTGCCGGGTGGGGCGCACCGCACAGCCGAGGTCACCCAGGCGTTGGTCAACTCGAGGCCGTCGTCGATGGCGGCACTGGTTGGTTGTGTTGCCAGTCCGGCGCGGTGGAGGGCCCGATAGAGCCAGTCACCGCTGCGATCCCCCGTGAACATCCGGCCGGTACGGTTGGCTCCGTGGGCCGCCGGCGCCAGGCCGACGAATACGACCTGCGCCTCTGGATCCCCGAAGCCGGGAACCGGTCGACCCCAATACTCCTGGTCGCTGAAGGCGGGGCGCCGGGTCGTCGCCACCGATTCGCGCCACTCGACCAGTCGGGGGCACTGCCGGCATTCGATCAGGTCGGCCTGGAGGGCGGCCAGGTCCGCGGCGCTCACGGTTCGGGCGGCGGTAGATGGGTGTCCCGGAAGCTCGTGTTGGCGCTCCACAGCATCCAGCCCATGTCGCGGTCTTCGGCAACCTGCTGAATCGCCAAGATCTCCTCTGCTTCGATGAACGCTCGCTGAATCCACGGTCGGTAGATGCTGAAGCCCTCCAGCTTCGGAATCCCGGCGTCGAGGGCCCGGGTCACCAGCTCCGTGGCATGCTCGTTCGGGTTCTCCCAGCCTCCCCAGCCGGGCCCGTAGGTGTAGCTGTAGATCATCGGGCTGAGGACATCGATTGCGTTCGACAGCGCGCGGGGAGACTGTCCGATACCCTCATCGGAGCGGCTCTCGAGGGTGATGGCGAAGATGTCGGCAGCGACTGCGCATCCCATGGGATGCAGCCGGGAGTGCGCCTCGGTGAGGAAGGCCGTGATCGTGTCGACCCGGATCTTCTGGGACTCCTCGGAGTAGTAGTTGTTCGTCGTCAACTCATCGAAATCGAGGGTCGAGATATCGCCGTCGGACGGGAACCGCACGTAGTCGAACTGAATCTCGTCGAAGCCGCCGCGGCAGGCTTCTTCGGCGAGCGCCAGGGGGTAGTCCCACGATCCGCGATCAGTTGGATCCAACCACCGGATCCCCTTGTTGTTCCTCCACGGCTCGCCCGTCGTGACATCGCGGGCGGCGATCGCAGGGCGCGCCTTTCCGAGGAAGTCGTCCTGGAAAGTGACGATCCGGGTGATCTTGTACAGCCCGTGATCGTCCATGTCTTGAATGACCTTGGCGAGGTCGTAGTGGCTCTGGACGGCACCGATCTCGTGCGCCAGCGCCACCTCGGTATCGTGGTAGATGGTCCCGTCCTCCGACTTGGTATCCACCACAAACGCGTTCACTCCGGTCGTGTCGGCGAGCTCGAGCAGGGACGCCCAGGTCGCCCGGGACCCCGCCTTGTCGCCGGCAACCCGAAGCGCTCGGATCATGCGAGGCTCCATTGTCAGGGAGACGGGCAGGTCGTTTCCATCCCAGCCCACGACTCTCGGCTCCCACGCGGGCCGGGACAGCCGCAAATCGCCGGCGACGGCCCGGCTCATCTGGAAGCCGCCGATTTCGTCGGTGCGAGCCGTTGCCCGGCCCAGCTCGACCTCGACGCCGGGCAGCGGGCGGCCGTCCGCAGTCGTCACCGTGCCCTCCAAGATGACGGGGTCGAGGGTCAGGGTGATCATCCCGCCTTCGGGCAGCTCGGCAAGCTCGACCGAGCCGGGCTCAAAACCGGGTGCGGACGCCGCGATCCTCACGAGCTCTTCGGAGGGGCGCCATTCCACGGTCAACTGCCCGGTCTCATCGGTCTCCCGAACCTCACCGAACAGCTCCAACGACGACGCCAGCGCGGTCGAGTCGTCGGCCGCCACGACGGCAACGGTGAGCGTCGGCACGGCCGGATCGAGAGGGCGCACCGACTCGCCGGCCATGATGCCGATGGGGCCGGCGCACGCCCCCAGGACCAATCCGGCGAGGATGGCGCCGAGGCCAACGAGCAAGACGCGCTTGACCAAGCCGATCGAACATCGGCGTGTTGCTCGGTGGGATGCACGGCGATTGTTTGTCACGTCAGAGAGTTCGAGCGGAATGCCCCGGTTGCTCCGGCCGAAGAGTAGTTGGTCACGGTGATTGACGGATGTCGCGGTGATTCTGCGGCCCCAACGCGATTTCTCTTGCCTGGGCAGGAACGCCGTGTTACCTTCGAATGGCTCCTCCAGATATGGGGGGTCGGCAACGACCAAAGGGGAGCCCATGTCACGTGATCTGGTGCGAACGGCATCGCGACCGAAGTCGACAGACGCCGTCGGTATCTACCTGAACGAAGTGTCGGATCACGTTTTGCTCACCGGAGAGGATGAGGTGCGCCTGGCGCGCACTATCGAGGCCGGCACGCACGCCAGCGCCACCCTCGGCACCAACCGCAACCTCACTGCGGCCGAGCGCTGTCGGCTGGAGGCGGAGATCGAAGCCGGCACCGAGGCCCGGGCCGCGTTCATCCGAGCCAACCTCCGGCTCGTCATCTCCATTGCCAAAAGGTACACGGGCCGCGGGATGGACCTGATCGATCTCATCCAGGAGGGCAACGTCGGCCTGATCCGCGCCGTGGAGAAATTCGACTGGCGCAAGGGGTTCAAATTCTCCACCTATGCCACGTGGTGGATCCGCCAATCGATAACCCGCGGGTTGGGCAACAACGCCCGCACGATCCGCTTGCCGGTGCATATGATCGACATCGTCCGTACCGTTCAGGAGACTCAGGCTTCGCTCCAGGAGCTCTATCGGCGGACCCCGACAGTCGCCGAGATCGCGCTCGCGAGCGGGCTCGAGGAGGACAAAGTGGTGGCGGCGATGGGGGCCCCGGACGATTGTGTCTCGCTCGATCAGACCGTCGGCGACAGCCAGGAGACCGCGCTGGGCGATCTCGTCGAGGACCGCGACGCCGACAGTCCGGAGGCCGTTGCCCTGCTGCACTCGCGCGACAATGAGCTGCTAACCGCGTTGAGCCACCTCGAGCCGACGGAGCGTGAGGTGATGATCCTGCGTTTCGGGCTCCATGGCGGGGACGCCTTGACCCTGGCGGCCATTGGTCGCCGCCTCGGCCTCACCCGGGAGCGGGTGCGCCAGGTCGAGGCCAAAGCGTTGGGAAAGCTGCGCCACCCCAGCATGAACTGCAGCCTCGAAGGGTTGCTCCGCTAGCCGAGGTCCACCTGGCGGGCAGGGGTCGGGAGCTAACCTCTGGCCTGCGCCGCCAGCTCGCTATCCGGCGGCGCGATGTCCATGGATAGAGATCGAGTGCCTCCAAGCAGAGAAGATTCGGCCCGGCTTCCCGTCATAGCCGTGATACTGGCGGCCGGCAGCGGAGTACGGCTGCGCTCCGCCACGCCCAAGCAGCTGATGAAGCTGGCCGGTAAGCCGGTGCTGGCGCACACTGTGCGCGCCTTCGAGGACACACCCGGCGTCGATGAGATCATCGTGGTCACTCGCGATGATCTGGTCGAAACGAGCCGCGACATCATTGCCCGCGAGGGAGCCGCCAAGGTGAGCCGAGTCCTCATCGGCGGCGAATCACGCAACGACTCGACGCGGGCTGCTCTCAACGCCCTCACCGCCCTCAACGAGGCCAAAGTGCTGATCCACGATGCGGTGCGTCCCTTCATCGCACGCTCGATCATCGAGGACACGATCCGGTGCCTGGATGAGGTCGATGCCGTCGACGTGGCCATCGTCCCGGCGGACACGATCATCGAAGTCGACAACGACCACATCACCGCGATCCCGCAACGCAGCCGGCTGCGCCGCGGCCAGACCCCGCAGGCTTTCAAGCTGTCGATCCTGCGCGATGCATATGGGCAGGCGGCGCTCGACCCCGAATTCTCGGCTACCGACGACTGCGGCGTGGTCCACCGGTACCGGCCGGACATCGAGATCAGGGTCGTCGCCGGATCGCCGACCAACCTGAAGTTGACTCACCCGATCGACATCTACGTCGCCGACAAGCTGTTCCAGGTGCAGACGCTCGAGACCGAACCGGTAGAGACTGCCGAGTTGAAGCGCCACCTCAATGGGCGCCACATCGTCGTGATCGGCGGCAGCTCGGGAATCGGCGCCGAAATCGGCGCGCTCGCCGAGGAGCTGGGCGCCCACGTGCACCCACTCAGCCGCACCACCACGGACACCTACGTCGAGAATGCCTCGAGCGTACGGGCTGCGATCGACGGCATCGCCGCCACCACCGGTGCCATCCACCATGTGGTCAACAGCGCCGGCATCCTCCGCATCAAGCCGCTCGTGCTCCAAAGCGACGCCGAAATCCGCGAGCTCATGGAGATCAACTACCTCGGGCCGATCAACGTCGCCCGCGCCGCCTTCCCCCACCTCGAAGCTTCCCACGGACAACTGCTGTTCTTCACGTCGAGCTCCTTCACCCGGGGGCGCAGCCACTATGCGCTCTACACCTCGTCCAAGGCCGCGGTCGTCAACCTCACGCAGGCCCTGGCCGAGGAGTGGTCGGATGCCGGCGTACGGGTCAACTGCCTCAACCCGGAACGCACTCTCACACCGATGCGGGTGCAGGCCTTTGGCAGCGAGGACCCGGCATCGCTGCTCGGAGCCGACAAGGTGGCTCGCAAGGCTCTCGAGACCCTCGTGAGCACCGCCACCGGTCAAGTGATCGACGTCCGCCGCTGACCATGGCAGCAGCGAACACCCCGGTAGAGGATCGCCCCCGGCCGGGACCGATCCGGCTTCTGATCGCGGCCGCGACCTGCGGCCTCATCATCGCGATCGCCTTCGGCGCCTTCCTTGCCGTGGACTGGCGCAACGCGGCGGCGGCGGTGCTGCTGGTGCCGCCTCTGGCCGAGTTGGTGCTGCGGCGCAGCCGGATCGGTGGCTACATAGCACGCCACACCGGCCTCGAGGCCTCCAGCTACACGCTTACCGCGTTGTGGGCGGCCGGCCTCGTTGCGGTGTTCGCCGGCCATCCGGCTCCGGGTCCGGTTTGGATTGCGGCCGCGGCCGGAGCGACGGCCGCGGTAGCCGCCGCACTCGAACGTATCGCCTGGGCCCGGTTCTCGGTCCAGCTCGGCGGGCGGCGTCTTCCTGCAGTCGATCGCCACCGGCGCCACTTCCGCTGGTTCGACCGGTCCAGCGAGCCCTACGGCAAGCTGGAGCTCGCCTTGGCCGTCCTGGCCATCGCCGGGCAACTGCTCACCGCGATCCTCTTGATCGCTGACCCGGCGACGGGAGTCGCCGTCGGCGCCGCAGCCGTGTTCCTCGGTTTGCTCATACTACGGGCGGCGGCTGCGGCCGCCACGGCACTGCGGCGGGCCCGCCGTGGCGATGATCCAGTGCGAGCGCCGCTGGGACAGGACGTCGCCGCCGCCGAACCGGAGATCCTCGTCCACTTCAGCGGCTCGATCCACGCCGTCTACCAGCTCGATCAGTGGATGCCCTACATAATCTCAGGCGGCCACTCCGTGCTGCTCGTGATCAGGGAGTCGGCCACATTCGAGGCAGTCGCCGACCGCTGGCCGGTACCGGTCGCGTTCGTCGATCAGTTCCCCGACCTCGATCTCGTGGTGCCGCCCAGCGCCCGGCTGGCGCTCTACGTCAACACCGGCACCAGGAACAACCAGCTCGTCCGGTTCCCCGATCTCTTCCACGTCCAGCTCCACCACGGCGATAGCGACAAGCCGCCGTCCTCGGGCAAGGCTCTCCGCCTCTACGACCACCACATCGTCGCCGGAGAGGCCGCATGCGAGCGGCTGATCGGCGCCGGGCTGGTCCTGAGCACCGCGCACATATCGATGGTCGGCCGACCGGTGACCGACAGGCTGCCGCCCGGCCGGCTCTCCAACCAAACGCCGACCGTTCTGTACGCCCCCACCTGGGAGGGCTTTCACCTCGACTCTGCGTTGTCGTCGGTTGGCTCGATGGGCCAAGGCATCGTCACGGGTTTGCCGGAGGACATCGACCTCATCGTGCGGCTCCATCCCCTCACCGGGAGTGCCGACCGCCGCTTGCGTCCCGTCGCCCGATCGATCCGCCGCTCTGTGGTCGAACGCGGGTCCGCCGGCCTTTTCGTCGACACCGCGGCTGGGCCCGACCTCATCGACTGCATGCAACGGGCCGATCTGCTCATCTGTGACGTTTCCAGCGTGCTCGTCGACTTCCTGGCCGCGGACCGGCCGATTGTGGTATGCGACATCTCGGGTCTGGGAGCCGCCGAGCTCCACCGCCGCTACCCATCCACCTCCGGGGCCGCGGTACTGGGTCCCGAGCTCGCGGACTTGGAGGAGACGATTCGGACCGCCCTTGAAAGTGACCCCGATCGTGAGGCGCGCCACCGCGCCACGAGCCGGCTTCTGGCCACCGTTGGCAACTCAGAGCAGGCGTTCCATGACACGATCGGCAGGTTGCTCGGGTTGGCGGCCCGGCGATAACGGCTGACCGCGACGGGTCGGCCCCTATCATTTCACGCGTGGCCGGTGACCCCCTCCCGTCGATTCCCGAGCTGCGGGCACTTGCCCAGCCGGCTTCCGTGCTGCAGCGGCGCAGCGCCGAGCACTGGACCGGCCATCTCTACATGCGCCGCATCTCCATTTACGGCACCCGCCTGGCACTTCGGCTCGGCTTGAGCGCCAACTTCGTGACGGGTCTGATGATCCTGGCCGGCTTGTTCGCGGTCGGTTTCTTTGCGGTGCCCGGATTGTGGTGGGCGATCGCCGGCGCCCTGCTCATCCAGGTCTATCTGGGCCTCGACTGCGTCGACGGCGAGGTGGCCCGGGTTCGCGGCACCGAAGGTGCCCGGGGAATCTATCTCGACCGCCTCGGCCACTACCTGGTTGAGGGGGGCATGCTGGTGGCTCTCGGGATGCGCGCCGGCGACGGGGCGCTCGAGCCGGTGATCATCGGGCTGCTCGGCGCCATCGGTGTCCTGCTGCAGAAGGTCGAGACCGACCTGGTGGCGGTGGCTCGCCTCGGGCACGGTCTCGGCCCCGTCGAGGAGGATGCGTCGCAGATGAAAACCCCGGCGCTGGCCAGGGGCCGCCGGGTTGCCCGGATCTTCCCCCTCCACATGGCGACTCACGCCGCCGAGGCGTCGCTGCTGATCCTTGCCGCCGCCATCGCCGACGAGATCCGCGGCGACCTGATCGTGAGTCGGATCCTGCTCGTGGGGCTGGCCGTGATCGCAGTGGGGATGGTGGCACTGTCGCTGGTGGCAATCCTCAACAGCCGCCGGCTGGATCCGTAGCGGGCGAGCCTCTGCGCAGCCGGCTCAGAACAGGGTCAGGCGCGTCGATTCGATGCCGCGCAGCTTGTCGTAGTCGATCTCGACCCAGCCGATGCCCCGGTCTTCGGCAACGGTGCGAGCCTGCGGCTTGACCTGCTGCGCGGCGAGGATGCCGCGCACGTCCCCGAGCCGGGCATCGCGTCTGAGGAACTCCAGGTAGCGAGTGAGCTGCTCGACCCCGTCGATCTCGCCGCGGCGCTTGATCTCGACCGCCACGGTGGCGCCGTCGGCACCGCGGCACAGCAGGTCCACAGGGCCAACCGGCGTGGGGTACTCCCGGCGGATCAGCTCGAGCCCGAGCTCGATCTCCCCCGGAGACTCTGCAAGCAGCTTCTGCAGATCGGCCTCGACCCCGTCCTTCTGCAGCCCGGGGTCGTCGCCCATGTCCATTTCCGTCTCGAAGTGGATCTCGTTGAAGGTGATGGTCAGCCGCTCCCCTTTGGGATTGATGACGACCCAGCGCCCCTCCTCCTCGATGAGATCGTTGGGAGC
>JBFISZ010000049.1:0-15215 GCA_041608315.1 Acidimicrobiia bacterium | reverse complement strand
TTCTCGGGTGAGCAAGCCGTGGAGCTCCACGTGCCCAATACCCAGCTCCACGCTGTGTTCGAGCTCCTGATCGAGGCCGGCCGGGCATATGATCTGGGGCTGTTCGGCAACCATGCGATCGAGTCGATGCGTTTGGAGAAGGGGTACTGCCACTGGAAGGCGGAGCTGATCACCGAGTTCAACCCGATCGAGGCGGGTCTGGACCGATTCGTCGATCTGGGCAAATCATTCCGCGGCAAGGACGGACTCCAACGACAGATCAAAGCCGGCAACCGCAGGGAGCTGGCTATGTTGCGGATCGAAGGCGATCGAGCCCCCGCCCACGAGGGCGAAACCGTGTTCTTCGCGGGGCGACCCGTCGGCGTCGTCACGTCCGGAGCGTGGGGATACCGCGTCGACCAGAATCTTGCTTTTGCCTACCTCGAGCCGTCGGCGGCTGGAATCGGTACCGAGCTCGAGGTCCTCCTCATCGGCGAACCAACCCCGGCGACGGTGGTCCAACGCTGCTCCTACGATCCCGAGAATCATCTGCCCCGCGGCCTGGAGGCGACCCCATGACCGAACAAACGCCCACGGCCCCGAATGAAATAGTTCGCGAAACCGTCGCGCGCCTGTTGTCCGAAATCCGAGAGGGTGGCGAGTCCACGGCGACACAGCTTGCCCGCCGGTTCGATGGATGGGATGGCCCGATCGTGGTATCTCGCGATGAGATCGAACGGGCCCGAGCCTCGCTCCCGCAAGCCGTGATCGAGGATATCCGGGCCGCCCACCGCGGGATTCACGACTTCGCCCGGGCCCAGCTCGAAACGCTGCGGGAGTTCGAAGTCGAGCTCCTTCCCGGTCTGGTGGCGGGTCACCGCCTGATCCCTGTTGACGTAGCCGGGTGCTACGTGCCGGCCGGCCGATTCGCCCACATAGCGTCGGCGCTGATGAGTGCCACGACGGCCCAGGTAGCTGCGGTGCCCACCATCATCGTTGCGTCTCCGGCCACGGCTGAGAGGGGCGGTGTGCACCCGGCGGTCATCGTGGCCGCCGACCTGGCCGGGGCTACGACGATTCTCGGCCTCGGGGGTGTTCAGGCCATCGGAGCGCTGGCAGGGGGCCTGTTCACCGGGCGCCCGGCCGACATCATCGTCGGGCCGGGCAACGCCTATGTCGCCGAGGCGAAACGTCAGCTCTTCGGACAGGTGGGAATCGATGTCATCGCCGGGCCCACCGAGTCGATGATCGTCGCCGACCACACCGCCGATCCGGAGCTCGTCGCCATCGATCTCGTGAGCCAGGCCGAACATGGTCCGGACACGCCCGTGTGGCTCGTCACGACCAGCCCGGACGTGGCCGAGCGAGTGGCGGCTCGTGTCCCGGTGCTCGTCGCGGCCCTGCCCGAGCCTGGGAGAATCTCCGCCGAGCTGGCGTGGCGCGACCACGGTGAGATCACTGTGGTCGACAGCCGTGAGGCTGCGGCCGATGCGTGCAACCAGCGGGCGCCGGAGCATCTCCAAGTCATGGCGGACGACCTCGACTGGTGGCACACCGCGTTGCGAAACTACGGGTCGCTGTTCCTCGGCGAGGAGACGACAGTGACATTCGGAGACAAGTGCGCGGGTCCCAACCACATCCTCCCGACCGGTCGCGGCGCCAGGTATTCCGGAGGCCTGAACGTCCTGAGTTTCGTCAAGCAACTGACATGGCAGCGGATGACGCCAGAAGCCGCCCGCCGGCTTGGTGAACTGGCCGGCCGCATCTCGCGATACGAAGGTATGGAAGGGCACGCTAGGGCGGCTGACGCCCGCTGCTCAGGGCGTCCTCCGGTTGGCGAGGAATGCTGATGCGGGCACCTCAGTCGTGTTTGGCGCTGCTCCGAGATCTCGAGAGCGGCCCGTAGCCCTCCTTGCGGCGTGCCGGCGCGCTCTCGTGCTTCACCCTGGCCTTGGGATCGATGATCCCGTGATCGGCTTGAACCCGCTGCACCTGGTCGTAGGGACCGACGACCGCGATCCTCGAGTCCGGTGGGACGTGAACCGTAGGGCCCGGGTGCAAATCCACGGACCCGGACGCATCTGTGAAGCTCAGCGTCGTCACGTGGTATTTGCCCCACAGGTCCCAAACCGATTCACGGGTGAGGGGCGAGGCTGCGGGTACCCAGAACGTCGAATGCACGAAAAGCACATCGCCGACGTAGAAGCTGTCCTGGACGGATGGGTCGACGGCGGCGGCGGCGAAAGCAGGCGCCGCCAGCGCCGAGGCGCTGAAAGCCGCCTCGATGTCGAAGCTGTTGACGATCTTCGAGGCCAAGGTCTGGTCGAACAGGCGGAGCACGACGCGAACATCCGGCCTCACCTCGCGCGCATCCAGTGCGATCTCGACATTCGCCAGGTCGTTGTCGGTGCAGGCGATGACGGCAGATGCCCGCTCGAGGCCGGCCTTGATGAGGACATCCGTCTTACGGGCATCCTCGAAGATAACCGGTATTCCCTGCTCCGTGATCGGGCTGACGAAGGGACTCGAAGAGTCCAACTCGACCACGGTGAATTGCGTATCGAAGCGCTGCAGCTCGGTAGCGACCCGATACCCCACCTGGCCGAGCCCGCAGAGGATGACGTGGTTTTGCATTCGCTTGCTCCTCCGTGTGTACAACATGGGAAGACGTTGGCGCAGTATGAAGTCGAGGATGGTGGCCGCCGCCAGCGCCATGACCAGGATTCGAACCATGGAGACGATCATGGCCAGCACCTGGGTGTCAGTGTGTCGCGAGGGTAGATCGAGCAGAGAGTGGTTCCCGCCGACCATGAGCACGACGAGCATGAGCGCCCGGGGCGGGTAGATGTTCTCTCGCACCGAGAGCACCACCGTGGCCACCGCTACGATGGCTACGAGCGCCACCACCGCCTTCACCAGAGCCCGACGAAGAGCGATGTTCCTCTCGTTCACAAGTTCAATGTAGCGGGAGTAGCCCGCGCCGGCTCAGCTGGTTCCGGCCTACGGGGCGGTTTGCACCGGGAAATCACCCCCCCGGCTGCCCGTGACTAGTCCACGCAGGAATTTCTCGAATCACCCTCCGGAAAACTCGAGCTGCCGCCGATATATGAATTACCACGATCGAACGCTACGTAAGGAACGAAGGATGTCTACCAATCCTATGCAGCAGGCATTTGCCCGGCTCGAAGCTCACCGCAGAGAACTCGAAGCACAGATCGTTTTCGAGCTCGAAGCCAAGTTTCTCTCGACAACCGAGAGACCCTCCCAGATCATCGCCAGCCACCACGTCGGCCATGCCCGGGCCAGCTTCGACAACGAAGAGACGACCTCCGGCAACGACAGCCACACGACGATCAGCTGGATCGACGACGAGTAGACCGCAACCCTTCCAGATCACGATGTATTGAGGCATCCCAGAAGCGTGTCGTGCGCATCGGAAGAGACCCCCGGAGTCAGCCCTCGGGGTCTCTTCCTTTTTCGAGAGCGGCTCGCAACGCACGCAAGGCTCTCCCCCGGTGGGAGATGCGGTGCTTCTCGGCCGGCTCCATCTCCGCCAGGGTGCGCCCGCCTACGACGAACACGGGGTCGTAGCCGAAGCCACCCTCCCCTGATGCCTCCGTTCCGATCTCACCTTCGAGGACACCTTCGACGACGACCTCCTCGCCGCTCGGCGTCACCAGGGCCACCGCAGTGCGAAACCGGGCGGACCGATCGTCGCACCCGGATAGCTCGGCAAGCAGCTTGGCCACATTCTGGGAATAGGACGCGTTGGGCCCGGCGTAGCGGGCCGTCAGCACTCCGGGGGCGCCGCCAAGTGCGTTGACCTCGAGCCCGGTGTCGTCGCCGATGGCCGGGAGGCCGGTGTAGCCGGCCACCGCCCGCGCCTTGAGGAGGGCATTGCCGGCGAGGGTCGGCTCCGTCTCGTCCACCTCGGGCCACTCATAGCCCCGCGCAACCACGATCCCCAAGTCGCCAAGCACCTCTTCGATCTCGCCGATCTTGTCGGGGTTCCGCGATGCGACGACGACCGGCCTGTCCAATTGCAGGTCGCTCAAGCTCGGGAGGCGCGCTGAGCGGCGACCAGGCCGGCGATTCCGTCGGCGGCGCGATCGACCATGCGGTTGAGTTGGTCGCGGGTGAACGTCCCCCCTTCGGCGGTGCCCTGAATCTCGACGAGGTTGCCGCGGCCGGTCATCACCACGTTGCAGTCCACATCGACGGCGACGTCTTCCGTGTACTCGAGGTCCAGGAGCACTTCGTCGTTGACCAGGCCGACCGATACCGCGGCCAGATGATCGGTTATCGGAGAAGCCTCCAGCACGCCCTGGTCCACCAGAGTGTCCATGGCATCGGCCAGGGCCACCCAAGCGCCGGTGATCGAGGCGGTTCGCGTGCCGCCGTCGGCCTGGAGGACATCGCAGTCGACCCGGGCGGTGATCTCCCCGAGCGCGTCGTAATCGATGATGGCGCGCAGTGACCTGCCGATGAGCCGCTGAATCTCCTTGGTGCGGCCGCCACTGATCGAGCGCCGCGGGATCCGCTCGGTGCCCGAGCCCGGCAACATCGAGTACTCGGCGGTCACCCACCCCTTTCCCGAGTCGCGCATCCACGGCGGCACCTGGAGCTCCAGCGAGACCGTGCACAGCACTTTGGTCCGCCCCATGGTGATCAACACCGAGCCCGGAGTCATCTCGGTGAAGCCCCGAGTGATCGTCACGGGCCGCAGTTCGTCCACCGCGCGGCCGACTCGTATCGGCTGGAGCTCATCTGTCATTCACGATTCTTCCTCTCGAGTAGACCCGATCATGTACGACTCGCCGGGCGCCGCCAAACCGATCGGGCCACCGTATGCCTCCCCGGCTAACGCCAGGCTGCGTTGCGGATCGAGGCCCTCCTTGATGTGGGTCAGCAGCAGATGCGACACTCCGGCAGCTGTGGCCAGCGCCCCTGCCTGGAGCGCTGTCATGTGAAACGGGAACGGTTCACTCCTGTCATCGAGGCTCGCCTCCGCCAGAAGCAAGTCGACGCCGGCGAAGTGCTCGGTGAGGAGATCGCTGGGGCCGGTGTCGCCGGTGTAGCCGAGAGCCGCTCCCCCCGAGGCAAGCCTGTAGGCGAAAGCCGGCACGGAGTGGTGGGCGGCCTGCACAATCACGGTCACGTCGCCGAACCCGAAACTCTCGCCGGGCTGGGCCTCGTGAAATGACAGCGCCGCGAAGAGCGGATGGTCGTCGCTTCCTCCGACGAAGCCGCGCAGCCGGGCAATCGACCCGTCGGGAACGATGACTGGTATTGGGCGCGTGCTCTGACGGATATAGGCCAGCGTGTGGGACAGAGCGAAGATGTCGCTGCTGTGGTCCGGGTGCATGTGGCTGAGCAAGACCGCGTCGAGCGACTCGGGGTCAACGAGGTCCAGCAGAGCCATGTAGGTGCCGGGCCCGGCGTCCATCCAGATCGTGGCCGCTTCCGATCTCACGAGAAACCCGCTGGCCGGATTGCCCGCCCGCGGTGCAGTGCCGCTGCTGCCGAGAACGTCGAGGCGCATCACGCGTTCCAACCGAGAAACGCCCCGCCGAACGAGACGATCGCCACCCACAGAGCCCCGGCCAGCAACCCCATGGCCAACGGAATCCACGGTGTCTGCCGCCACTTCATCACCGAGTAGATCGCCGTCGCCGCCCATGCCGCAATGATCACGGCGACACCCGCCGGCGGAGCGACAAGGCCCGACGCGAAGGCGAGAAAGCCGAACACCGCCTGCAGGCCCCATCCCACGAGCGTGTAGAGGAGATGCCGCGGCGTCATCTCCGGAAGGCTCTGTCGGTCGGGGGCTGTCTCCATCGGAGCCAGGCTAGGTGTATTGCTCGTCCGATCGATAGATAGCGAGCTCGGAGACCGCAGGGCCATCGGTGCGATACGCCCGAATCGGAGGCCCGCTCAGCTGACCGTTACCGACGACCACGGTGATCCAATCACCCCCCGGCGACTCCGCGAGGTCAATGCTCGAGAGCACCGCGTCCCCATTGGGATGCGAATGCCAGGCGCCAACGATGTCCCAGCCCCGGCTCTCCGCATAGCGCATGGCGCCGTAGTGCTCGTGCGGATCGATCGTGTAACGGCTCGGCGAAGCGTCGCGGTTACTGAGGCAGAAGACCATCTCAATGACATCGCCACCACCGGCCAGGAGGCCGCAGGCCTCGTGGGGGTGGGCCCACTCGGCGTGGGCCACCATCCCCGCCCGGATCTCGTCGGGTATCACAAGGCTGTCGCCAAGGCCCAGGGCGGCGCGGGCATCAGCGGCGTCGGCAGCGTTCACCTCGAGGACGACCCGGTACTCCGAGAAGAAGCCCGGGTTGAGGCCGCCCTCATCGTCGGCCCGGACGTGAGCCCTGATTCCCCGGCTGGCGAGCAGGGCGCGGGCGACCTCGGCGTCTCCCCGATACAAATAGTCGGCGACCGCGACCGTCGGGCCGTCACCCGAAGTCATTGCGTGGAATCCGCCGCCACGCTGCGCACGAGGTCGGCGAGCGATGCGTCGCCTTCGATGGTGAGCCCGTCTCGTGCAGCCCGTCCCCACAGCCAACTGTCGAGAACCCCGGCGGGGCCGGCGATCGAGGCCGTCACCGCCGCGTCCGTCTCGTCGATGAAGAACGTCGGCTCGTGATCGTACTCATGGCCCCGCGGGGAGGTCCCGCTGAAGTCGCCCACTCGCAGGCGCCAAGTCCGCCCGGCATCCGTCTCGGTTATCGATATCACGTGTTCGCTCCGAGAGCTATGACTCCAATCGGGGGCGCCGGTCATCATCACCACCAGGATCTCGTCGATTCCGTCTGCGCCGAGCGCGGCGTCAACGGGAGTCACCACATCGTGGGCCAACTCGGCGTCGAGGCGATGGATGACCGATTCGTGGGCCATCCGGCGCCGCCAGAATCCGACGCTCTGGTCCTCGGGATGCCACGTGGCCACCCGTATCGCCGGGTCGGCCGTCGCCAGCACCTCGAGCATCTCGTCGGCCACTTCACGAAACCACTCCAACTCGCCGGAGGAGGGCGGCGCGACGGGATCGGGTTGCTCATCCACCCACCCGTCACGAACGATGGTGGTCTTGTGGACATACACGACACCCGTATGGGTCACGACATCCCGCACGGTCCACCCCGGACAGGACGGAACCGCCGCGTCCATCCCCATCTCAGCGACCGCCGCGATCCGATCGGCATCCGCCCGTACATGAGCCAAGTAATCGATCACGTGGCGAGATTAGGTCGCGCACCACAGCTACAGGTCCGAACCGGGTGCTGAAAAGACGCCAATCAGACCAGCCGCCATGCTTGGGCCCGCCTACGGCCGGTGGCGCGAGCAATTGTCGGACCGGGCACCGATGCGCCGATCAGTGTTGTCGGGCGAAGAGAGCGATAAGGCTCGGTACTGCGTGATCGGGGCGGTTGGCGGGTGTGTCTCCCCGGAGGGGAGAAGGTCCTACGAGGCGCCCGTCAGGGCGCCGATGGAGGTAGAGGGGCGCACCGTCGGTCACCGATCCGGCCCAAAGCTGGTTCGAGACCTGGGCGCGTCAGGAACCTGTAAGCGGGAGTCACCGCCACGGCTCGCCCCCCATCCCGCGCGGCGACTGCGTCGCCGGCGGGGCCCTTCCCCCCTCCGGGTGGACACATCGGGCATGCCCGCCGCCCAGATCACGCACCGCCACGAGCGATCCCGCGCACCCACCAGCGCTCTGGATCCGGCTTTCCCGGACCCTCACTCGGCCCACCCTGAGTATTGGAGAGAACGCGACGTTGGCACCAGGCTCATCCAGGCCAGGTGTCTGCGGCGTCCTTCAGGCCGGGAGCGACATGCGCGGTCGAATCCGGGGACGAGGGCCGAGGTGGGTTTGGGTGAGGCCCGAATCGAGCTGACATCGCGGTCCGGGTGAAAGCCAACCGTACCCAGCTGCCGGCAGGCCGCGCAGCTAGAAAGTTCGAATCGAACAGATTCGAAATGCCCGCTCCAGATGTGCTCGAAGCGCGTGAAACCCGGAGACACTTCATCGACGGCGAACGCCGATGCTGCGATAGGACAAGATCGCAGATCTCCGGGTTCCGGTGGTCCAAGTTGAAGTCGCTACCTGACCCGCGCGCCGCACAGCGGTGATGCGGGGAGCTGCGACTCCTGAAAGTCAGGGCCGCAGCTCAGCGCTCGGCCACCTCCAGAGTCCTAAATAAACCTAAATGCATTCTTGGACCACCTCCTTTCTCTGGTGCCGCCATACTGGCACACGGCGCCGCCAAGTTCCACGTATTAACGCGAAAACCGTCATTCCAGAAAATGGAGAGAAAAGGCGACCCAACCCGCGGCATGGTTGAATCGTCAGCGATGGATGTGGAACAGCGAGTGCGCGCCGCCGTGGCGGCTCTGGATACGGACCACGAACTGCTCGATTGCGACCCGGAATTGGCCGACACGAATGCGTTCTGCGCCCACTACGGATACGACCTCGATCGGTCCGCCAACACGATTGTCGTCGCCTCGAAACGGCCGCCCGGACACTACGCGGCGTGTGTAGTCCTCGCCAACACGCGGCTCGACGTGAACAAGACCGTCCGGGACTTGATGGATGTGCGGAAACTGTCTTTCGCCCCGGCCGACGTCACAGCCGAGGTGACCGGGATGATCATGGGCGGAGTAACCCCGTTCGCCCTGCCGCCGGACCTACCTCTCTACGTCGATTCTGCGGTCATGGACCGCGATTGGGTCATCGTGGGCGGAGGCAGCCGATCGCTCAAGATCAAGATCTCGCCCCAAGCTCTGCTAGCAGTGGGCGGCCGGGCGATCACCGGGCTCGCCAACCCCGTGCCGCCACCTCAATAGTGCGGAAAGCGACTGCCCTCAGATCGGGTCTTCCCGGATCAGACGGACCGCGCGGGTCGCTTCGTACAAGCTCGTGAGCTGCTCGCGGAACATCTCCAGCGGATCGCGCTCCGGGTCCCCGAGGAAGTGACGGCGCGCCTCGTGGCGCCGCCGCCGCAGCGGATCGTGCTTCATGGCACTTGTGAGCACGGTCGCCACGAGCCGGGCGTCGGGATCCAGGACGTAGGCGGTCCGCGTCGAAGGGAACCGCTTACTCAGCTGGGCGGCGCTTAGCATCGTCGGGTTCGTCACCGCGTACGGGCGATCCCACATCATGAAGTCGGACAGCACACTCGAGATGTCGGTCACGAGCACATCGGTGTAATCGAACCAATCGTAGAGATCGACATCCGGATGCGAGCTCGGGTCGGGGTGGTAGCTTCCCGCCCGGCCCAGGAGTGTCTCGACATCGTCGATGGCGGTCTTGGCGCCGGGCCTGCGATGACCCGACATCGGATGCGGCTTGAAGATGATGCGAATCGCCGGGAAATGCTCGAGGATCGCCGCGACCAGCTCCACCCCCATCACCTCGAGGGAGCTGTAGTTCGCCTCTTCGAAATACCCTTCCCAGGTCGGGGCGTACAGGATCGTCGTCGGCGCCGGCCCGCCGCGGTCGATCGCGGCGAGCTCGGAGTTCAGCCGCTCGAGCGGCCCCCCACCGTCGCCCGAGGCGGCGGTTGCCATGTCGCGATCCATGGCGCGTAGTTTTGGCGACAAGGGGGGACGCCCGACAACGTCGAATCGATCCTCCGGAATCTCGACGCCGGCCGCTGCATAGCGATCGATCGCGGCTTGGCCTGACACCCAGATACGGTCGTAGGCTCGGCTGAAGGGGCTGGCGCTGCCGGCTTTGTCGCTGTCACCGTGACCGATGAAAACGTGGCTCAGCCGGTTGTCCCGCAGCAAGTGGATGTTGAGTGTGCTGTTCGCCGGGTACAGGGCAACGCGCGTCGACGGCGTGACCAGCTGCTCGATGAGGGTGTCGTCGGTCACGACGACGCCGGGAAGCCGATCCGTCGCGATCTCGGTCACGTCGTTGTGACGGAAGATGAGCGCGACCCGGCGACCGCATTCCTCGAAAGTGCGGAGCCAAACGTTGACCGCATAGAGCGAGCGCCGATGCCCGTTGAAATAGCAGAGCACCTCCGGGTCGAACTCCCGAAAACCCTCGATCACTTCAGAGTCGTGCTCACCCAGCAAGAGCACGGGGCGGAATGTCCGGCATCGAATCGCCGCCACGGCCGCATCGGCCAGGCCGGCCAGCCCGCAGATGAAAGCCGCGGTCACCGCGGACACCACCCCGACGTCGAAGGCGGTGGGCACCGTGAGCACAAAGCCGGCGGCAGCCACGCATGACTGCAGGCTGAGCTCGGAGAGGTCGCGACGCCGGACCGCGGCTTGGGCTCTCATCAGCCGATCGGCACCCTTGTCGAGTGCGCCCAACGGGCGTGCCCGGCGATCCGTACTGAGGGAGAGGATCGGGCTCCGACTAACTCGGACCCCGAGATTCGCCGCCAGGGCGACAATCGCGAAAGCGACCAGCAAGGACCCCTCGACTCCGGTGGCGGCCATGACGGCCACGTAGAGGATTATCCGCCATTGGGACCTCACGTCGAGCCCACGCCGCCAATCCGAGAGCTTCCGCTCAGTGCGCGACTCGGGGAGAATGTCGGCCGCCTCGACGATGGCGGCAACGAGATAGGCGACGCCGGCCACCAGCGGGGCCCGCATGGCCGCAGCCAGCGCCATGGCGACATAGGTAGCCGCGAAGGCGTAGCTGACGTGGAAACCGGGGATGCCGAAGAGCGGGCGCTGGTGCTTGAAGATCAGGCGCCAGGCGCGCTGCAGACGATGCATCCCGGGATTGTACTGCACCCTCGGGCGAGCTCTGGTGCTCCGACGGCGAAGATCTCGGTGCCCGACGGCGCTCGTAGTACAATGCCGCGACGAGGTCGGGCCCCTGCAGCCCGGCCTCGGATTTGCGCCAGCCGTCTCAGGAGGCCCTCGTGGTACCCCACATACCCCGCCTCGTGCTGCATGTCGGGATTCACAAGACCGGTACGACGACGCTGCAGGTGGCGCTCGACTCGATGCGCGGCCAACTCGCCGATCGCGGCGTCGCTCTCGTCACCATCGAACAGATGAAACAGCTGCCCCATGAGAGCGCGTGGAAGGCACGCCGCACGACCAACCCGTTGGAGGCGCCTCTGTTCCGTGAGGAGCTGCGCCAGCTCGTCAGCCGGGAGATCGACAGGGTGGTGACCGCCACCGGTGAGCCCGTCAAACAGGTTCTGATCAGCAACGAGCGTATGGTCGGTGCCCGCATGCCCAGCGAAGGCGACTCCCCGCTCTTTCGTCCCGTCGCCGTCCCGTCCACGCGGGAGATCATCGAGATCCTCGAACCGGACAGCACTCACATCGCGATCTACACGCGACGCCAGGATCGCCTCATCGAGTCCTGCTATCTCTGGGAGATCCAGAAGGGGCTGGCCCACACTCTGGGCGAGCAGTTCCCGTATCTCGACGAGGCCGTGCTGCACTACTTCGACTTGGTCCGCCGTCTTCAGTCGATCCCCGAAGTCGGATCCATCCGCGTGCGGCCCTTCGAAATGATCCGTGCCGGATCTTTGGCCTACCTCGATGACTTCCTCATCAATCTCGACCTGCAGGGCTCGCTCGACTTCTCGGACTTCGACACCAACCCGGCGGAGAACCTCAGCTACTCGCAACGGGCGCTGGACCTGGCGCTTCTCATCAACCCCAGCCTCGACACCAAAAAACAGCGCGACGCCGTGCGCCGCTTTCTGAAACGCCAATTCACCGTCGATGACTACGGGCCGGCGCGAATCCTCAGCGATGAAGCCCGGGACAAGATGATTGAGATGTACCGCCCCGACAACGAGCGCCTGTTCGCCACCTACATGCCGGATCTGCCGGTAGAGAGCTATTCGACGGAAGAAGACACGAAGGCCCTCGGCAACGTCCTGACCCCGATCACGGTGTAGGGGCTGTCCGCGGCGCAGGGCTGGCCGCATGGCGGGGCCTGGTTGCCGCCTCACCACCCAACGGACTCGATCGCTGATCCTCTCCAGAGGCAACTTGACCGTCTGTCCTCACATTCAGAATGAAGCGACATGTGCGATGTCGAGAGACCAAGGCGCCGCCGGGCGCACAGAAGAACTCAGCCAAATCCTGATTCGGCTGAGTTCATCGGCGAAGTTGCGTAGCAACTCCCAAGGAACGCCCAAGGCGTTCCCGTGGAGGTGGGGGGAGTCGAACCCCCGTCCCACGAGATTTCAGTACCGGCATCTCCGAGCGCAGCCAGCAGCAGAGTTTCGGGCCTCAGGATGCCGCTGGCACATTTCCCTCGGCCCTAGTCAGAGAAGGTCTTGACTAGCGGCCTCCAACAAACCGTCTAGCTGCGTCCTGCATTGCGTTGCCCGCATCCGGTGAGGCAGGAACCCCCCGGGCGGACAGGCCGCGGATTAAGCGGCCAGTGCTACCTCTTGGTTGGCACTTGTGTTGTTTCCCGGCTTTTTGCGAGGACTCCGGGGTACCTCGGCTCGCTTCCGCTACCTCAACTCTCATAGTCGATACCGTTTCACCCCCAAGAGGGCTGCCCACCGGTTCTGACCGGAACCGGTCAGGCAACAACGATTGTAGCCGCGAGTCGGTAGCAGACATACCCACCGTGACCTGCCGAAGCCGAGGTGTGGCGCCGGTCGAGAGTGCGGCGTGGAGCCATCCCAGTTAAACTGGCTTGCTCAGGGGTCAGAGCATCGGCTGCGGCGTGCGGCACCCGGGGTCTGCGGGGACGAAGATCGAACGGAAGGCGAAACGCTGGAGGGCGGGAACGATGACGACCGGCAGAGAGCTCAGGGCCTATTACGCAGCGGGCCTCTTCAACGAGGGTGAGCGCCAGTTCAATCTCAGGGTCAAGGCGATGCTCGACGAACTGGGATTCGTCACGTGGTTTCCTCAGGAAGACGCCGGTTTCATCGAGGACTACCTGGCCCAGGGGATGACCCTCGACGAGGCCCGCCACCACATCTTTGAGCAGAACCTCGAAGCCGTCCGGGCCGCCGACGTCTTGATCTTCAACCTGGATGGGAGGGTCCCCGACGAGGGTGCGTGCATCGAAGCCGGCGTCGCGTTCGGTTGGGACAAGCGGCTCATCGGCCTCCAGACCGACTTCCGTGCCGTCGAACCCGGCGGCAACAACCTCATGATCGACGGCGTGCTCAGATATGAGATTGCCAAGAGCATCGACCAGCTGCGCGAGATGCTCGCGGGTGACGGCGTCACGGTTGACTTGCGCGGAGAGGCGCCCTCGATCGACATGCGGGCGCCGCAGAGCTATGTCGCGGTGACCGGACCGCTCGGTGCCGGCAAGACGACCCTGATGGGCATCATGGCGGAGCACGGCGGCTGGCAGACCCTTGAAGAGCCCAACGATGAGAACCCCTACCTGAACGACGTCTACGCCCGCCCGGAGGATCTGGCCTTCAGGATGCAGGTCTACTACCTCGCCAAACGAGGCCAGCAACACCATTCGTTGAACGGAATGGACGGGCGCATCGTCCAGGAGCGCTGCATCCTCGACGACGGCGAGGTGTTCTTCCCCGCCTACCACGCCGCCGGTGCCTACGAAGAGAACGACCTGAAGACGCTAACGGACATGTACCACGGATTGCTGCCGGGGCTGGAGCTGCCCGATCGGATCGTCGCGGTCGACGCGCCCTTCGAGGTCTGCCTCGAGCGCATCGTGACCCGCGGGCGGGGCGGAGAGCAGCACCTCGATCAGAGGCTGGCACGAGCGATATACGACGGATATCAGCAATGGTGGGATAGCCTGCCAGACGTGATCTGGGTCGATTCGGGCTCACTCGACCTTGCGAGCAGCCCTGCGGACCGGGCCAGCGCACTGCGCACTGTGCACGAGGCACTTGACGTGTCGACGTACACGCCGACAACCAACTGACCCGAGGCAACTCATCTGAATCCAACGAAGCCGACGACAGCGACCGCGGTCGCGCTGGCGCTGATCGCGTCATTCCTGTGGGCCAGCTCTTTCATCTACATCGAGGTGGGCCTCGACGACCTCGAGCCGATCAGCTTTGCCGCCTTGCGCTACGTGATCGGAGCAGCTGCACTGATGGCCTATTGGATCTATCGGGGTGGCCTCGACAGGCGCACGATCGTCGGCAGCGCCTTGTGGCCGGTGGTCGGTCTCGGCGTCTTGCTCTATACCGCGGTGCCGGCACTGCAGTTCCTGGGGCTCGACCAGACGGAGGCGGTGACCTTCAATTTCGTCTTCCAGGCCGGGATCCCTCTCGTGCTCGCCTTGACGGCGGGCGCCATCCTCAGAGAGCGAACGAGCTGGTGGGAATGGCTCGGCGTGGCGGTGGTCGTCTCGGGAGCGTGGGTGTTCTTCCCGGTGGCCCCCCGCGGTGCCGACGGGCGCGGCGTCGCGTTGGCCGCGGCCGCCGCGGTCTTCATCGGCGGATCGAACCTCATCCAACGACGAGTCCTGCGCGGCCCGGGCACGTCGGCTCTCGAAACGACGACGCTGTCGATGACCGCGGGGGCGGTGATATTGACGATCGTCGCAGTCCTCGTCGACGATCTGCCCCGTCTCGACCTCAGACTTGTCGGCCTGCTGCTGGTACTCGGCATCATCAACACCGCCGTGGCCTTCTTTGTGTGGCATCGGGCAATGCAGACCTTGCGGGCGCTGCACGCCGGCGTGATCGCCTCCACCCAACTCGTCTTTGTGCCCCTCATGGCCCGCTGGTACCTCGGCGAGGCGTTTGGAATGCGCCGCGCGCTCGGGTCGGCGATCGTCCTGGTTGGGATCGTCGTCGTCCAGTCCTCTCGGGCCGGCGCCAGCCCCACGAAAGTGGCCGAGATCGCGCATAGCGATCGCGGCCCGTGATGGCTTCTAGTAGTCGCGGCGTCGGGCCCGGTCCATCTCACGCTTCTGCTCGCGCTCTTTGATCTTCTGCCGCTTGTCGTAGCGTCGAATGCCTTTGGCCAAGGCCATTTCCACCTTGGCGAGCCCGTGTGAGAAGTAGATCGACAGCGGCACCAGTGTCAGTCCGTCTTGAGCGATCCGTCCCGCCAGCGAGTCGATCTCGCGACGGTGCACCAGCAGTTTGCGCGGCCGGTCCGGATCGTGGCCACCCCCCCGGGCGAAGCCATAGGGCGCAATGCGCGCGTTGTTGAGCCACAACTCGCCATCGCGGACTTCGCCGTAGGCGTCCTTGAGCTGCACCTGGCCGGCACGAAGGCTCTTGACCTCAGAGCCGACGAGGGCGATGCCGCACTCCAGGGTC
>JBFISZ010000048.1:0-15632 GCA_041608315.1 Acidimicrobiia bacterium | reverse complement strand
CCCCCGTTGCGCGACGGAGTCGGGCAACGTTTGGGGGGAGTGGCGACGAGGTACGAGGAGCCGAGGGGGGCTGGAGAGGCGCGAGACCTCCGTCCGGCTCCTTGGTCGCCGGCCACCTCCCCCAAGTATCGTCCGCCTGGCGGCGTCCGACGGGGGAGGAGACATTCATCTCAGTTGCATCAGCTGGATGGTGTTGCCGTCGGGGTCGTTGAAGGTGGCGATCCAGCCGCCCCAGGGTTCCTGCTCGGGGGGACGGGTGAATTGGACGCCGGTGGCGACCAGCCGTTGGTACACCGAATGAATGTCGGGGACATCGAGATTGACCATGGTGCGCAGCGGGTCCTTGCTCGGCCCGGCAACGGCGCTGTGGCGGGCGATCGTCAGGCGGGTCCGGCCCCACTCGAAGTTGATGAACCCTTCCCGGTCGGAGCGTGGCGTCAGCCCGACTACGTCACGGTAGAAGGCCGCCATCTCACTGTGGCGGCCGGCTTCGGTCCAGATGATTACTCCGGCGATGCCGGTGATGTCGTCGCTCATTGAGGGTGCCCTAGAAACTCACGCCGACGGCGCCACAGAGGAATCTCATGAAGGGGGTCGCCCTCTTGAAGATGTCGGTGAGGTCCTCCATGAAGTGGTCCGAGGTGACCATCGACTGGGTGATCTTGGTCGAGGCGATGAAGTCCTTGCGCTTGAGATCTTCGATCAGGGGATGATCGGCGTCGAAACCCTTGGGGGGCCGGGTCAGGGAATCGCCCCCCACTGTGAGCACATCGGTGAACCGCTTGCCGCGACTCGCCTTCTTCCAGCCGGCCGGATCCTCGGCAATCGCTTCGCGGATCGCATAGGCGACCTTGGTTTCCGGGCGCCACAGGCCGACGCCGACGTAGCACTCGCGGGGCTGCAGGTTGATGTAGTAGCCGGGGGAGTGGACGTCCTTCGCCATCACGTGACGGAACTGCATGCCCGTGTTGGGCTTGTAAGGCGTCTTGTCCTTGGCGAACCTGGTGTCGCGCTGGATGCGGAACAGCGAGCCGCCGACCTTGCGGGAGTCCGCGCTGAAGTGGGGGGAGATCTTGGCGAGCGGTCCAGAGAAGTCGTTGATGAAGTCGAGCGCCGGCTCGCGAACGTGCTTCTCATAGTCGTCCTGGTTGGCCTTGAACCACTCGCGGTCGTTGTTCTCGGCGAGGTCTTCCAGGAAGTGGAATAGTTTGGGTGTGAAGTATCTAGTGCCCATTCCGCCAGGCTAATCCGGCGTGACGGCTCGCGGCAGGTGGAGAACGCGAAATTCGGCGGGAGGCGGCTTCAGATCGCTCGTATGGGACCGATATCAGGGTTATTGGTATGAAGGGGACTGAACGATCGCCCGCACCGAGACTGGCCGACCCGCCCAAGGCGGTTTGGTGTCGCGAGGCATTGCTGGCCGGCGCCATGCCGGGGGCGTGGATCGATGCTCGCGGTCGCATCGTCGAGATGAACGATTCCGCATGCGACCTCCTCGCCGTAGCCGGGGGATTCCTGACCGGCCGGCCGGTGATCTCGATGATCGACCCCGAAGACCGGCACGACGTAGTGCAGTTCCTCATCGATGCCAATACGGCACGAGCGGGTCGGCTCCGAAGGGAGGTCCAGGTGCTCGCCGGTGACGGGCCGCGCACGGTTGACATCGGCTTCGCCTACATCGACGACGGCGACGATGCCGGGTTCATCCTCCAGTTGCACGACGTGACCGAACAGCGCGCCACCGAGGCCGCGCTGCGAGAGTCCGAGGCGCGCTACAGGCAGTTCTTCGAAGATCACACGGTGGCCATGTACCGGGTCCGGCCGTCGGGCGAGATCCTGGACGCCAACCAGGCGATGGCAACGCTTGCCGGCTATCCGCACCCGAAGTACCTGGTGAGCCTGAACACCGCCGCCCTCTACGCCCGCTCGTCGGATTTGGCCGCGGCGCGCGGCGAGCTGGCAAGGGTCGGATGCCTCGACGGCCGGGACTTCGAGATGGCCCGATCCGACGGATCGACGGTCTGGGTCCGCGACTTTGCCAAAGCACTCACCCAGCCCGACGGCTCTCTCATCTACGAAGGGGCCCTCTTCGATGTGACCGAGCGCTACGAGGCCGAAGCACAGCTGCGCAATCGAGCGCTCCAGCAGGCCTCGGTATCGGCCCTCGGCCAACTCGCCCTGCAGTCGCACGATCCCCACGCGATCTCCCTGAGCGCCGTTCGAATCGCCCAGGAAGGCCTCGAGATGGACGGAGTCGCCCTGCTGCGGGGAGAGAGGCTGAAGGAGTACACCCGCTGGGATGATCGGGAACTGACCGGCACCCTGCTCGATCGGATCGACCCCGAGTGGATGATGAGCCAGGTTCCCGACTCCCACGAAGCCACCGTCGTGCCGACACCTTTCGGTGGGTTCGTGGTGCTGCTCCCGGTTCCCGACGTCAGCGGCACTACGGCCTTGCTGGCTGCAGCCAGCGTGGACGATCCCTGTCTGACCAAAGACGACATTCACTTCATTCAAGCGATATCGAGCGTTGTCGCCGCCACTCTGGAGCGGGCCGCGTCCCATGATCGCCTCGAGCGCCTGGTCTCCTCCAAGGACGAGTTCATCGCCTCGATCAGCCACGAGGTGCGGACGCCGCTGACCGTGGCGATGGGTGTCAGCCATGAATTGCAGGACCGGTGGGCAGAGATCGACGCCTTAGAGCGCGACGAGTTGCTCCGGTTGGTCGTCGATCAGACCCAGGACATGAGCGATCTCGTCGAGGATCTCCTGGTGGCGGCCCGGGCCGACATCGGGAAGCTGCCGATCCATGTCGAGCCGATCGCGCTCGGGCCGGCGATCGCCGCCGCGGTCGCCTCGGTGCGCGTTCCTCACCACGTGACCATCGAGTTGAGTGAGCACAATCCCACCTGCTACGCCGACCCGGTGCGGTTCCGCCAGATCATCCGCAACCTGCTGACCAATGCGTTCCGCTACGGGGGGGAGAAGATCCGGATCGGGATCAGGCACGACGAGGAGCGGATCTGGATCGACGTGGCCGACAACGGCGAAGGTGTCGCTCTCGAAGCCCGCGAGACGATATTCGAGGCTTACGAGCGGGCCCATCGCGCCGTGGGTCTCCCCGGGTCGGTTGGACTGGGGCTCACGGTCTCGCGACGGTTGGCGCGACTTATGGATGGCGACCTCACTTATCGCTTCGACGACGGGAGCGTCTTCACCCTCGAGCTCGCCGTGGCACCGGCCCTGATGTTCTGGAACGCCTCGAGCGAACCGTAGGATTCCCGGACCGGTCCACCATCATCTTCGACTGATTCCTCGCCGCGGCTTCTCGGCAGGCCGCGGGCCCGGTGCCGCTCCCGGAAAGACAACCCCACGCTCGCTCAATTGTCGTCGCAGGTCGGCGACGCCGGTGAACAGAACTCCTTCCATCCCAACGTCGGCGGCACACTCGAGGTTGAGGGGGCGATCGTCGACGAAGACGCACTCTTCGGGGTGACGCTGGGTGATGCGCAGCGCCAGCTCATAGATCTCAGCCTCCGGCTTCTTCACGCCGAGGTAGCAGGAGCTGAGAAACAACGACAGCCTTCCATTGAGGCCGAACGTTTGGATGCGGTGCTCGTTGATCTCTCGGGACTCGTTGTTCAGCGAGGCGAGTTGGAGCCCGGTCGCGGCCAGTTCATCGAGAAACTCGATCGCGCCGGGTAGGGCGCGGGACTGGGCGAACATGGCTGTGACGAAGTCCTCTCGGTGGAATGTGCGCTCGCGGTAGAAGACGGTTCGCGTCAGGTAGTCGGGGAGGGTGAGCCGGCCTGTCTCGAAGTCGTGGGCCACGAAGTCGTGCCGATCCTGGAACTCGTCGTAGTCGAGTCGGAATTGGTCGATGGTGGCCCGGCGCTGGTCCCGATCCCATCCGTTGGTGAGAATGACGCCGCCGATATCCAGGAAGACCGTCTTGATCAAGCCGTCGCCGCAATCCCGGCCGCGGCGGCAACGGCGGCCGTGACCCGATGCAGTGCTTCCATGCCCGACTCGCCGAGGCAGACCAGCAGGACGCGGCGCCCCCGCTGCCGCAGTGCCAGGTGATCGCCGAGCGACTGCGCCGTCACGAGCTTGGCGAAGTCGTAGTCGGTGGTCGGGACCGGCACCGCCGGCGTCGGGTGGTCGATGATCTCCAGGAAGAGCCCCGAGTCGGGCCCTCCCTTGTGGAGCTGCCCGGTGGAATGCAGGAAGCGTGGCCCGAAATCGAGGGTCGTCGCCAGGCCCCGGGCGTCACGGACGGCCCGGCGGGCTGAGTCGAGCACATCGCCCGCTGCCGCCGTCGGCTCGATGAAGGCGTGAATCCCGACGTAGTCCCCCGGAACTGCCGAGTTGAGCCAGGTTGCGACGTGGTCGGCGAGGTCCGGTGCCATGGCGTCGATCTCGATGACGTCCGACAGGTCCAACCGTCCCGCCATTGCGTCGCGGGCCAGCTCTTTGGCCAGCTGCACATCGGGCTGATCGAACGGCTGGATGCCCAGGACCGATCCCGCCAGAGCCGTGGCTACCTCAAAGGTGTACATGACCCCGGCGATATCGGTCGTGGCGTCGCAGGTCAACACTGCTCGAGGGTGTTCGGAGATGGCGGCGATATCGACCGGGGGGCCGCCTGCGGTCTCGATGACCACGAAGAACCGGTCGGGGCCGTACGCGGCGGCTGACCCCGGCGTTTCTCCGCCGATCGGGATCACACCGGTTCCATCCTTGCCCGTCGATTCGGCGATCAGTTGCTCGATCCAGGCAGGCAAGGCGGCGAGGTCGGGACTGGTGAGAAACGTGACCTTGTCGCGACCTGAACGGGCCAGCTCACCTATGGCGGCCCCCAAGCGGCATCCGTCCGACTGGGCGACCATGGCGGTAGCGCCGTTGTTGTTCCGGGCGGCCAGGGCCGCGCCGCGTAGCGCCTCGAGATCGGCGCCGATGGCCGCGGCGGGAACCATGCCGAATTCGGTGAGCGCCGAATAGCGGCCTCCTACGTCCGGAGGTGCCGAGAAGATGCGGCGGAACCCACGTTGTCGGGCGAGCGTCTCGAGGTTGCTTCCCGGATCCGTCGTTGCCACGAAGTGGCTGCCGGGATCGTCGCCCAACTCGGCAACGCGACTCCAGAAGTACTCCATGAACGAGAGCGGCTCGATCGTGGTGCCCGACTTGGACGCCACGATGAAAACGGTGCGGCCGATGTCGATCGCCTCGGCCGTGGCCAGGACGGCCCCGGGATGCGTGGAGTCGAGGACGCGCAGCTCCGGGGCCCCCGGCCCAGAGCCGAACACCGCCGAGAAGACCTCTGGCGCCAGGCTCGATCCCCCCATGCCGAGGACGACAACGTGGGCGATCCCGTCGGTCATCAGCTCGCGGCCGAACGCCTCGAGGTCGGGGATGATCCGCTCGAGCCGGTCCGGGAGCTCCAGCCAGCCCAGCCTATCTGTCAGCTCGGGCACGGGTTGCGGTGACCACAGCGTGTGGTCCCGCGCCCACAACCTGGCAAGGATGTCGTCGCCGCCCCAAGATGACAGCCTCCGGCCGACCACTTCGACGTATTCGTTGAGATGCAGCTGGAGTCGCACGCTCATCCAGCGATGCTGTCGATCTTGCGCCGCAGTGTGTCCAGCATGTCGACGTATGAATCGGCGAACTTCTCGACGCCTTCCTCCAGGAGCTGGCTCGTGACGGCGTCCATGTCGCCGCCGGCGGCCCGAAAGGCCTGCAGGATCGCCTCGGCGCCGGCGACGTCGTGGTCCAGCGCAGATCCATCGATAGTCCCGTGATCGATGAATGAGGTCACGGTCGCCGGTGGCAGCGTGTTGACCGTGTTGGGCCCGATGAGAGAGTCGACGTAAAGGACGTCGGAGTATGAGGGGTTCTTCGTCGACGTCGAGGCCCACAGGCAGCGCTGGGGCCGGGCACCACGTGCCAGTTGCCCGGCAAACGCCGGGCCCTCGAAAATTGCCCGGTAGGTGCGGTACGCCAGCTTGGCGTTGGCCACAGCCACTTTGCCGCGCAGGTCGAGCGCGTCCGGTGAGCCGATCTTGTCCAGAACCGCGTCGGCGTTGGAGTCAACCCGCGACACGAAGAACGACGCCACCGACGAGATGGACCCTGGGTCGGCGGCACGCGCCAATCCGCGGATGTACGCATGTGCCGCGTCTTCGTAGGCGGACAATGCAAAGAGCAGGGTGACGTTGATGTTGATGCCCGCCGCGATCAGCTCCTCGATTGCCGGCATTCCCTGCGGTGTGGCGGGCACTTTCACCATCAGGTTGGGTCTGTCCACCTTGCGCCACAGCCTCTTGGCGGCTTCGATCGTGCCCCCCGTGTCGGCGGCCAGCAGCGGGGACACCTCGAGGCTGACGAACCCGTCGTCGCCGTGGGCCCCGTCGTAGACAGGCCGCAGCACGTCGGCGGCAGCCTGGATATCGCTGACGGCGAGCTCCTCGAAGATCTCGTCGACGGTCGCGGCCGGATTGGCGGCGATGAGCCGGCGGATCTGATCGTCGTATTGCTCGGAGGTGTCGATCGCTTTCTGGAAGATGGACGGATTGCTTGTGACGCCGCGAATGCCGTCGGCAACGAGCCGACCGAGCTCGCCGGAGCTGATCATGTCGCGACGGATGAAATCGAACCAGACAGACTGTCCGACGTCGTAGAGGTCGTGGAGTTGGGACATATCGGGAGAGGCCTTTCGGATTACGGTGTGCCAATCACAACGTATCACGCCCCAGCTTCTTCCCGGTTGCGGGCGAGCCCGCCTATGCGTCGGGGCGGTGGGATTCGAGCAGTTCTTCGAGGCGAGCGAAGATGTCGCCGCCGAGATCGTCGCGTTCGAGGGCGAATGCCACGTTGGCTTCGAGGAACCCGATCTTCGTGCCGCAGTCGTAGCGGGTGCCGCTGATGCGGACGCCGCTGAACGGACCGCCACCGATGAGTCGGGCCATTGAGTCGGTCAGCTGGATTTCCCCGCCGGCTCCGGTCTCGCCGAGAGCAAGGAAGTCGAGAACCTCCGGTTGGAGGATGTAGCGGCCCACGATGGCCAGGTTGGAGGGGGCTTCCGCCGGATCCGGCTTCTCGACGAGGTCGAGCACCTCCACGACCCTTCCGTCGTCGGCACCGGGAGCGACGACCCCGTACCGGGCCGTCTCGGCCGGAGCGACCTCCATCAGGGCGATCACGTTGCCGCCGTACTCGTCGTGGACCTCGGACATCTCGGAGAGGGCGCCCGGCTCGCCGCTGATCAGGTCGTCGGCGAGAAGAACGGCGAAAGGCTCGTTTCCGATGAAGTTGCGCGCCGTCCAGACGGCGTGGCCCAGGCCGAGTGGCTCCATTTGGCGAACGTAGGCGAACTGGCCCGGAGCCCCGACGGCGTTGGTGATGGCCGACAGCTCCGAATCGCGGCCCTTCTCCCGTAGGGCGTACTCCAGCTCCAGATGGCTATCGAAGTGGTTCTGGATGGCGGTCTTGCCGCGGCTCGTCACGAAGACGAACTCCTCGATCCCCGCTTCCCGGGCCTCTTCGACGGCGTATTCGATCAGCGGTTTGTCGACAACGGGCAGCATTTCTTTGGGGAGCGCTTTGGTCGCCGGGAGGAACCGGGTGCCGAGTCCGCCCACGGGGAAGACGGCCTTGCGGATTGGCTTCACTTGTCGACATCCATTTCGTTGGCGAGGGCAGGCCTCATGACTCCTGCTCCATCTATGGATCGGCAGCGTCGATCGGCCCTTGAGCCTGCGCTATCCCCACTCTCGGTGGCCACGGAACATCCCCCCATGAGGTGACTCCCACTTCCCGTTGCCCACTATATGGAGTGGCGGCGGCTAATCAAGAGGCGCCGGCTGAAATGGTTCGATCGAACCATCCGTCGTGATAGTCAGGGGCCGCTCGTCGCGGCCGCCAGAGCGCGCCACGCGTAACTGGCCGCAGGCCGCGTCGATGTCTTGTCCTCGGGTATCCCGCAGCGTGACATTCACGCCTTCGGCTCGCAGTGCAGCGATGAAAGTCCGCAGGTGGGCGGCGTCGCTGGGTCGATCCGACGTCAGTGGGGTCGGGTTCAGGTTGATGACGTTGACGTGGGCCCGGAGGCGGTGGGCGATTGCCGCCAGCTTTCGCGCTTGATCGGCGGTGTCGTTGCGGCCGGCCATCAGCGCCCATTCGATCGAGACCCTGCGACCCTTGGCGTCGAAGTACTCTTCGGCGGCCGTGATCAAGTCGGCGATGGGGTAGCGACGGTTCACGGGCACCAGTTGGGATCGCAGCTCATCGTCGGCGGCGTGCAAACTGATGGCGAGGTTCACTTGCCACGGCGTTGCCGTGAGCTGCCGGATTCCCGGCACCACGCCCACCGTCGACACGGTGATGGAGCGGGCCCCCATTCCCATCACCTCGATCATTCGCCTCAGCGACTCGCGCACCCGCTCGAAGCTCGCCAGTGGCTCTCCCATGCCCATGAACACGATGTTTGTCACCCGGTTCGGTGATCCCGGTATCGGATCGGCCCGCAGGGAGGCGTTGGCGTAGGCCACCTGGGCGACGATCTCTCCAGCCTCGAGGTGGCGCTCGAAGCCGAACTGCCCGGTGGCACAGAACGTGCAGCCCATGGCACATCCCGCCTGCGAGGAGATGCACAAGGTGGTCCGTTCTGGATAACCCATGAGCACCGACTCGATCGAAGCCCCATCGAGCGCTCGGAACAGCCACTTGCGGGTCGTTCCCCCGTCCGCCGTCTGTTCGACTTCGACGGCGAACGGCCACAGCTCACCGGCCAGGCGGTCCCGGGTTGCGCCGGGGAGGTTGGTCATCTCCGCCACCCGGAGCACCGGCATCTCGTACAGCCATGTCCGCAGCTGATCGGCCCGATAGGGGGGGTCTCCGGGGAAGAGAGCAGCCAGTTCCTCTGGAGGGGTCAGGTAGAGCACGACCGAATCGTAGGCCTCACGAAGGCGGGTCCTGTCGTGGGGTAGCTCCTTAGACGATGATGACGCGGAGGTATCGAGTTGCCGACGCCGGCGATGATGCGCTGGGTCAGGCGTGGCACGTGCCAAATGCCCCGACGCAGACGGTGCGTCAGCTCCTGGCGGCCTGCGCCGTCGAACTCGTCTAGCTGTCACGTTTAGCCGGATATGCCCTCAGCCCAGCCAGCGTTGCAGCGCCGGAACTCATTGACTCCGGACAGATAGCCGCGTGGCGGCCGGATTGGCGCTATAGCTCCAGCCGGCGGAACACCAGGGTCGCCGCCACAAGGAACGCAACCGTCAACCCGAGTGTCCCGGTCACTGCGCTCATCGTGTCGAACGGCACTTCGTAGATGTACTCGGTCAGCTCCGACCAGCCGCCCTGGTTGATGTTGGTGCGGATGAGCCGGGCGGGGGTGTAGTCCATCCAGTCGCCGTAGGGGAATGGAACCCGCAGCACCAGAAACGCCCAGGCAGCGAGGATCACGGCCGCGCTGCGACGCCGGAACAGCACCGCCAGCAGCGCACTGAGCCCCATGAAGAACGCCATGATCAGGCTGATCAGGACGAGCGCAATCAGGAAGCGGCCCAGCGGCAACGCTTCCGGCGTGACGGACCGGTACGGCTCCACTTTCGGCAGCCACCAATAGGCGACGAGTGCCGGCACGAAGATCGTCGTTGCGGCCACGCCCAACCAGAGGCCACCCACCGACGCCACCACATATCCCGAGCGGGGCACGGGTTTCCCGAGCACCCAGCCGGTCGTGCCGCTGTGGTAGCTGCTGCATATCTCAGCCGCGGTCAGAACGATTCCGATGAGGGCCGAGGAGATCACCAGCATGTTCATCAGGCTTTCGTAGCCGAGCCCGCCGAACGGCTGATTCTTCGTCGTAACCGCGTGGTACAGGGCCAGCTCGAGTACCGCGAGCCACAAGACGAGGTGAAACAGCCCGCGCCGACCCAGCCAGCGTTGCGTTTCGCCGCGCAACACCCCCCACGTACCCGTTGCCGCGGTGCCCAGCGCAGTGGCTTCACTCGACACTCTGCGCTCCGATCAAGTCGAGATAGGCGTCCTCGAGCCGACGATCGCTGAGGTGGAACTCGAGCACGGCGTAGCCTTCGCCGGAAGCCAACGCCGGAACGAGGCCATCGGCCGCCGCCGGCGAGTCATCGACCTGGATGCGCCACTCCTCAGCGCTGCCGTGGTCCCGGGCCACGAGCCCGCTCACCCAGGGCTCTGCAGTCAGGCGGGCGCGCAGTGCAGTGGTATCGCCGCGCAGGCCCACCACGTATTCTTGCCCGCTCGCTTCGAGGATCGAGGCCAGCGGTCCCTGGGCGACAACCTTGCCGTGGTTGATCATCACGACCGAATCGGATACCCGCTCGACGTCGTCGAGGATGTGGGTCGAATAGAAGACCGTCGTGTCGCCGCTGATGGCGGCGATGAGGTTGAGCACGTCGCGACGGCCGGCCGGGTCGAGCCCCGCCGATGGTTCGTCGAGGATCACCAGATCGGGTTCGGCGATCAACGCCTGAGCGATGCCGACCCTTTGCCGCTCTCCGCCCGACAGGCCGGTCATCCGGCGCCGTGCCTTGGCGGCAAGGCCGACGTTGTCGAGCATCTCATCTACCCGGCGGCGCAGGGCACGTCCGGTCGGGTGCCCGGGGTAGAGCCGGGCGGTGTACATCACCAGGCCGCGGACGGTGAGATGGGCCGGAAACACCGGGTCCTGTGGCAAGTATCCGATGCGGGTGCGGGCCACGAGCCCGGCTCGGCCGACTTCGTGGCCGTGCACGAAGGCGTGGCCGCCGCTGGGCCGGATCAAATCCATGAGGATCTTCATAGTCGTCGACTTGCCGGCGCCGTTGGGCCCGAGGAAGCCGCACACCGACCCGGCGGCAATGTCGAAGCTGACGCCGTCGAGCGCCCGCACCTTGCGGTAGCGCTTCGCCAGGTTCCTCACCTCGATCGCGTAGTCGATCATGACAGCTCCCGGCGGCCGAAGTTCCATGTAGCGAGCGCCACCAGTGCGAGGCTGGAGGCCACCGTCGCCGCAGCGGGCACGGCCAATTCGATGGGCTTGGTCTGGAGACCCTCGGTCACCGCCGTAACCAGCCCGACGGGTGAGACGGCCAGAGCATCTCGGGCAATCAACCATCCGACCATCAAGGCGGCAAAACAAGCCAATCCCATGCCGAACACCGCGGTGCGCGACCGGATCATCGACCCCAGGGCGATCATCACCGCGACGAGGAACACACCCAGCAGCGCAATCGCGGTCAGGATGGCGAAGTACTGCCCGGCCTCCGGCAGAGTCACGTAAACCCCCCACTTCCCAATCGGGGCCGACGTCACTTCCGTCAGCTCATCGACTCGGAACCTGGTGACGCCCTCCCTCGAGGCGGCCTCGAAGAGGGGATAGAGCACGCCACCGACGATGTAGACGGCTGCGCTCACACCGGCCGCCGACGCGGCCGCTTTGGCCGCGATCACTGCAGGGCGCCCGATCGGCATTCCCACCAGCCACGAAGCGGTGCCGCGTTCGATGTCGCCGAGCACCGTGCCCTCGGAGAGGGAGATCGTGGCGAAGAGGAGGAAGATGAGCCACAAGGCCATCGACCACAGGAAGAGTGCTCCGAGCTGCTTCACTCCGGAGATTCGCCACGGGATGTAAATGGTGGCGTAGATCCCGAGCCCGGCGATCGTCAGCAGCAGAACTCGCCAGGGGAACCACACCCGCAGCTCCACCCCGAGCATGCCGCCGATGCCGCGGAACGGATGGTTCGTTTCGATGCGCGAGAGCGAGGCGGGCTCAGCCGTCATGGCCGACCTCCTCGGAATCGCCCGCCTCCACGGCGGCCATGTATATGTCTTCGAGGCTCTGGACGAGCGGCCGCAACTCGGTCACGGCGCTTCCGTGTTGGCCGGCTAGGGCCGCCAGCAGCTCGTTCTCGGCGGCGGTACGGTCGGTCACGGCGACGTCCCAGTTCGCGTCGCCGACCCGGCTCACCTTGCTCACCCAGGGGAGGTTCTGCAGCGATCCCGCCGGGTCGGCATCCGTCTTCCCGTCGAGGGCGACGCGGTAACGCGCCCCCGAACCGAGGAAGTGATCCATCGGGCCTTGATCGATGACCCGGCCCCGGTCGAGGATGACGACATGGTCGGCAATGCGCTGGACGTCGTCGAGGATGTGGCTCGAGTAGAAGACGGTCATCTGGTCGCGCAGACTGTCGATCAGGCTGAGTACCTGGAACCGGCCTTCGGGGTCGAGCCCAACGGATGGCTCGTCGAGGATCAACAGCTCGGGGCGACCGATGACGGCCTGGCCGATCCCGAGGCGCTGTCGTTCGCCGCCTGATAGCGCTTTGACCCGGCGCTTGGCTCGGTCTGCGAGCCCCACCTGCTCGAGCGTTTCGTCGACCCGATCCTCGATCTCGCGACGCGGGCCGGCCAGGTAGCGCCGGGCGGCGAACTGCAGCACGCGGCGAACCCGGAAACGAGGGTAGAACGACGGGTCCTGACCCAGGTAGCCAACTCGCGAGCGGATGGCGAGACCGTCGCCTCCGACAGGAGCGCCCAAGACCCGGGCCGAGCCGGCGGTCGGGCGCGACAAGCCCATGAGGATCCGCATCGTCGAGGTTTTGCCGGCGCCGTTGGGCCCGAGGAAGCCGCACACGGTACCCGCGGGGACCGTCAGGTCCAGGCCCCGCAGCGCATTTACCTTGCGATACCGCTTGACCAACCCGAACGTCTCGACGGCAGCCGTCACGGGCAGTCTCCGAGGTCCGGCAGGTCCATGACGGTCGCCCCTTGCACATCGACGGTTCCCATGCCGCAGGTGCGGACGGCATCCTCGTCGTCGTCGGGTTGCACGAAGCAGGCTTGCTCGACGTGGAGGTCGTATTCCCCGGCGATCAACGGAGCCGGATCCAACGAAGACCCCATCCAGGATCCGTCGTGGCGCAGGTCGATCCACAGGTCGAAGAGCCCCGAGGTCGTCGGGTAGGCCAGGATCGGAACCAGAACCGCCTCATCGCCCATGCTGGGATCCACGTGCTCCAACGCGGGCCGGCCGACGGCAACACCCCCGGACGGCCAGACGTCGCCGCGGCCCACGTCGTTCAATGTGGTGCCGGTCGGCAAGATCGCCATATGGAGAACACAGCCGAAGGGGGAGTCGTCCCCGTGCGGCGTCGGCAGGCGCACCCGGAGCGAGCTGTCGCGGTCGCCCGGCGGCGGTGATCGCCGCTCGATCTCCCGGTCACTGCCCACGGCGCCGATCGAGCATGGGCCGAGTGGTGGCACCTCGACGGTGGTGTCGCCTCCGATCGTCACGGGAATGGTGCTGCAGGCCATCGGGGCGGCAACGAAGAACCTCCAGTCCCCGGGATCACCGTCGTAGGCGCCGACATACAACTCGTAGTCGCCCGGCTCGAGGATGGCCTGCTGTTCCTCAACGAACTGGCACGCGTCGTCGCTGTACTCGGTGTCGTCATTGATCGGCTGCAAGGTCAGCACTTGCGTGGCGGGGTGCTCTGATGGGGTGAGGGCTTCCATCGGGTCGAAGCCCATGGCATCGGCGACTTCGTTGAACGGTATCCCTTCCTCGAGTCTGTCTGCGAGCGTGACAACGTCGACACCGAATCGCTCCAGGCTCCACTGCTGCAGGAAATCCCGCAGGTCGTATCCGAGGTCGGCGGCGATGACCTCCGGTCGCTGGCCGGCCTCGATGCGTTCCGCCACCTCCTCGAAGGACCAATCCACCGGCACGGCGAATTCCTCGAAGGGTTGGATGCGGTCGCAGGTGCCGGCCACATAGTCCGTGATCGACCCCACACTGCCGAAGTCGCCGCCGTCGGGGAGCAGGGCCAGGAGCACCCATCCGCCCACTACGGACGGATCGTTGCCCAGCTCGACGGTGAGCCGGCCGGGACCGCTGCCCGTGGTGGTCAGCGCGCTCTGGCCGCAGTTGCGCGAGCGCCATTCGTGGATGGCTTCGAGGGCCTGGTGCGAGTGCTCAGCGAGACGGTCCAGCGGCCGGCCGACTAGGTTGGTGAATCTCTCGAATTCGGCTTCTTCTGACGTGTAGTCGGCGACATCCCGGTCGCGAACGTATTCGAGGTAGGCGGAACGGATCGAGACCGCCGTCTCCCATGCGCCGGCGACGGCGTCCGGCACGATTTGCGTCCCGATGTTCATCCACAGCTGATGGCGGTCGGCATTCAACAGCACGTCCCTCATCGCATCGGGGTGGAGGCCCGGCTCGAATTGCACCGCTCTCTCGATATCCTCCCACCGCGAGCAGAAGTCACCGCACGACCTGGCCGCCCACACATCGATCCTGTCGATGGCCGTTTCCGCCGCGGCGATCGCGGCCTCCGGGCCGGCTTCGCCGAACACCATCGCAAGGTGCTCGGGGCGGATGCGGCTGTCGTAGTAGCCCACCGTGAAGCGTAAGTCGGCAATGTCCGTGAATACTGCGTGAGCTTCGTCCCAATCGGGGCGCATCGCGGGCGGGACGATGCGGTCGTAACGAGCGATCTCCGCCTCGAGGCGGATCGCCCAGCCGCTTTCGTCGGACTCGGACTCGTTGTTCCAGCTGGCGAGCAGGTCCCCGCGCGCATCGGGCCATATCTCGCAGAAAACCTGGGTGTTGCCGCCTGCCCGGGTCGCAGGCGTAGCTGCCTCGTTGTGAGGTGTCCCACATGACGCGACGGCGAATAGCACCGCCCCCGCCGCGAGTAAGCGAGACATCTTCACCCTGCAAGCAGTCTAGGAGTGGGAAGGCCCTGGCCATAGGGCCTAAAGGCTCAAGCAGCCGACATCAGGTCGCCCGCCGGCCAGCCAGATCCCGGTCGAGCTCGCACTGCGTCGGGAGCGCGGCCGGCCCGAAATGCGTCTAGACGAGGTCGGCTGCCCTGCCAATCCAGTCGGCCACCCGGTCGCGAGGCAACCCGGCCTGGGCGGCCAGGCGGTCGGCGTCGGCGCCGGCCAGGTCCCGGAACGTCGTGATACCGACCGCCGCCAGCTTGCCGGCGTAGACGGGGCCGATGCCGTTGACCCGGGTCAGGTCGTCCGCAGCCGGAGCCGGCGGCGGGGCTGCCGGGCGGGGCCGCTCGGGCGGAGTCCGGAAGGGTGGCGGGTGCGACGTCGGCGCCGTCGGTCCCGGGACGAGCTGGTCGCGCAGCAGCCAGGCAAGGCCTGCTGCGAAGGCGATCAGCGTCAATAGCTTGAACAGCTTCTTCATATGACTGAGTTTAGGCCGGTCAGCCGGCCCCGCTATTCGGCCGTCGCCGGCTGGCACGTCCAGTGCGCCCATGGTCCGCCGGGATGTTCGACGGTGATGGTCGCAGCCACCAACCAGGCGGCGGCGGCGATGTTGGCCTCAGGCTCGAATGCGCTATGTCCGTCCCAGCCTGCCCGATTGGACGCCCAGTCCCACGTGCTCGGAATGAACTGGAACAGTCCGGTCGCCAGCGTGCGGGGATTCTGCGCCAGCGGGTTGCCTTGACTCTCGCATTCCATTACCGACAGCGCTTCCTCAACTCGCTCGGGTGGGAAGTACTGCTCGACGAGCGGGCGCCACTCCTCGACATCCCGGATCCCGCCGACCACGCCGGGCGGGTAGGGGCTCGTGCTGGTCGTCGTTGGGG
>JBFISZ010000047.1:0-15906 GCA_041608315.1 Acidimicrobiia bacterium | reverse complement strand
GGAACGTGTCGGCGGTCGAAGTGATCACGCGAAATCGAGGGAGGTTCCCGGCAGTCTGCCCGGCAAAGGTCTCGTCGACGACGAAGCCCCGCTGGGCGACAACGCGGCCCGGCTGGAGCGCCTGCGCGATCGTGATGGTGCCGTATCGCTCCAGTGCATCGACCCAGGTGGCAAATGTGCCGGGCACACCCACCGCCAAACCACTCGTGACCCGCTCGGGGAAGAACGGGATCGGCACGCCCCCCTCGAGGAAGACATCCCTGTCGAAGTCGGGATCGCTCGGCGCCTCCTCGCGCCCGTCGATGGTGACGACTTCCCCGCTCTCGGCCAGGTAGATGACCATGAAGCCACCGCCGCCGATGCCCGCCGAATACGGCTCGGTGACGCCGAGCACGGCGGCTGCGGCGACGGCCGCATCGACGGCATTGCCTCCACGTCTGAGAATGGCCAGGCCGGCGTCCGTTGCGAGGGGATCGACGGTGGCGACCGCCCCATCGGTGCCGACGGCCACCGGGTGCTTGTCGGGCAGTTGCGGCAATGCGCTCGCCGGAAGCGTGGCGACCAGCAATGCCAGCACGTTCACAATTATCAAGGCCAGAGATCTCCGCATGTGCTCTCCTGGTTGCTTGGTTTCAAACCTACCCCGAGGGCGTGCGGAACGGCCGCGGATCGGCTCGGCACACCGTCGACGTCCGTCATGCGGCTGTGAATCCCGGCTCCTAGTGATCGCCGCCGGCTGTAGCCGGGCCCTCTGTCCGAATCGCGCTCATCGCCGTCACGTCTTCTTGCTGCACCGCCAGAGCCCCTTCGAGCACCTCTCGTATCTGGTGCTCCGGGATCACGACGGCACCCGAGGCGTCGGCAAAGACGTAAGCGCCCGGCATCACCCCCACCCCGGCAAGCACCACCGGCACGTTGGCCTGGAAAGGTGTAACGCGGTCCCCTCCCCACCTGGTGGATTCACCGGAGCAATACACGGCTATGTCATAGGTGGCCAGCTCGGAGAAGTCGCGGAGCCGCCCATCGGTGACAACCCCGGCCAGACCATGGTTGTGGGCCCGGGACAGCTTGGTGCCGCCGCCCAGCGACGTCTCGCTGTAACCGTTGCTCGCCAGGACGAGCACCTTGCCGGCGCCATCGTCCCCGATCGCCTGGTGGAACATCCGGGCGAAATTGTGTGTCTCCGGATCCAGCGCCAGATCGCACGTCGGGAAATACGAGATGGTGACGGCTTGCCCGAACAGCACCCGTCCCGGGGTCGGGCTGACCAGGTCGAGGACATGGGCGCGGTGACGATGCAACCTCCCCAGCGAGTCGACGATGTCGGCGGTCCGCGCCCGGCGAGCAAGATCCCGGATCGATAGCGCCATAGAACCTCCCGCCCAGCAGAATGGTGTCAGCCGGCGCCGGGGTCAAGCGGATCGGCGAGGATTCCACTTCCGGCCGAATGCGGGCCCGGCGGCCTGGGAGCGTGGGCGGCCGATCACACCATCGCCGGGGTGGCCGGCTCCGAGGAGACTCCCTGCTTCCACAGGAGGAAGTTCCCGATTGCTCCGCCAATGGCAGCGACGGAGAAGGCACTGGTCCAGGCGATCGGATAGTCCCCGTAGATCGGGTCCGGAGTCCCCACCTCGAGGGCCGTCAGCACCACGAGGCTTGCCACTCCTGCCGCCATAGCTCCCGCAATGACGAGCGCAGCGCTCCTTGCCTGTGGCGCGGCAATGGCATAGAGGACCATGGCGATCGAATAGAGGCCGGCCCACACGGGGACGGCCCAGAACATCACGGCACTGGTGAGCAGTCCGAGCCCGTGAAAGACGAGACCGGTCTGAAACAGGCGGGTGCGGCCGGGGGTGACCTCAGCTCTCAGTACCGCCAACAGCATCGAGGCACCGGCGGCGATGAGGGCAGCCCAGCCCAAGACGCCGAGAACAGTGAACGAGTCTCCGCCCCCGTCGCTCTCGAGCAATGTCGAGATACCCCACGCCGCCGGGACTATTGCCCACGCACCGGCCGCCACAACTGCGAAGTTGCTGCGAATAGCTCCGTTCTGTGACATGTTCCTCCTCGAATCGTTACTGGGTAGACGAGCAACAAGGCGCGACGGGTGACACTCCCCCGTTCGACTTGCGAGTCCGGGTTGGTCGATCGAACCGCCCCAGATTTCCGGAACCGACCGACTTGACTCGGGAGCGAAAACGGCCGACGAGAAGACATGCCCCTCACTGACCAATCGCGACTCCGCCTGATCACCGCCGCTCGAATCGGCGCCGTCCACGCCGTCGCCATCGCGCTCGGCCTCGCGCTGGTATGGCTCATGTCCGTGTGTCGCTCCTCGACAGACAGTTGCGACGTCGGCGGGATGGCGTTCCTCGCGCTGTTCGCAGTAGGAGCGGCAGCAGCGACGATGCTCCTGACCTTGCCGGCGGTGCGCCGCCAGGTCTTCGCCCGATTCGAGGGCGCTACCCGCGCGATCTGGCGCTTCCTGATCGTCACCGTAGGGCTGCGCTTCCTCTTCATCATCCCCCCGCTGTGGTTGCTCGGCCTCATGGATATCGCCATAGTCGACGCACTGCTACCCGACGCTCACGGGGCCGTGTTCATCGCCGTCGTGGCCCTAGCCCACGGGATGGGGGCTGGGGGGTTCGTCCTCATCTCGCTGCGGCACGCCAGCGCGAGAGAGGCCCAGCACCAAAGGTAGAAGTACCGGCCGCGGATAAGCGCTCCGAGCCCGCCTGTCGGAAGAGAGCGGCCGGAACAGTGTTGCCCATTGGAGCGTTGCGTTACGCATGAGGCGAGGACCTATCATCGGAGCCGGGTTGCTCGTTGGTGTGGTCCTTGCTGTGACGCTCTCGCTTGCATCTCGTACCACGCTCCCCACGGCTTCAACGCTCGATCCAGGGTTGCCGACACCGAGCTCTTCAGGTTCGGCAGATGGAGGCCGCCCGGTCCCAACGGACGAAGATCTGCCACGCTCCTCCCTCACAACCGTGATCGAAGCACCGGTGCAGTCGACGAGGCCCCCGGATTCGCCCGCGCTCTACGACCCGCGCCAGGCAGGCGAAGCCCTGCCGCCCGGCTACCGCCTTGCGCTGCGGCGCGATGAGATCAAACCCATCTATGGACCTGTGTTCATCGAGGCCGGCAAGGTGGATTGGCCGCCCGACGCGCTCGTGATCGGCGTGGCCGGTCACACCGAAGCGAAGGCGTATCCGGTCACCCATCTCACCTCGCGTGAAATGGTCAACGACACGCTGGATGGGACTCCGATTCTCGTCAGCTGGTGACCGCTGTGCGGTACGGCGATGGTCCATCGCCGCCAACTAGGGGGGAAGACCCTCGTCTTTGGTAACCAGGGTGACCTGTTCGGCAACGCCATGACATGGTGGGACCACGAGACCGGTTCGGTGTGGAGCCAGCCGCGCGGTGAAGCGATACTCGGTCCGCGCACCGGCGCCCGACTCGAACTGCTTTCGTCGACATTGACCCACTGGGGCTCCTGGCTGGAATCACATCCCGAGACGGTGGCGCTCAAGGCATCCGATCTCGTCGACTGGCCGGCTCTCTTCGCCCTCGAACAGATGGCCATCGTGGTCGATCTCGGCAGCGAGGCTGCTGCGTACGAGATCCCGGAATTGCGCGAGAAAGGCATCATCAACGATGTACTGGCCGGAATCGAGATCGCGGTCGTGATCGATCCCGATGACCAGGAACGCTGGGCGGTGTTCAGCCGGCGCCTGGACGACACCGTCGTCGAGTTGGTTTTGTCGGAGGAGGGGCTCGTCGACACGGTGTCGGGAACCGTGTTCGATCCCTTCGTGGGGGTCGGTAGATCCGGCGCCTTGGCGGACCAGAACCTGGACAAGCTGCCGAGCTTCACCATCTTTCCCAACCACTTCGGGACGTTCTATCCGTCAGAGAGCCCTTAGGGGTCGATTCATGGACCGAACGGTGGACGGCCGGCGCCCGAGCGCGTGCCAGGCGTACGCCAACGCTTCCGTCGCGACATGAGGGACCGCGGCGAACCAAACGGACCACGACGTAGACTTCGGCAATGCTGACGACAGAGCAAGTGCAGCAGTTCCATGAGCAGGGCTTCCTCGTCGTCCCCGAAGTGCTCGGCGTCGACGACCTCGACCCTGTGGTGGCCGAGTACGAGGAGACGCTCGACGCGGCCGCCAACGACCTGTTGGCGCGGGGGGAGGTCTCTAGTACCTATGCCCATCTCTCCTTCGCCGACCGCTACACCGCCCTGATCATCGAGAACCCCGCGGTCTTCTACTACTTGGGCATCTCTCTGCCGCTCGACTACGACGACCTCGACCCGGCGTTCGTCCGCGCCCACACGGGTCCGGCGTTGTTCGGCCTGCTGTCGAATCCCAAGCTGCTCGATGTCGCCGAGTCGATCCTCGGCGGGGAGATCACGTTGAACCCGGTGCAGCAGGTACGGCTGAAGCCGCCCCAGCAGCTACTCAGCGGAGCGACGGCGGAGTACTCCAACATCGGGGCCACCACCTGGCACCAGGATTTCGGAGCGGTGATGGACGAGGCCGCCGCCACCGAGCTGCTCACGATCTGGGTGGCGATGACGGACGTCACCGAGGACATGGGCTGTCTGGTCGCCATCCCCGAGTCACAGAAGGAGGCGGCGCTCACGCTGCATTGCCCCGGGGTGGTGAACACGGCCGAGAACTACATCCCGCAAGTGCTTCTCGATCGCCACGACCGAGATCCGGTACCGCTGCCCTGCAAGCGAGGTTCCCTCGTGCTTCTGACGCGCTTCACGGAGCACGGTGCGCTGCTCAATCGGTCCGACCGCCTCCGCTGGTCGTTCGACCTCCGCTACCAACCCAGCGGCATGCCGACCGGCCGGCCCGCGTTTCCCTCCTTCGTGTTGCGCAGCCGGAAGGATCCGAAGGCGGAGGTGCACGACCCGGCCGAGTATGCGGGCCGGTGGGAGGAGACGAGGCGCCGGATCGTCTCCGGCCTTCAGGATGGGCCGCTCTACGAGCAGGGCAGGTGGCTGGCCAATCGGGACCACCCGACCTGTGCGTGAACTCGAGTGGGGCGCTTTCTCGAGTAACGAACACCCGCAGTCCTGAGCCACCGGTTCACAGAGTTCAACCGAGATGCCGCCACTTTAGCAAGATCTGCAAAACTAAGGGTGAGTTTGTCGAAGTCGGTCGATCGCTCCGCAGTGCGCCCGGCTTGATCGGCTCAGTTGTAGAGCTCGCAGGGTGCCGCCAGCGCCGGAGCCGTCACGGTCGTGTCTCCAGCGACCTCGAACTCGATCTCGACACATTGATCGGCGGTCTGTTGGCCACCGGTGAACACGCCGAAGAAGGCTTTGTACACCCCCGGCTCGAACATGATCGGTGTTGTTCCGAGAGCACATGGGTGGTCTCCCTCGATCGGGTAGACCGGTCCGGTGAAGCTCCAGACATCGTCGTCGATAGAAGCGCATGACACGCCCACCGGGGCACCGGGATTCCCCCGATGGATCATCGTGAGCAGTATCTGTGTGTTGCCGCCGGTCACGCCGTCCACGGCGATTTGGACGTGGCCCGGTCCACCCGGCCGTTCCTCGTCGCCGGCACCGTCATCTCCGCCCGCAGCGGCCGAGACCTGCTCCGGCTGGGCTGCGGCGGCCTGGTCGTCGCCGCCAGCGTCGTCATCTCCGTCCGCGGCGGCCGAGACCTGCTCCGGCTGTGCAGGGGCGGCCTGGTTGTCGCCGGCGTCACTTGCGCACGCCGCCAGCAGCAACAGCGCTGCCGCCAGTGCCATCCACTTCATCGAACTCTCCTCGCACTTCTGAACCGCGCGCTGAGAACCTATCGGCACGAAGAGCCGGGGACTACAGCTTGGACGCAGAAGCGACGGACGTGGCTTCCGAAGCCGCCGGGCTCGCACCAGGACCGGGTGTGGGCGCAGCCCACGGCGAAGCGGTCGCGCCCCGGGCATCTATGCTCCCGCCGATGGCGCTGCTCGACTCGTACGACCCGGGACGGACCTTCTGCGAGGTGTTCACCGATGGAGAGGTCCGCCCGCACTACGAGCAACTCGTGGCCCGGCTCAACTCACTGAGCCTGGCCGACATCGACGAACGGGCGCGACTCACAGAGTCGACGTTCCGGAACCTAGGTATCACGTTCGCCGTCTATGGAGGCGACGAGGGCACAGAGCGCACGTGGCCCATCGATCTCGTCCCCCGCATCATCCCGGCGCCTGAATGGGCCATAGTCGAGGCCGGGCTCGTCCAGCGCACGCGGGCCCTCAACATGTTTCTCGATGATCTCTACGACGGCGAAGCCGCCGCCATCCGAGACGGCATAGTGCCCGAGTGGCTCGTCAAGAGCTCTGACGGCTACCGCCGCGCCGCCCACGGACTGAGCGTGAATGGTGGTGCCCGGATCGTGGTGGCCGGTATCGACATCGTCCGCGATGACCTCGGCGTCTACCGAGTCCTCGAGGACAACCTGCGGGTTCCCAGCGGTATCTCCTACGTGGTCGAGAACCGGGCGGCGATGCGTCGAGCCTTTCCCCTCCTCTTCGGCCAATACTCGATTCGACCCGTCGACGACTACGGATCGATGCTGCTCGAGGCCCTCGAGTTCCAGGCCCCGGTGGGTGTCGACGACCCCACGGTCGCGCTACTGACTCCAGGTCCGTTCAACTCGGCGTACTTCGAGCACGCCTTTCTCGCTCGCAGGATGGGCGTGGAGCTGGTCGAGGGCCGTGATCTCGTAGTCCGCGACCATGTCGTCTATATGCGCACGACCGGCGGTCTCCGGCAGGTACACGTCATCTACCGGCGGATCGACGACGACTACCTCGATCCGGTCGTCTTCGAGCGCTCGTCGGTGCTCGGCGTCCCGGGCCTGATCGCCGCGATGAGGGCGGGGAACGTCGCAGTAGCGAACGCCGTCGGCAACGGCGTAGCAGACGACAAGGCGGTGTACCCGTACGTTCCCGACCTCATCCGCTACTACTCGGGGGCGGATCCCATCCTCCCCAACGCGACGACCTACACGCTGTGGGATGACGAGCAAAGAGCCCACGTGCTCGATCGCCTCGACGAGCTCGTCGTCAAGCCGGTGGCCGAGGCCGGGGGTTATGGCATCGTGATCGGCCGGTCCGCTTCGGACGAGGAGCTCGACGAGGCGCGTCGGGACATAGCGGCCAACCCGAGGGGCTACATCGCCCAAGAGGTCATCGAACTGTCTACCCATCCGACGCTGGCCCGCGACAGGCTCGCCCCCCGCCACATCGACCTTCGCCCCTTCATCGTCACGGGGGAAACCACCAGGGTGGTGGCGGGAGGTCTGACGCGGGTTGCCCTGCGAGAGGGCTCGCTCATCGTCAACAGCTCACAGGGCGGGGGCTCCAAGGACACGTGGGTTCTCGACTGCGAGGGTGCTGCCTGATGTTGTCCCGGCACGCGGAAAGCCTCTTCTGGGCCGGCCGTTATGTCGAACGGGCGTCGTACATCACTCGGATGCTCGACGTGGCCTCCACGCGCCAACTCGAACGATCGTCACGCTCGTCGTCCGACGTGTGGCGCGACCTGCTGCGCGTCCTCTATCTGGACGAGGCGTTCGCCGAGGCCAACGGCACCGATCTGTCTAGCGAGACCGTCAGCCGGTTCCTCGTGTTCGACCGCGACAACCCGTCATCGGTGGCGGCTTCCGTGAGGGAGGCCCGCGCCAACGTGATGAACGTCCGCGATGTGGTCCCGATCGAATTGCTGGAGGCAGTGAACCGGCTGCACGCCGGATCGACGAATCGATCGCTCGCTCAGCTCGTGCAACGCAGCCCCCATGAGATATACGAGACGGTATCCGGTCTCTGCAGGACGGTCACCGGCGCCATCGACGAGGCCATGACCCGTGACGACGGATACCGATTCCTCATGGTCGGTCGCCTTCTCGAGCGCGCCGAGATGACATGTCGCATGATCGATATCAACCGGTCGGTGTCGGGCGGCGATGCCTCCGCCTGGATGAGCGTCCTGCGCTCCGTCTCCGGGCTCCATGCCTTCACCCGAGCCCATGGTGCGCTCGCACCGGCGAATGAGGTAGTGAGATTCATGCTGCACGAGCCGAGCTTCCCGTTCGGTGTACTGCACTGTCTCAGTCGAGTGTCTTCCCTGCTCTCCGAAGTCGACGGAGCGGCTTCATGGAAATCGCCGCGAGCCGCCGGGCGGCTGGCCGCCGATCTCCAATACGCCGAGATCCCGTCTGTCGACGATCCATCACTCGAGCGCCTCCTCGAGCGGCTCGAGGCCAACATCCGAACGACGAGTGAGAACCTCCACAACGATCTCTATCAATTCGGTGGCGACCCGCTCATGTACAGCTTCGAGACGGTGTGATGCGGATCGCGCTCCGATACCTGACCACGTTCACGTACGACACCGATGTGAGCGAATCGCACAACGCGCTGCGGGCATGTCCCGCCGATACCGCTCACCAACGGACCCTGCGCTACGCCGTCGAGGTCGATCCCGCCACCCGGGTCGTATCGCATCGAGACTACTGGGGAACCCGGGTCGACAGCTTCGGGGTGGTGGGTAAACACACCCGACTGACTATCGTCGCCGACGCCGAGGTGGAGACGACGGCGCCCCCGTCGCCTGCAGACGGCGGGGCGTGGGTCGACTCGCGATACCTTCACGAGTATCACGAGTACCTCTCCCCCACCCCCCATGCCACCTGGAGCGAAGCGATCGCCGACTTCGCCACAGACGCGGTGGCCGGCGCAGTGACCCTCACGGATGCTGCCCTCGCCATACAAGCTGCGGTGGGCGAGCGGCTCAGCTACGCGCCGGGGACGACGGTCGTAGGTACCAGCGCGGCCGAAGTCTTCGATCACCGCCGCGGCGTTTGTCAGGACTACGCCCACGTGGCGCTGGCTGCCTATCGCTCACTCGGTCTGGCAGCAAGATACGTGAGCGGGTACCTATATGCCGAAGACTCGGCGTCGGGCGCCGGGCCCGAGGACGACGGGGAGATCGAGGTGTCGACCCACGCTTGGGTCGAGGTGGCGATCCCCCGCTTCGGATGGTGGGGCCTCGACCCGACCAACCAACTCGTCGCCGCCGAACGGCACGTGAAGATCGGCAACGGGCGCGACTACGAAGACGTCACACCGCTGCGCGGGGTGTACCACGGCGCCGCCGAGTCGGGAGGGCTCGAGGCTCGGGTGCACATGAGCAGTTCCGGCCTCGAGCAATACCGCGCCACGCCGGCACCCACAGCCGACTTCTCCAGACGCGACAGCCAGCAGCAGCAGTGAGAGCAGGTCGGTAGACGAACGCTCAACGCCCGTGCTTCCAGTAGCCACGCACGGTCACGGCGCCACGCTCCATGTCGCGCTCGTCGAAGAGGTCACGGCGCAGGTCGTGCATCGCCCCCGCCTCACCCGCTGCCCACACCTTCGATCCCGGGCCGATCTCGAGGTCGCGGACTGCCGGCAAGAGCGCCGACCCGGGAGCCGAACCGGGCGCCGGGACCACCCACTCGGCGCTGAGTCGGGGATGAGACGGCAACGCGACCCTCGCCTCCCGGTGCGCGATCTCGATCTTCACATGGACGGCAATAGGGGCCGGTATCGCCGCGATCAGCTGCTTCATGGCAGGCACGGCCGTCTCATCGCCGGCGAGAACGTATCCGGCTGCCCGAGGATCCACGGTGTAACCGCGCCCGGGCCCGGAGATCGCCGCCTCGTCACCCGGTTGAGCCGATTCCGCCCAGGATGAGGTCATGCCGCCGGGGTGGAGCACGATCTCGAGATCTACCAGCCTGGCGGCGGCATCGAAGTTGAGCGGGGTGAAGGTGCGAATGGGCGGAGCCGTCCCGTCATCGAACAGGAACCTGTTGCCGGTCCAGGTCGGCACGACGAGGGCGCTCGAGCCCACCGCAGGCAACAGCAGGCGGACGCTGGAAGCGGGCTCCTCGATACGCAACCCGGCGAGCTCGTCGCCTCCGAACGTGACGCGTACCAGGCGCGGGCTCAGCCGATCGAGCCGGCGCACGGCGACCCGGCGAAACGACGGAGGCTGCGGCCGAATGCCCTGCGCCGCTTTGCGATCATCGTCCACCATCGGGTCGGCTCCAATCCTCCGGCAGGCAGGGTAGATCGCCGCCGGCGGCAGCTCGACAGCGCCCTCACCTGCGCCTCGCGGCCGAGACCCTACGGCGACCGCGACCATCCCACGGCGTGGCGATGGTGTTTGCGAGCGTCGAAACCGGAGCCGGCCAGCAGCTCGTCGAGGTCGTCGACCTCGAGAAACGGACCGTAGTTGCGGAACTCGGAGCCCACCGGCACGGTGACGGTGCCATCCGGGAAGACCATCACGTAGAGCTTGTCGAGGGTCCCGTGATCGAGGAAGTTGATCCGGTAGCTGTGGGGTACCGCTTCGACTTGCCGGCGCAGCGCATCGAACTCGGCGTCATCAACGACCAGCTCCGACCAGGGAACGTCGGGGCTCATCGATCTCGGGAAAGCTTGGAACACGTTGTAGAACAACCGACCGGGCAGCCGGCCGGCCCGCTCCTCCAGCAGTCGGACGATGTCGGGCACGTCCTCGATGTTGTGGCGGGTGACCGGCGTCGCCACCTTCACATCGATGGCCGGATAGCCCTCGAGCACATCGAGAGCGGCCATCACCGCCGCGAAGTGCCCGGGCTCCTTCGTCCGGCTCGAAACCGCTTCGGTCGATCCGTCGAGGGGCAGCGAGATGAGATCGATGGCGGCGCCGCAGGCGTCCAGGAACGAGGGCGTCAGCAGGTCACCCGTCGTCGACACCGCCACCTCGAGCCCCAGCTGGGCGGCATGCCGGATCAGCGACCCGATATCGCCCCGCTGTAGAGGATCACCACCGGTGAACACGATCCGCCGGCTTCCGCCTTCAGCAATCTTCGTGATGATCGCACAGGCCGTGTCGGTATCGACCTCCGCGATCCCTTGCGGTCCCCAGCAGTAGGCACACTGCTGACTGCACTCCGACGTCACGTGAAAGTCAAACGTCACGACATCGGACATCAGGATCCGCCTCCTCCGGCAATGCACCACAAGTATCGCGAATCCTGCCCCCCTAAGGCGGCGGCTCCAAAACGCCGACAAATACCCATCGCCTTCCCTAAAGGATCTCCGGGGGTAGAGCAGAGATGAGACGTGCCATTGCATTGGCGGCAGCCGTGGTGGGCCTGGTCGCGACCGCCTGTGGGCCCACCGCCACGGAGGCGCCCAGCCGGCGCGCCAACGACCCGATAACGACGACCCATCCGCCGCCCTTGGACGGCACCGTGCTCCAGTTTGCCCAGGAGTTCTGGCACAGCGGGTTCCATGTCGAGCTGGATGGAGCGGAGGTATTCACAACAGAGACCATGCTGACTCATCGGATCTCCCATTGGCTCACGCTACGGGGCAACTTCGAGAACCTGGGCGAAGACATCGCGACATTCGATCCCGAGATGGCGATCGAGGCATTGGGCATCTCCTATGTGAAGCGCCGGGGCCGGCCGCCTCAGATACTGCCGGAGAGCTCGGCCCGCGGTGAGCTCACCTTCTTGATACCGGAGGATCTCGACCTCGACGCGTCCGACTTGGTGATCGGCGCGGCCGGCGAGAGCCGGGCTCGAATACCGCTTGGCTCAGGCGGTCCTGCCGTTCGTTTGGAGCCGACCGATGTCGCCATCAGTGGCCAGGTCGCGCTGGAGCTCATCGACTTCACGTTCACGGGTGCTTCGCTTCGCTATGACCTCCCCGACCGCCACAGCCAGTTGGAATCGGGGAAGAGGGCGCTGACGCTCCACTTCGACGTGACCAGCCGCAATCCGCGCGATACGCGGATCTCGGCTGACGACATAGTCCTGATCGTCCCCGATGGATCGACGGTCGCGCCCGCAGCCGCCGAGCTGGGTGCGGTGCCTGGAGGCGATGAGGGAGTAACGACTGCCGATCGACTAGTCAGCTTCGTAGTCGACGAGATACCGTCGGGCGACTTCACGCTCCAGGTGAACCTCGACGCCTCCTTTGCCTCGGAAGACGGCGCCGCCGAGGCCACCTTCGAGTTCAGTCTCTAGCACCCAATGGCCAACCGTGTTCTTGGCGATTCGTGGCGTCCTACGTAGTGGATGGCCGGCGCTCTGCGCAAGGTAGGGTTCCCTTCCGTGGCGCACCTCTTACCCACCCAAGCCCTCGATACGCTGGACGACTACCTCGCGGCCGGCGGCGGCGAGACGCTCGAGAATTGCCGCAAGCTGGGGCCCGACGACGTGATCGCCACTATTCGGGCTTCGGGATTGCGCGGCCGCGGCGGCGCCGGATTCCCCACCGGCATCAAGTGGGCGGGGCTGGCCGCCGCCGACGGATCCGAGAAGTACGCCGTGATGAATGCCGCCGAAGGCGAGCCCGGGACTTTCAAGGATCGGGCCATCATCCGCCGCAACCCGTATCAGGTGATCGAGGGGCTGGCCGCAGCCGCGTATGCCATCGGCGCCGCCAGAGCGTTCATCGGGATAAAGGAGAAGTCCACGGCGTCGATCGCCCGGATCGAGGCGGCCGCCGCCGAGCTGTCTGCGGCCGGGCTCCTCGGCGACCTGAGCGTGACCGTCGTTCCCGGCCCGGACGACTACCTGTTCGGCGAGGAGAAAGGTCTCCTCGAGGTCATCGAGGGTAGAGATCCCCTGCCCCGGCTCTACCCGCCGTACGTGCAGGGCCTGTTCGAGGAGCCAGGTTCGGAGCCGAGTCCAGCCCTCGTCAACAACGTCGAGACTCTGGGCAACGTCCCGCACATCATCGCCCGCGGAGCGGACTGGTTCCGTAGCCTCGGAACGGCCGCATCACCCGGGACCATCGTCTGCTCCGTCGGCGGCGATACCACGGGGGACGGCGTCGCGGAGATCGAGCTCGGAACGCCACTCGGAGACGTGCTCGACATCGTTGGCGGCGGTATGAGCGGCGGCAGCCCACCGCGGGTGATTCTGAACGGAGTTTCCAACTCGCCGCTCACGTCCCGGGATCTCGGCGTCGCCGTCTCCTTCGAGGGAATGAAGGAAGCCGGATCGGGCCTCGGATCTGCAGGCTTCACTTTCTATGACGACACGGTGTGCCCTACTCGGGTCGCCGCGGCTGCGTCAGCTTTCCTTTACAGAGGCTCATGCGGGCAGTGTCCTTCGTGCAAGCTGGGCACCGAGGCGGTGACGGAGCGCTTTGCCGCTCTGGCGATGGGCGGCGGTTCGACCGAAGCCGCCGAAGAGATCGCCGCCTGGACCCAGCGGATCACGGACTCGAATCGATGCGGCCTCGGGGCCGGACAGCAGGCGGTGGCGGCCGGGTTTCTCCAGCGATTCCCGGATGACCTGGCGATTCATGCCGCCGGCGCGCCCTGCGGAGGACGCACGATCGCAGTCACAACCATTGCCGACTGGGACGAGGCCGCGGCCCGGTTCGAGTACTCACCGCCGGTGTTATCGGACCGGCCCGGCGGCTGATCGAATCACGGTGCGCCGAGGGGCTGTCCTTCACGCAGGATCTCGCGCACCTGTTGATCTGCACTGACAACTGCGAGGGTTTTCCGTTGCTGTGGTGGGCCCTATTGCCTCTTGGTCGGCTTTGGTGGCAGCGTGCCGATCCACGCCCAAGACTTGTCGAACCAGGCGGCCAGCTCGTCGGTGTCGGCGAGCAACTCGGCCGGTACCGACGAGTAGCCGCGCATCGTGGCGCCGTATTGGATCACATCGCCGCTGTCGTATTGCGAGCGGAACTCCTCAGTCAGCTCGTCCGAGAGCCGCAGCGCCATCGTTCCGTCGCCGTCGAGAAAGCTGAACATGTGCCCGTTGCGAGAGGTGTAGGGGTTCTTGGCTCCCTTCACCTCGGCGCTGCCTTCGCTCTGTTCGACCACCGCGGCGTACAGCTCGAGCTTCTCCGGCAACCCTTCGTACTTCGATCCGCCTGGCATATCACCTCCACGGAGCCTGCTCGACGCTACCACCGTCTGCGGGCATTCCGATGCGGTCCCCCGACGCCGGGTCCGCGCATCGAGAAACGAAGCCACTCGGGAACACCGACGTCAGCATATGCGGGTAATCCAGACGTGGGAGGTACTACCGGGGAGTGATGGTGACCATGGCGAGACGGGACGCGTAGGCCTCGAGCTGAGCGCGCGTCGGGTCCGCAGCAACCCCGCGGAAGCGCAGAATACGACCAACCATTCTGGGATGCCTCTCTAGTCGCAACTCGAGGAAATCTGTGATGCGGGCCGGGTCGGTGCAGGTTGCGGCGATTCCTTCGAACCGGGATCGCCGAACCCTCACTTCGACCACCGGATCGGCGACCACATTGCGATACCAATCGGCAACAACCCCCCGCGCCGACGCAACAACGAACACTCCGTTCACCTGTTCATACTGGAGTGGAGTGATTCGGGGTTTGCCCGTCTTTCGTCCCCTCGTGGTCAACAACATCACCACACGGCCGTACAGCGGGCCGAGACCGACCGCATACAGCAAGCGAGGGGGGAGCTTGAGCAGACGAAAGAAGCTTCTACGCATTGTGGCGACCCCGCAAACGTGTCCCTATCAACCATATTGGGATCTGCGCCCACTCGCTTCGCGGAGTGCGTTGAGTGCTGCAGCCGACCGGCTCGCCGGACGCACCAAACGCCGCCCGCGGCTCGGTGCCGGGTCAGACACCGGTGAGTCTGCGTGCGTATTCCTTGCCGTATTCAACGAAGGCGATGGCGGCTTCCGCGCTTCCAGGGCGTGGAGGGTCATTCCAGGGAACCGGCCGGTCCGCGAGCGCCTGCGTGATCAGGTCCCGCCACGGCGGCGCGAGCACCCGCCTCCCCCATTCAAGGGCAGCCCGCTTCGAGGTAACCTCTCCGGTCTCGAGGGTGTACAGCATGCGGCACATGGATTCCACCGTGTACCGCTGCGCCCAGATGATGTCGAAGCTGGTCCAGCTCAGCAGATCCTCGAGGAAGCTCTCGATCAGCAGGCGCATCCTGCGCCGCAGCAGGTCGGCCGGGACCACACAGGCAAAGGTGCGCGCCGCGGGCCCGATCAGCGGGATACCCCGCTCACGAAGTATCCACCTGGTGTCCGCGACGTTGCAGTGGGTCGACCATCGCATCTCCCGCCAGCCCCGATCGACATACAACCACTCGCGGCCGAGCTGCTCGAGCGTCTCGAGATCTGCTTGCGGCGCATAGCTGCCTTCCAGATTGGTCGCCCAATGCCCCGGACGCGTCGGGATCTCGTCGTGCAGCCCACGGAGGGCTCGTTCCTGCTCATCCGTGATCGGCTCGTTCGTGACAACGAGGAAGTCGCAATCGCTAGAGAGGTCGCCGGCTCCGAGCGCGAATGAACCCACGACGTAGGCGCCGACGAGATTGTCGGCGAGGATCGACTGCACGCGGTCATTGAACTCGCCCAACAAGCCGTTCAGCTCCGGAAAGGGCGTCGCATCTTCACCCGACCTCGCTTCATTCACTTGCACCCTCCTCGGCACCACGCAATACCGATGATCTCATCCTTCTCCCGGTTGCGGGGTTCGCTGAGAAGCAACGCTTCCGTCGGATCCCGGCCAGCAGGCCGGCGCCCGGCAAAACTCGAACCTTGCGCCCGCCCCAGTCGTCCCCACCACAAGCATCAGCCCCTCAGGCGAGCTGGGTCGCGCCCTCCCTACCGCGCCTAGCCGGGAGATGGGGTGTTCTCGACCACGTCGTGTCGGCGCGAGACCAACACAGGGCACAACTCTCACCCGATCAGAGCCGAGTGGTATCGATCCGTCCTCGCCTGCGTCCCGCGGCCGTAGAATCAACGCAATCATCCCCAACGTCCCGAAGTCGGGCTTTCGGAGTCTGGGGGCGCCAAGGAAGGAACCCGGGCGGTAGGAACCCTC
>JBFISZ010000046.1:0-16164 GCA_041608315.1 Acidimicrobiia bacterium | reverse complement strand
CCCCCCTCGTCTCCTCGTACCTCGTCGCCACTCCCCCCAAACGTTGCCCGACTTCGTCGTTCAACGGGGGGAGACACAATCGAGCGAAACACCACCAAAGGAGGTGAATCATGGCCAAGTTCTCAGCCAAGCGAGTGCGACCGATGGTCCGCTCCGTGATCAAGACGGTTGGCAAGCCGACCGCACGTACATTTGAGGGTGCTCGGGCCCTCGTCCGCGACCCAAAGTCCGAGCTGTTCCTGCTGGCGATCACGAACATGGTCGGTGAGGCAACCTTCTATGAGGGCGCCGACACCCGCGACCAGCGCTTCGTCGAGCTGATCCACAAGGTAACCCGCGAGGATCCCGAGTGGGTGCAGCGCTTCGTCCCCTGGCTGCGCAATGTCGCCCTGATGCGTTCGGCGGCAGTCGTTGCCGCGGCCGAGTACGTGGTCGCCGGCGGACCCCACGGCCGCGCCGTGATTGCGTCCGCAGTGGCCCGCGCCGACGAGCCGGCCGAGATCCTGGGCTACTGGACACAGTTCCACGGCCGCAAGATCCCCCAGCCGGTCAAGCGTGGCGTCGCCGATGCGGTGCGCCGCCAGTACTCGGAGTACGCGGCTCTGAAGTACGACGGTCTGTCGCGAGCGTGGCGCATGGGTGACGTCATCGAGATGACCCACCCCAAGCCACGCGACGACAAGCAGTCGGCGGTCTTCCGCTACCTGCTGGACCGTCGTCACCACCCTGAGGCACTCGAGGTGCCGGAGGCACTGGAGACAGTTCGCCGCCGCTTCGACCTCGAGGGTGTCGACAAGGACGAGCGCCGCGAGATGCTGCGAGCCCGCGGTGCCGACCTCCTGACGGAGGCAGGCGCCACGTGGGAGTGGCTGTCTGGCTGGCTGCCGGGCGGCATGGACGCCGCGGCGTGGGAGGCCGTGATCCCTTCGATGGGCTACATGGCGCTGCTGCGCAACCTGCGCAACTTCGATGAGGCCGGCATCTCGGAGGAGCGGGCCCGCTACGTCCGTGGTGTACTGGCCGACCCGGAGCGCGTGGCTCAGTCGCGTCAGTTCCCGTACCGCTTCTGGTCGGCATACAAGAACGTGCCGTCGCTGAAGTGGGCTGCCACGCTGGAGAAGGCGCTGGAGCTCTCGGTTGGCAACATCCCCGAGCTGCCGGGTCGCACTCTGGCGCTGACAGACACGTCGGCGTCAATGACGGCGCCGGTGTCGGGCCGCTCGAAGGTACGCCACTTCGAGATCGCCGCACTGTTCGCGTCGGCGCTGGCTGCGCAGTCGGACGAGGTTGAGCTCATCTCGTTCGCCACGGACTCGGAGCTGATCCGGTTCCGCAAGCGCCAGTCGGTGCTGCGCACGATCGAGCAGGTCGAGTCCCGCATCGGCGCCGTGGGTCACGGCACGATGCTGGGCCGCGCCGTGCAGCGCTGGTACGACGGCCACGACCGTGTCGTGGTCTTCTCAGACATGCAGACGGCCGACCAGGTTCCGGCACTCGCCGGTACGCCGGTCTACGTCTTCAACACGGGCGGCTACCGGGCAACACCATTCGCAGTGGGCCGTAAGGGCCACTACGAGATCGGTGGATTCTCGGACGCGGCGTTCCGCCTGATGGCAACCCTGGAGGACTTCCAGGACGCCGGCTGGCCGTTCTGAGCAGGGGCTCGCATGCTGCGGGGCCGGGCCGAAAGCCTGGCCCCGCAGCCTTGCGGGACGAATACACGACACTTGATGCGATCTCTCTGGAGTTGCCGAATCAACTCCGCAGACAAGAGAAAGCAGGTGCGCGTTGACGCACCACCATACAAACACGATCACAACAGAGATCCACGAGGCGGTCGTGGACGGGGTCCAGACGTTCTGGGTCGACGCCGGCCCTCCCTTCGTCGCGACCCTCATGTTCCGCGTCGGGATCGCCGACGAGACGCTGGCCGGGCGCGGTGTCACGCACCTCGTGGAACACCTGGCGCTGGCGCCACTGCGCGACGTACCCCACCCGTTCAACGGCTCGGTTGCGATCGATGCGACCAACTTCTGGGCGGCCGGATCAGTCGAGGACGTAGTTGCCTTCATGGCCCGGCTCGCCGATCACCTGGCGAACCTGCCGACCGATCGGCTGGAGATCGAAGCCGGCGTCCTGATCGCCGAGGGTCGCGAATTCCAGAGCACGTCTCACGCCAACATGCTCTCCACCCGCTTCGGTCCGCACGGCCCGGGCCTGATCGCATATCCCGAGTTCGGGCTGCGCCGCCTCGGTGCCGACGATGCCCGACGCTGGGCCGCGGACTGGTTCACGGCCGAGAACGCAGTTCTACTGCTGACGGGTCCGCCGCCCGAGGCGATGCGGCTGCCGCTGGCGACGGGAGAACGTCGACCACCGGCGCTGCCGCCGGACAACTACTGGTTCGATGCAGATGGTCCTGTGCGGGTCGAGAGGCAGACCGCAGGGTTCGCGGTCGGAGCGTTCGGCGACCGTTCTACGCCACTCCGCATGGCCGGTCAAGTCGTTGCCCTGCGGGCGCAGGAGGTCGTGCGCCACGAGCTGGGCCGGGTCTACTCGGTGGCTCATGACTACCTGCCGCTCACCGCAGACGAGGCATACCTCTACTGGGGCGCCGACTCCGACCCGGAGCACACCGCAGAGGTGACGCAGGCCTTCGGGGAGGTCCTGGACGGCGTAGTCGCCGCGGGCCCGACCCGGGCGGAGCTCGATCGACTGATCGCGATGGCGCGTCAGGTCGACGTCATGGACCCGAACAGCGTGGCCCGTGATGAGCTGCATCGTCGCGGATTCGCTGCCCTGCGCGGCCACCCGCAGTATGACCGCGCCGAGCTCGAGGAGATGATGCAGAGCGCGACACCGCAGGACGTCACGTCGGCGCTGGGCGCCTCCATGGAGCGAGCGATGGCTGTCACCATCGATGGTGTCGACATCGGCTTCACCGATGTCGAGGGGCATCGGGACGATCCAATCGCGGGACGCGTGTTCCGCGCCAAGATCGACGGACAGCGCCGGCGCCAAGTACTGAACGACGAAGCATTCTCGATCGTGAGTGGCGGCTCGGCCGTGACGGTGCGATTCGACGACCTGACGCTCGTCGCCCATCGCGAGCGTGGCGGACGGCTGTTGATCGACCGGCGCGGGTCATGGATCGAGGTGACGCCGAACAACCGCCGCCTACGCCGCCTCGTGGCGGCCATCGATGAGCGGGTGCCGCCCAACGTCGTCGTGCCGATGACCCGCGGCGGATGACCCGGGCCGGGCGCCACTCATTGTGACCCGACGGCGTCATCGACGCTCGGCGATGCCACTCCCGGACGATCGAGCGTGATCACCAGCGCGACCAACATCACACCCAGCGCCAGGGGGGCGAGCTGGATGGCGAAGCCGAACGCCGATTTCATTGCCTTGGCGATTGTCGTAGAGAAGAGAACGGTCCACGAGAGGGCCGTTGCCGGCAACCACAGGCGCTCCACATCGTGCGAGTCGATGAGTATCGCGATCGGAGCGAGGAGAATCAGGTAGTCGTACATGACGACGTACGGTGACGCCAGCAACGTCACGGCCGTGGCGACGACAAAGACGATGTTCGGATCGCGAGGACCCCGGGCCCATAGCGCGAACACCGCCACCAGTGCCATCCCGGCTCCGGCACCGATTACTCGGGCTACCGGCCAGCCCGGGATCAAAAGATCGACGAAACCCGTTAGGGAAACCTGCAACGTGAGACCACGGATGGTGGCCAACTCCGCAACCGCCGTCCAGTAGGGCGACCAGGCCGCGCCGTCGATCAACCAGCTGGCGGCGACGATCCCGGCTGCCGTGGCGAGCGCCCACCAAGCCGCCTTCCGATAACGTCGGTCGGCCAGCCACCAGACACCCAGACCGACCGCGAGCTGGGGCTTGAAGACCAACATCGCAAGAACGGCGCCGGCCGCCATCAGATGGCCTCGCCTGGCGAGAAGAAACGAGCCGGCGATGATGGCTGCCGAGACGGCGGCATTCTGGCCCAGCTGCAGACTCATTGCAGCCGGTGCGCACGTCACGGCGAGGATCGCCGCCGGCAACATCCGATTGCTCGCGGCCGCTGCGGTGGTCGCGATCAGAGCGAGGCTTCCCGCCGTCCAGACCATCCACGCGGAATCGATCCCGAGCCACGTGAACGGCACCCATGCTCTCGCATAGACCGGCGAATACACGTACCAGAGATTGATGTCGACGATTCCTGCGAGTTGGATGAATTGCTCCGGGGTGTAGAGCTCCGCGAAGCGCCCCTGAGCGAAGAGCACGGCGCCTTCGTAGAAGACTCTGAAATCGCCGCCACCGTTGAAGTCGCCGCTGAGCAAAGCGCGCATCGAGCTCCCCAGGATGAGGAATGCCGACATCGCGAACGGCGTCAACAACAGCACCAGACGCACCGTCTGGGACACTGATCCAAACATGGCGGCCAACCTAACGGCGATCCGACGGCGTCATCGACCGCGCGGCCACTCAGCCCTCGGCCTCGCGTTGGCCGGCGCGGTGGCCTATGGAGTGGCCCCAGAAGCCGCGGGGAGCTTCCAAGGCGTCGATCAGGTGCTCGAGGGCGGCGTCGTATTTGTGACGTAGCTCAACAGTGACCTCCCGCGCCTCCTCGTAGGGCAACATCTCGAACCCGCGGGCGGCGAGATCGTCGTACAAGTCGCGGAAGAGCTCCGAATCCTGGTAGCTCGCGTCGAGCTGGTTCCGGTAGTCAGTCAGATCAGCATGGCGGGTCAGCTGTTCGAACAACCGGATCGAGCGCCGGACCATCCAATACGGCTCACGGTCTTCCGCCCCGCGCATCATCTGGCAGAGCAGCGCCGCATCCGTCACGACTCCGAGCGCCGTAACCCAGTGCTGCCCCGGATCCTTGGAACGGAACAGCACGAGCATCGGGAAAGTGGAGTGAGTCTCGATGACGCCGACAATCCACTCTTCCCATCCGGCGAAGAAGGCGAACGTCTGCGAGACGTCGCCGCCGCGAGTGCGGGACAACAAGAGACTCTGCGGGGTTATCCGGTCCTCACTGCCATCATCGAGCATCAGCAGCTTCCGCTCCCGTTCGCTGTAGGCGCTGTAGAGCGCCGGCAGGTACCCGATCACGAGAGCCGTCGTCAACACGCCGCATAGCGCCTCGACGAGGGCGCCGACCCGGGGAACGGCATCGACCGGCACCAACTCTCCGAAACCCAGCGTGAAGTAGACGACACCCGAGAAGTAGACGGAGTCGAAAACAGAGGTCGCCCCGTCGATGCCCCCGACTGCCCACCACATGAGGCCGAAACCAAGGATCTGCTGCACGACCCACACGGCAAGCAGCAGCAGGATCGAAACCGGGGCGAACGTCGCGAAAAGGCGCTCCCGTCCTGCGTTGCTGAGGCGGCGCCCTACTGCGCGCATGAGCTTCCACGAGATCTGATACAGCCGGAAGGTCAGCCAGTACCGGCTCGACCCGGTCGTCGTGGTAACGAGCGTGTTCACCATGTCGGCCAGAACCGAAACGACGATCACGATCCCCAGGACGAATGCGAGTACGGCCATGGCGCGGGAGAGTAGCCATACCGTTGGACTCCTCCCACACCTGGTGGAACCTGGGGCGACAGCACGGCGCAATACATGCCGCGACGCCGCACCAAAGGTAAACCGGTGGCCGCTTCCGACCGATCAAGTAGGTGGCATGCAGTGGGGACAACGCGCAAGGAAAGCCGCACGAGCGGACGATCGCCCGCTCGTGATCGACGCGTTGTCCCCGCTGTACCCCAGGCTCGCCGAGAGCTATCCGGCGAGCGAGCGGTCGGCCGCATCCAAGATCGCCTACGTGGTCTTTCTGTTCTCGTGGCCGGTACTACTGCTGTCGATCGCCGGGCTCTGGGGGAATGCGCCCGGGCTGGCGGGGGGCAGTGCCGCCGTGATGCTCGTCATCCTGGTCAAGGCCCGCCGTCTCGCCCATGAGCCAGGGTCGCGCTCCGGTGGACTGCTGGCTTTGGTCGCGTTGGCGTCGGTCGCTGCGATCGTGGTGGCGCTTCTCGAGGGCGTCGACGCCACAGTGGCCGGGCGATCCGACCTCGTCATCGTCGTTGTCATCGGCCTCAGCGCAGTGCTGCTCACGGGGCGCCAGCCCCTGGTGATGACTCTGGGCTGGTCGCTGTTCCCGGTCGCCGCCGTGTGCCTGCCGCTCATGAGGGTGGGCGCCGATCCGGCAACGATCTCGACAGAGGCACTCAAGGCCTTCTTCGCCTTCGTCGCCGGAGCGAGCCTGATGAGGATCATCCACCGTACGTTGCAGGACCGTCAGGACCGATACGCCAGCCTGCTGGAGCTCTCGGCCATCGGGATAATGGAGCTCGACCTGACCAGGGTGGCAGTCCTCTTCAAGAGCTTGGCCGTCGACGGCGTCATCGACGTGGACGCCTGGCTGGATGAAGATGCCGAGCGGACCTACGAGCTGATGGGGTACTGCACCGTCACCAACCTCAACGAGACCATGGCCACCATGCTCGGGGTCGACCACAGCGCCGACGCGGTGCGCAAGCGCACTGCTCTCATCTCGTCGCGCAGTGTCGCCGAGTCCATCCGGACCCATCTCCTGGCGATGTGGGAGGGGGCCGAGACAACCGCAAGCCAGGCGGTCGTCACGAACCGGCTGGGGGAAGCCCGGGCGCTCATCTTCCACACCGCCCGGCGCCGCACCGAGAAGGGATTCGACAACGCCCACGTTGTGCTGACCGCCGTCGACGTCGAGGAACGGGTTGAGGCCGAGACGGAACTGCAGCGCCAAGTATTGCGTCGCGAGCAGCTGATCGCCTCAGTGAGCCACGAGCTGCGCACCCCCATGGCCTCGGTCGTCGGATTTGCCGACGAGTTACTCGATCGCCCGGGCGACTTCGACGACGCCGAGCAGCGTGAACTACTCGAGATGATCCGGTCGCAGAGCGTCGACGTCGCCAACATCCTCGACGATCTGCTCGTCAAGGCACGCGTCGACTTCGACGACGTGGCCGTGATGTGCGGCGAGGTCGACGTGACCGCAGTTGTCAAGCGGCTGCTCGAAGAGCTCGGTATGCAGGAGATAGGCTGCGAGGTGGACGAAATCACAGTGTGGGCGGATCGAATCCGGCTCCGCCAGATTCTGCGCAACCTGCTCACCAACGCCCGCCGCTACGGGGGGCCCAACGTGCGGATCGTGGCCAAGGAGGATGGGACGATGGCCTACATCGCGGTCCGGGACAACGGTGAGGCCCTCGACCTGGAGACGAGTCGCAGCATCTTCGAGGCGTTCGAACGAGCCCACAACGTCACCGGGGTCACCGCCTCCGTCGGTCTCGGCCTGACGATCGCCCGCCAGCTCGCCCGCGCCATGGCCGGCGAGATCTGGTACGCCCACGACGGTCACGAGGCGGCGTTCACCCTGGCGCTGCCGCTGACCAGACCTGCCGAACCCAGCGAGGAAATCGCCGAACATCTGCCCACCTCCTGACGCCCGGCGACCCCAATCCCATTGCGGAGACATCGCCGAGGCACCACTATGGCGTCATGAGATGGCTCGCCCAGATGTTCTTCCGATTGCGGGGCTGGGAATACATCGGAACCAAGCCGGAGGCGCGCAAGTTCGTGGCCGTGGGGGCGCCACACACGAGCAATTGGGACTTCGTGATCCTCCTCGCGGTGTCCTCACATTTTGGGTTCAAACCGAAGACGATCGGCAAGGAAACGCTCGTACGGGGCCCGTTCGGCCCGCTGATGACCCGGCTCGGGATCATTCCCCTGCGCCGCGACAGCGGGCAGGGGATGGTGGAGCAAATGGCTCGGGCCTTCGCCGAGGCTACGGACCTGGCGCTGGTGCTCGCCCCGGAAGGGACGCGGGGCGCCGAGCCGTACTGGCGGAGCGGCTTCTACCAAATCGCTCTGGCCGCGGGAGTACCGATCGTGCCGGCGCGAGTCGACGCCGCCCGCAAGCAAGCCGGCCTGGGCCCGGCATTCGTGCCGACCGGAGATGTGACGGCGGACATGGACCGTCTCCGAGAGTTCTACGCCGGTGCCGTCGGCTTCAAGCCGGGAGGCGAGAGCACCATCCGTCTCCGCGAAGAGGATGAGCCCAACGACGCCGATTCGTAACCGCCTCGCGCTCGGTAGGCTGGGCGCATACGCCCCGCCTGGAGGATGTCATGAAGAAACTGTTCCGTCTCGCACTGCTCGGCGGCATCGCCTTTGCGATCTACAAGGCCATGGAAGAGAAAAAGCAGTGGACCGGGCTGACCGAGGATGAGGCCCGCGCCAAGCTGAACGATCGGCTGTCTGCGAGAGTGCCGCCTGAGAAGCTCGAGAAGGTAGCCGATCAGATCGTCGATCAGATGCGGTCGCGCGGCGTGCTGCGCACGGAACCGGCGGTCAACAACGGCTCGTAGCCGGGCGACGGTGGCGAGTCCCGGCGGGAAATCCGAACACGGCGGTCACCCGCCCGTGAACCCTTGCGCGCCGGACCTCATCGAGCCTGAGGCTCCCCGGTGACGGCAACGCGCTGGCCGGCAGCGAGGTGGAGGGGTGACGGCAAGAGCGGCGGCTCGTACACGGGGGGACCATGGCGGGGAGTTGTGCACACCACCGAGACGGTGGGCATGCCGAAATACTCAGACGGGGCGACCGCCCCCCACCTCACCTACGACCCCAAGACGGGCCGCTTCTACCAACACACATCATTCGCCGTTGCCGCCCGGGCCTTGCGCAATCAACCCGGTGGGGTGCAGACCAACCGGCGCCGTGCGGTCCAGCTCGAAATGATCTGCTACAGCGACAAACGTATCGCCGACCTGTCCCCCAGCCGACTGTGGGTCGGCGACCTGACCTCGAGTAACTACGACGACATCCGCGGGTTCGCCTATTGGTGCGAGATGGCCTTCGGGATCGGCATGGTTTGGCCCGGCAAGCAGGCCCGCAGCAGCGCCGAGGCCAACGCGCCCGGCTTCCGGATGTCACCCCAAACGTGGGAGGACTACGGTGGCTGGTGCGGCCATCAACACATACCGGAGCAGACCCACTGGGATCCAGGCGCCTTCGACTGGACCGAGATGCTCACACCAGCGAATGAGGAGCGAGACGGTTTGATAGCCAAGACGAGCAAACCCGAGCTGATCCAGGATCTCCAAGCCCTACTCAACGACGTCGGCATCGTGGACCCCGACGGGAACCGCCTCGTTCTCGATGGCGCTTGGGGCCCGAAGACCCAGGCGGCGGTCGACAGCGCTCACGCCCGTATCGAGTGGGGTCACACCCGCGCCGGCCAAGCGTCGATCTCAGAGGCAGCCATGGCGAGGCTGACCCTCCTGGAGTTCGAGGCAATCGGTCGGGAGGAGTACCGGCTCCACACTCACGTCGGTCGAGCGACGGGGCGGGTCAAGAAGTAGCTCCTCGGCCCCGACGACGCCGCGCCCGGGCAGCCGGATCTCGCGATGGCCGCCACCGTCACGACCGCTTCTTCGCTTGGCGTCGCTCCGGCTCCGATAGCAGCCGCTTGCGAACCCGGACCGCGTTCGGAGTGACCTCGACAAGCTCGTCGTCGGCGATCCACTCGATCGCCGTCTCCAACGTGTGCTCCCGCGGCGGTTTGAGCTTGATCGCCTCATCCGCCGAGTGCGTTCTGATGTTCGTCAGCTGCTTGCCCTTGGTCGGGTTTACCTGCATCTCTTGCGGCCTGGTCGCCTCGCCGATGACCATGCCTTCATACACCTCGACGCCGGGCCCGACGAACAGCTCGGCGCGCTTCTGCAGATTGTCGAGCGAGAACCCCGTCGTGACACCCTTGCGATCGGCGACCATGGCGCCACCCGAGCGGTGCGGGAGTTCCCCGGCCCACGGCATCCATCCGGCGTGATGCTGGTGGACGAGTGCCGTTCCCCGAGTAGTCGTCATCAGGAGCGACCGGAACCCAAGCAAGCCGCGCGCCGGCGCCTCGATCGTCACCACGGTGCGACCGGCATCGCCGGGGCGCAGGTCGACGACTTTGCCCTTGCGCGGAGCCGCCGCCTGGGTGACGGTGCCGACGTGCTCGTCGGGAACGTCCACAACCGCGCGCTCGAGCGGTTCGTGCGGTTTGCTCTCGATCTCCCTGATGATCACCTCCGGCCGGCTCACCTGGAGCTCAAAGCCTTCCCGCCGCATCGACTCGATGAGGACCGCCAGCTGCAGTTCGCCGCGGCCGGCAACCTCGATGACCTCGGGCGATGAGGTCGCCCCGATCCGGATCGAGACATTGCCCAACACCTCGCGGTCCAGGCGCGCTTTGATCTGACGTGACGTGAGGAACTTGCCGTCCCGCCCGGCGAGGGGAGACGTGTTGACACCGAATGTCATGCGCAACACCGGCTCATCGACCGAGAGTCGCGGAAGCGGTTGCGGGTTTGTCGGATCGGCCAATGTGTCACCGATCTCGACCTCGGGGAACCCGGCGACGACGAAGAGGTCTCCGGCAACCCGTTCCTCGACCTCAGATCTGCCGAGGCCGGTGAACCCCAAGAGCTGGGTCAGCCGCCGCCGCAGGGGTGGCTCCTCGTCGTTGGAGTGACACAGCGCAACCTGTTCGCCGGCTCGCAGCGTTCCCTGGACTACCCGCCCGATCGCAAGCCGGCCCCGATAGTCGGAGGCATCGAGGTTGGTGACCAGCGCCTGCAGGGGAGCGGTGGGATCGCCGGATGAAGCCCCGATCGTCGCAACGATGGTGTCGAGCAGCGGCGCCAGGTCGGCGTCCGAGCCGGGCACCCCGACCCCCACGATCGCCCTTCCTTCCCGGGCGACGGTGCTGACGATGGGGAACTCGATGTGATCGTCGCCGGCATCGAGAGAGAAGAAGAGCTCGTAGATCTCGTCGACCACCTCATCGACCCGGGCATCGGGCCGATCGACCTTGTTGATGACAACCACCGACGGCAGGCCGCGCGCCAGCGCTTTGGACAGAACATATCGGGTCTGGGGCATGGGGCCTTCGGCGGCATCGACGAGCAGGAGCACCCCGTCGACCATGGCGAGGGCTCGCTCCACCTCGCCGCCGAAATCGGCATGACCGGGGGTGTCGACGAGGTTGATCCGGGTTCCCTTCCATTCCACGGAGGCGGCTTTGGCGAGAATGGTGATACCTCGCTCGCGCTCCTGGTCGTTCGAGTCCATGACGCGATCGACCCGCTCCTGGTGAGCCTGGAATACACCCGTCGCGCCGAGCATGGCATCGACCAGAGTGGTCTTGCCGTGATCGACGTGCGCGATGAGAGCGACATTGCGGAAGGAGGAGCCGGCCATAGCCGGGGCAATGGTACCGCCCCCCGAAGTACTGCCGGCCGCCGGGCCGGCGCCGTCGCTCAGCGGAGCTCGTCGCGGCGCCAGACGAGAGCCATCGCCAGTACCGCCAGCAATGCGATGGTGACTGCGACGACGGCCGGCCAGCCGATACCGAAGTTCTCGGAGGGCAGCATCGGCGGCGTGGTCGACGTCGTCTCGGGATAGGGCACCGGCAGGATCATCACCTCATCGGGTGGAGCGACCTTGCGTTCTTCCGCGACGTCGGGCGGCGCCACCGGAGCGGCTGGTTCGGCGACTGGGTCGAGTGCCCCGGCCGGGGCGACTCCAAGCAGTGCAAGAAAGAGGAATGTGGCTCCGATTGTCACCAGCGGCTTGGTCCCGGACAGGTACGTCATTGTTCTATGACGTCGCGGCGGCCCGACGCAGTTCCCACCCGCTTCAGAACTGGAAGTAGATGAACGGGGCCGCCGTTCCCCCGCTCCAGACAGCAATGGCGACAATGCCCATCCCGGCGGCGGCCCCCAACAGGCTGGGCGACAGCTGCTCGCGCCGGGCCCAACGGCCGCGGCTGCGGTCGAGCAGATCGCCGACGACCATGATGACGCCGAACCCGACGGTCAATATGAAGGCGGCGGATAGGGAGAGATCTCCCGGCGAGGAGAGATCGGTCAACCGGGTGAGACCCGACAGGTACTCCCAAGCATTCGACAGCGAGCTCGCCCGGAAGAAGACCCAGGCGAGGGTGACCAGGTGAAAGGTGGCAATGATCCGACGCACATCGGCGCGCGTCGGGGGCCCCGGGCGCCCCGGTGCCTCATAGGCCCCTCGCAGGCGATGCGCCGACAGGAATACGCCGTGCAGCAGTCCCCAGACTACGAAGCTCCAGGCGGCGCCGTGCCACAGTCCGCCGAGCAGCATCGTGATCATCAGGTTGCGATAAGTCCGCAGTTTGCCGCCCCGATTCCCACCTAGCGGTATGTATAGGTAATCCTTCAGCCATCCGGACAGTGACATGTGCCACGTCCGCCAGAACTGCGTGATGTTGGTCGAGAGATATGGCTGCTCGAAGTTGCGACGCAGCTCGATACCGAACAGGCGGGCCACGCCGCGCGCGATCGACGAGTAGCCGGAGAAGTCGCCGTATATCTGTATGGCGAACGCGTACGCCCCGATCAACAGCGACAGGGCCCCATGGGCCGACGGATCCGAAAAACGAGCATCGATCAGGGAAGCCAGGCCATCCGCCAGCACCACCTTCTTGAAGAGGCCGGTGAGGATCAGACCCGCCGCAGAAGCCACTTGGGATGAATCGGGGACGACCCGGCTGCGGCGCATCTGGGGCAGCAAGTTGGCGGCACGCTCGATCGGCCCCGCCACCAGCTGCGGAAAGAACGCGACGTAGGCGGCGAAGGTCACCAGGCTGGGCTCGGGCTCGATACGCCTTCGATATACGTCGAAGGTGTAGCTGATCGTCTGGAATGTGTAGAAGCTGATTCCGACGGGGAGAACGAGTTCCAGCGTCGGCACATTGGCGTTCACCCCCATGGCCTCGAGCACGGCCGCCGCCGAGCCCACGAAGAAGCCGAAGTACTTGAACAGACCAAGGATTCCCAGATTGATACCCAGCGAGGAGAGCAGAAGGGCGCGGCGACGCACGGGCTCCATCGTCCGACCCATGCGCCCGGCGACCCAATAGTCGGCGACGGTCGACACCACGATCAGGCCGAGGAACCTGTAGTCCCACCATCCATAGAAGACGTACGAAGCCACGACAAGCAGCACGTTCTGGCTGCGGCGGGCGCCGAGCCGCCAATAGGCGACCAGCACCACCACCAGAAAGACCGCAAACTCAATCGAGTTGAAGGTCACGGCCTACCAGCCAATCCCGGCCAAGTCGTGGGCAAGCTGCTGGGAGAAGCGCCGGGCCTCGGCGGGCCGCAAGTGGGTGTAGTCGGCGAACGCCGCGGTCGGATAGGCGTTGCCGTAGTCGAGCAGCTCCAGGCCAAGCCGGGCAATCTCCGCATCGAGAGCGGTGCGAAACTCCGAGTAGTCATCGGCGCCGTCGGGATGCGCCGCCACGTACTCATCCGGCACAGGCATCACCACGATGACCACCTCCGCGCCGTTCTGCCGGAGGGCGGCGACCGTGCGTCGGAATGCTTCGATCTCGCCCTCGCCGACGGCATAGTCACCAAGGGCGATTCCGCTTATCTCGGCCAGTATCGCCGGGGTGCGCGCCGCCTTCGGCCGAGGCATCTCGCTGAGGAGCGAGTCCACGTCGACTGGCGAGGGCAGCGGCGTCCCGTCCAACAGGTCGTCGGCCAGGGCGATGGGATTGCGCAGGTGGCTCCGGTAGCGGACCAGAAACGAATGGCGCGCCATGAACCGGTCGATTGCGGCGAGCCCGCCCTGGCGCACCGCCCGACCCTGGAGATATGCTGCGAGCATCTTCTCGGGCCGGTTGCCGTTGAAGTCGAGCGAGGAGACGCCCCACACGACCCGCTCCGGGCGCAGCCGAGGGGCCACCTCGTCGAGCAGCCACCGCTCGACCAGCGACGCCTGTGCCCCCGGGAGAGCGACCTTGTGGACCTCCCGGGCGCCGTCGAGCGTGTGCTCGAAGGGAGCGACATCGATGCCGAGCTGCACCATCGAGGTTCCAACGAAAAGGACGTCGCTCGTGCGGCCCGCCTCCTCGAGGATCTCCATCTCGCCGACCATACGTTGCGCGAAGTCGATGTAATACTCGAGCGGCTCTTCCAACCGGCGCGCGGCCAGCCGCATCCCGAACTCGGCAAGGAGCAGGACCGCCAGGAGTCCGGCAACGAATCGCGCGCCTCGTGACCTCAGATTCACGATTCCCGCCGACGCCGGTTCTCGCCGCATAGCGGGCAGTACACCCGGCTCGCGGCGAGCCGGCTGTTCGCTGGATGAACGGTCCCGGCCACAGCTATCGACTCCTCGTAACCACGGGTATTTGATCGGCCGGGCCCGGCACCGATTCAAGCGAGAATCCGCGCAACGGCGCGAAGCTGCTCGTCGCTCGGCTCTGCCTGGCCGACGCCACCTGCCCGCTCAAGGAGTGCCTAGTCACTACCGATCCATAGAGGGCACAGCCGCACGAGACGGTGCCGTTATGCTCGGAATAGCTGACAGCCCCCGGAGAAACGCGTGAGCGCAGAGATCATCAACCAGGTTCACCATGGCGAGCCCGAGGTCGACGTAACCGTCGTGTTGCCCGTGTACAACGAGTCGGGACATCTCGAGAAGGAGATCTTTCGGGTTCGCGAGTCGATGGACGCATCCAGCTACTCCTACGAGATTCTCGTCGTCGACGATGGTTCGACAGACGGGTCCGGGGAGATACTTCGAGGAATCGACGGGATAAGACTGCTGCAATTCGCTCACAACCGGGGGTCGGGCTCGGCACGCAAATACGGCACATTGGCTGCTCGGGGCCGCATCGTCGTGTGGACCGACGTCGACATGAGCTACCCCAACGACCAGATACCGGCGTTGCTCGACGAACTCGACCACTACGACCAGGTAGTCGGAGCCCGCCGCACCGAAGAGGGCACGATCCGGCTGCTGCGGAGGCCCGCCAAGTGGTTCATCCGCAAGCTGGCGACATACTTGTCCGGGACGCATATCCCCGACCTCAACTCGGGGTTTCGCGCCTTCCGCCGCGACGTCGCCATGCAGTTCTTGTATCTGTTGCCAACCGGCTTCTCATGTGTGACCACGATCACCATGACATTCCTGTCCAACGGCTACTCGGTGAGATACGTGCCGATCGACTACTTCCCCCGGGCAGGCGAGTCCAAATTCCACTGGTGGAAGGACACTCGCCGCTACCTGCTCCAGGTGGTGCGAATGGTGCTGTCCTATTCGCCGCTCAAGGTCTTGATGCCGCCGGCGATACTTCTCGGGGTGGTCGGGACCGGCAAGCTGGTATTCGACCTGTTCGACAAGGACTTCCGCATCGGCACGAACACGATCGTCATACTCGGCGCCTCGATCGCCCTGGCCCTCCTGGCGATGCTGGCGGACCTCCTGGTCCAGCTGAACAAGAAACGCCACGACGTCCTGCCGGCCACCTTGCGCGGCTGATAGCGATCGATCCGAGGAGACTGAACGACGTGGGCCAGATTCGAGCCAGAGCCCGCCGTGTCGCGGTGCAGCTATCGGGCGGACGGATCCTCTCGCTGCAGCGCCGACTGCTCGGACGTCGCTTCAAGGACTCGAGCAGCTACTGGGAGGACCGCTATGCGCGCGGCGGCACGTCCGGAGCGGGATCATACGGAGAGAGCGCTCGCGCCAAAGCCGCGTACCTGAATGCGTTTGTCGAGCGCCATGGCGTGACGACCGTCCTCGAGTTGGGCTGCGGCGACGGGGCCCAACTCGAGCTGGCCGCGTACCCCAGCTACGTCGGATTCGACGTCTCCCCAACGATCATCGACAAGTGCCGGGCGCGATTCCGCGACGACCCGGGCAAGGAGTTCGCCCTCTACGAACCGGAGGGGTTCGCGGCTGCTCTCGGCAGACGGCAGTTCGACCTCGCGCTTTCGCTCGACGTCGTGTATCACCTCGTGGAGGACGAGGTATACCGCGCCCACATCGAACACCTCTTCGCCAACGCCACGCGCTACGTCATCGTGTACTCCACGGATGCCGAAGTCGCCGGCCAAGACAGCGCCGTCCACGTCCGGCACCGGGCGGTAGCCGCCGACATCGCTTCCTGGATCGACGGCTGGGAACTGATCGGCCGCGCCGTCGGAGTACCTGCGAGCGCCGACGAACCGGCGGTGGAGTTCCTGGTCTTTCAAAAACGCTCGGGGCGGCCCGCATGATCCACGTGCT
>JBFISZ010000045.1:0-16293 GCA_041608315.1 Acidimicrobiia bacterium | reverse complement strand
TACCAGCCGGGCCAGCAGGATTGTCACGGCCGGGTACAGCGACATGACAACGGCCACCAGCGTGAGCATGCCGCGCTGCAGGGCGACGAGGAAGAGGGTGACTCCGGAGAGGTGCAGCACGCCCACCGCGCCGGTCGGAAGCGCCGCATCGCGCGGTGGGATCACAGCCGTGCCCGAGCCCAGAGCGATCGCAGTGAGAACGAGAACAGTTGCTGCATAGGCCGAGACGAGCGGCCATAGCCCGCCGTCGAGGGGGGTCTGTGCCAGGAAGACCGACGTACTACCCCAGCCGATGCCGGCCACTATGCCTTCGACAACACCGGGGCGACGGAGGGCGGCTAATGAGAGCCGGCGGGGCATGGCGGAGATCCGTCGGCCGGCCTCTTCGGCGGGGCGCACGTAGACAATCGCCGCGATGGAGCCGACGGCGAGTACGAGTCCGATCAGCGCGAGCGTTCCCGGACGTTCACCCGTCAGCAAGCCGAAAACGAGCGGGATTGCTGCGGTGACGATACCGGCCAGCGCCGCCCCGATCGCCATAGTGTCCGCGGCCAGCGCCCGGAAGAGGAAGACGAGACCCAGGCCGGTCGAAAACCCGGAGGCGGCGCCCCACGCCAGGCTCGTGGTGTTCGGGCTGTCACCGAAGACGAGGAACGCCGGGACAAGCAGGAGGAAGCCGACCCACTGTGACGCCACGGCCACCCGCAGCGAACTGACCCGGCGCGACGCGAGGCCACCAACGTAGTCGCCAGAGCCGAAGAGGAAGGCCGCCGCCAGGCTGAGGAGGAAGGGCACGCTACGGGTCCATGCCTCGGGCCACCGTCAGAAGACGAGCCGGCACAGCAGCAAACCCATGTCGATCAATTCCACGCACCCATCCGCCATCCCATTCCCGAGCGGTTCGGTCAGTTGACCTAACCTGCCGACAGTACCATTGGCGGCGATCGCGGAACAAGCACTCTTGTGCGTCTCTCCAGGCCGGGGTCCAGTGGTCGTGCGGCCGATGGCTTCTACTCGGGCCGTGTCACGACGGCGTAGTACTTCTTGACGCCATTCGAGTGCGAGATGGCTCCGTTTCCCACCCACGAGTTCGTCCAACTCCTGAAGGACAGGTGACCATCACCGAGGAGGGCGGCACCGTCCACACGTTTGAGAGGGGCGACGTCTTCTTCGTTTCGCCGGGAACTGTCTGTAGCAATCGCCGCGTCGGACTCACCCCGATCGATTCCAACCACGGATCTCCTCACGCTCGTCGCAGGTCAACACACCCGGCCGTGGCCGGCAATCAGCGACTAAGGCATGCGGCCATGCTCGCTGATCAGATAATCAACTGTGCGAGTCGACAACTCGCTCAGCTCAGCAGCTTCACGAATCGTTACCCCCCGAGCCAACGCCAGCAACGCCTCACGCGCCACCAACCACGAAGTCTTCACATTGGGCATAGCCCACCTCCACGAGGCCACCCAGTCGCGCACACCGCCTGAAACCAATGCGCATATCCGCCGTCATCTGCGCAAGAACGCTCGGATCGCGAGCCTCAGGCGTTCTGCCACTCCGGAGGGCGCTTCTCCATGAAGGCCTTGATGCCTTCGACGCCGTCGTGGGTGGGCAGTAGCTCTTCGAGGTAGATGCGCTCGGCTTCGGCGAGGCGCCTTTCGACTTCGGGGCGCTGCTGATCGCGCACCGCCCCGGTTGCCACCCGGAGCGAAAGCGCCGAGCGGGGTACGAAGTTCGTATCGACAAATGCCGCGATCGTCGCGTCGAGTTCGCCCTGGGGGGCAACCACGTTGACGATGCCGAAGTTGTGGGCCTCGGCGGCGCTGAGGCTGCGCCCGGTGAGGAGGATGTCCTCGGCGGCGCGGCCCGAGAGCATGGCGGTTGCGGCCGGGGCGATCACTCCAAGCTGGATCTCGGGGTTGCCCAGCTTGGCCGACTCCTCGGCGATGATGATGCCGCAGGCGAGGGCCAGTTCGAGTCCGCCACCGAGGCAGGCGCCCTGGACTCCGGCGACGGTGGGGTAGGGGAACCCGATGAGATCCCGGATCAGACCACCAACTGCCCTCAGCATCGCCGGGGCCGACTCTGGCAGATGCTCCTCGACGCTGGCGCCGAACGAGAAGTGTTTGCCGGCGCCGCGGACCACGAGCACCTTGCCGTCGTCGGCTGCTGCTGCCGCCGCGATGGCGGGGCGCAGCTCGGCGCACAGCGCCATGTCGATCACGTTGCCCGGCGGCTTGTCCATCGTGATGGTGTGGACTGCCCCGTCATCCGAGACGTCGTGACGTACCGGGCTCTCGCTCATGACTTCGGCTTGAACTGCGGGGACACTGCTTCGATGAGCTCGTCGCCCCAGGCTTCGCCGGCGGCGATGCGGCGCCGCAGATCGACGAAGTCGACCTCGCGGCCTCTCTCTCGATCGCCCCGGTGAAAAGCCTGGAACCCGGCCTTGGCTTCGGTCATCATGTTGTTCGCCAGCCAGGCCCGGTTGGTTTCCTTGTTCTTGTCCCAGTGCTGGAGCTTCTTCTTGCGCACCGATTCGGTCGTCTTGGTGGTGCAGTCCGGCATGGTGTACATGATCTTGGTCACCCAGGCGTCGACGGCTTCGTCGAGCATCGAGAAGTCGATGGTCCCCGCCTTCAACATCTCCTTGCCGGCGGCGAGCTCGTCGCCCGCTTTGGGCTTGCCGTGGACGATCTTGCCCCACTCGTCCAGATAGCGATCGGTGACCACCAGCGGGTTGGGGATGAAGTTCCCGTCCACCTTGAGTACCGGGAAGATGTCGTTGACCAGGCCGAGGCGCAGCGCCTCGTGGGCGCTCCACGGCTCACATATCACGCAGCTGTAGATCGAGTTCCCCCATCCGACGTAGAGGTCGAGGAAGTCGGTTGAGCCGCCGTCGGGAGCCGAGCCGTGTTTGGGCCCGGCCTGGCCGAACCGGGCGAGGTCGGACGCCAGCGTGAAGTCGCACGCCATGCCGATCTCCTGGCCGCCGCCGATGCGCATGCCGTTGACCCGGTTGATGACCGGCTTGTCGCACATCAGGATCGCCGACACCATGTCGTTGAACAGGCGCATGTACTGGCGGTACTCGAGGGGCCGGCCGGCGTAGTACTCCGAGTACTCGGCGGTGTTGCCCCCGGTGCAGAAGGACCTGTCACCGACGGCTGTGAACACCACGGCGACCGCCGCCCGGTCCATCGCGGCGCGGCGGAAGGCGAGGATGACCTCCTTGACCGATCCGGTCGTGTACGAGTTGAGCTGCTCCGGGTTGTTGAGCGTGATCCACACCGCGTGTAAACCGTCGACGGCAGCCCCGGTGTTGTCGAACACCGGCCGTTCCTCGTAGAGGATCTCGGCGAACTCGTAGTCGGGGACCAGGTTGTGGTCTATGAACTCCATGTTGTCATGCCTTTCATGGGATCAGAATCGTTCGGCGGGGATCGCTCCCGGCGTGGGCTGCTTCGAGGACTGCGGCGACTTCGCTCATCGGGACCTTGCGGGTGAACGGGAGCACTTCGATCTGCCCCGACGTGACCAGCTCGATCGCTTCGGGATACCGCTCGGGAGGGCACCCCCAGGTGCCGAACACCGAGGCGTTGAACGCCATCAGGTTCGAGAGGCGGATCGTGATCTTGTCCATAGTGAATCCCACCACGGCGAGTGTGCCGGACTGACCGAGAAGGCCAAAAGCCGTTTCCTGCCCCGGGGCCGTTCCGGAAGTCTCGAATATCTTCCACCCGACGCGGGGCATGCCCAGCGTCTTGGCATGTTCGCGGACCTTGTCGCGCACCTCGCGGGGATTGAGACCCCTGGAGTTGACGGTGGCCGCGGCGCCGTAGTCGAGGAGGGCATCGAGCTTGGCGTCGTCGATGTCGATGGCGACGGCGGTGGCTCCGCTGGCGGCGGCGATCTGCAGGGCGTACGTGCCGATGCCGCCGACTCCGACCACAACTACGAAGTCGCCCGGGCCGACCTCGGCGCGGCGGACGGCCTGCAGCGGCGTGGTGACCGCGTCGGCAACCACGGAGAGGTCGGCGAGCTCGTACTCGGCGGGCAGGGTCTCGACGGCGGCGACGCCGGTCGCCGGCACGACGATGTGGGTGGCGAACCCTCCGTCGAGATCGTTGCCGGGCGACATCCGGGAAGAACACAGATTGCCGGCGCCGGCGGCGCACATCGCGCAGTCGCCGCACGGGATGACTGCCATCACGAGGACGTCTTTGCCCATCCAGTCGGCGGCGTCCTCACCCGTTTCGACGACCCGCCCGCTGATCTCGTGGCCGAGCACGATCGGTAGCCCGGCATTCGTGGCGACGTCCCCATCGAAGAAGCCGATGTCGGTGTGGCACACCCCACAGCCGGCGATCTCAACGACGACCTCGCGGGACTGCGGGGTGCGGGCGGCTCCCTCGACCCTTTCCAGCGGCTGACCGGTCTGCATGAGGCGCCACGAGTATCGATCCGTGCGAGGCTCTGTCATTGCTCTTCTCTCCATGGCTCGATGCGGGCCGTGCTCCGTCAGGAGTCAGGAGCGCCCTGACTGGTGGTGTTCTTGCGGATGAAAGCAGTTCCCTCGGCGAGCCGGCGGGCAGTCCGGTGGTAGACGGCCTCGTTCACCCGCCAGCCGGCCCCGTCGGGGGTGACGCCGGCTCGTACCGGCATCACACCGCTGGTGTGGCCGATCCGAATTTCGCCCGCCGTCTGCTGGTTGGCCACCCGATTGACGATCGAACCGGCGATGCAGGCCGCGACCCCCGTTGTCGCCGCCACGGTGCCGGGATAGGCCTTGTGGAGGACCAGGGGACGGCCGCCGACGACGCGGGCGACCAGATCGACATCTCCGGCCGCCACCGGCTGCCCGGTTGCGAAACTCGTGTAGTCCGCCGGTGCCGCGACCACGGCGGGAACGGGCGTGAGGCCATCGGTTGCCATACCGAGCAGCTTGGCGGCGGCGTCCTTGACGGCGACAATGGCGGCCAGGTGCTCCGCCGTGAACTGCTTGGGACCTTCCGTGCCCCTCATGCTCACTGCGGCGGCAAGGAAGAAGACGGTGAGGTTGGCGAGATCGACGATCGTCGCCTCGACCGGGCCGATCGCCGTGTCGAGGACGTCGACCTCCTTGCCGGTCGGGAGGAGCGCCCCGGTGATACCTCCGGCCGTCTGGCTGAAGTCGAGCCCGATAGCGGCTCCGGTTCCCGGGACGCCGTGGACCTCATAGTCGCCTTCCACCGCGGCGGCCCCGTCGAGGATCGGGACCTCGGCCACCAGGATGCGACCGGTGTTGGTGTTGTGGATGCGTACGCGGGTCAGCGGTTCAGTCACCGCGACCAGTGACTCGTCGACGGCGAAGGCGCCCACTGCCGCCGAGATGTTGCCGCAGTTGATGTCATAGTCGACCACAGGCTCGGTGATGCTGACCTGGGCAAAGGTGTAGTCGAGATCGGCGTCCGGTCGGGTCGGGGGGTCGATTATCGCCAGCTTGCTCGTCAGCAGGTCGGCGCCGCCGAGGCCATCGATCTGGCGCGGGTCCGGGCTCCCGAACAGTGCCAGGATCGTCGCATCGCGCCGCGCTCCCGCCGGGGGCAGGTCACCGCCGCGCAGGAACACCGCCTTGCTCGTTCCCCCCCGGATGAGGGCGAACGGCAGGGTTGCCTGCTCTGTCGATCCCGCCGTCAGCGAATCAGGATCTGAACCGTGCACGCAGCTCCTTCTATCCCGACGGCCTTGCCGCCGCGGCAATGCGCCAAGCCCACCCGGGGACCCTCGATCTGGCGATCGCCCGATTCGCCGCGCAGCTGCCTGACCAACTCGACTACCTGGGCGACTCCCGTGCCACCGAGAGGATGGCCCTTGCCGATGAGGCCGCCGCTCGGGTTGATCGGCAAGCGCCCTTCTATGTTGGCGTCGCCTCGCTCCACGGCGTCCGGGTACTCGCCTTGCTTGAACAGACCGAGCCCTTCGACCCGCAGCACTTCGGCGATGCTGAAGCAATCGTGAACCTCGGCGAAATCGACGTCCTCGGGCCCGATTCCCGCCCTTTCGTAGGCGTCCTGGGCGGTGGCCCACGTGAGCGGCTCGAAGGTCATCGAGGCCGGCTCGACATCGACGGTCCCGGTGCGCAAGGCGGATGCCGCCAGGCGAACCGCCCGGCCGTTGCTGTGTTTCTTGGCGGCCTTGTCGCTCATCACGATCACAGCGGCGGCACCGTCGGTGACCGGCGAACAATCGTGGAGGCGGAGCGGGTCGGCGATCGGGCGCGACTCGAGCACGTCCTCGACTGTGATCTCTTTGCGGAAGTGGGCGAGCGGGTTGCGGGCTGCGTTCGACTTGTTCTTCACCGGGATGAGCGCCAGTTGCTCGCGCGTCATCCCGAACTCTTCCATGTAGCGGCGCGCTCGCATCGCGTAGACGCTGGGCATGGTGGCGCCGACGGCTGCCTCGGGATCACTCGGGTCGGGGGTCAGCGCACCGGCGAACTTGCTGGTGAGGTGCTCGGTACCGATGGCGATGACGACGTCGTGCTCGCCGGCGCGCACCGCCAGCGACGCCTCCCGAATGGCCGTGGCGCCGCTGCTGCAGGCGTTCTCGACGTTCGATAGCGGGAGCCCGGCCAAACCGACCTGGGCGAGAACGCGCTGCCCGGTGACCATGCCCTGGAAGACGTGACCGACATACGCGGCCTCGATGAGCCGCGGGTCGATGCCGGCGTCGGCGACCGCACCGTGCAGGGCCTCGGCACCGAGGTCGGCGGCATCGCGGTCCGGGTGCTTGCCGAATCGGGTCATCCCGACTCCGACTACGTGTACGTCAGTCACTGTGCACCTCCGCTGGTACGAATCGGTATCCCGTCAAGGTGTTCCCCTCGTCGTCCTGGCCGAACGGCTCGAGGGACAGGACTACCGGCATTCCGATCTTGATCTCATCGAGCTCGATTCCACTGATCTGGCCCATGATGCGAACGCCTTCGGGGAAGTCCACGTAGCCCAGAGCGTAGGGGACTTCGAAAGCCGGCGTCGATTGCCTGACTATCGAGAACGTGTAGAGGACCCCCTCGGTCGAGAAGGGGACCGTCTCGAGATCGGCGCTGAGACAGCCGGAACAGGCTTCACGAACGGGAAAGAAGTGGGCGCCGCAATCGCCGCAGCGGCTGCCCAATAGGTTGCCGGAACCGTCGGGGCGTACTTCTAGTTCGCCCGGACGGAAAGAGACTCCGACCGCAGATCCAGTCAATATTCCTCCTCAGGCGGTCGGACCGCCGGGTCGTATCGCAGGGACACGCCGAACCGTCCGGCCGTTCGGTCGTCTAGAGCGAGTCTCTCCCGGCCGCGCGATCCCGTCAATGGGCTTGCGGCTCTATTTATGTGATGCATACGGCTCATGGCCGGGGGAATCCTCAGGCCGCACTACTCGCCGCGGAGCCAGCTTCGCACTGATGCAAATGCATCAGAGAAATGAAGCATGCGACGGATTGCCACCAGGGGCTGGGGCTGGGAGTCTTGACCTAACCAACCGACCGGCCGGACGGCTAGCCAAAAACACCGGCCAACGAGTTGATTCCCGCCCCGAGGAGGCGACGTGGCACACGTTGAGAAGACCCGCAGCAAGGAAGAAGAGTATCTGTTCGACTGGAACCTGATTGGCGAGGCGCAGATCGCCCGTCCGGAGACCGTCGAGCTCGACGACGAGACTTTGCGCGACGGCCTGCAGAGCCCATCTGTGCGCCAGCCCAACATCGACGAGAAGCTCGAGATACTCCATTGCATCGCGGATCTGGGCATTCACTTTGCCGACATCGGTTACGCCGGCGCCGGGCCGGCCATGCTCGACCATATCGTCCGACTGGCCGAGGAGATCAAGAACGAAGGTCTGGCCATCGAGGCCAACTGCGCCGGGCGCACCCACGCTTCCGACATCCTGCCTATCGCGGAAGCCCAGCAGCGCTCCGGCCTCCCCATCGAGGCATCTTTGTTCCTCGGCTCGAGCCCCATCCGCAAGTTCGTCGAAGGGTGGGAAGACGAGTTCCTCCCCAAGACCGCTCACGAAGCGATCACTCTGGCCCGCAAGGAGGGCCTCGAGGTGATGTTCGTCACGGAGGACACCACCCGGGCACAGCCCGACGTGCTGCGTGAGGTCTACACCGCCGCCATCGAAGCCGGTGCCCGCCGGATTTGTCTCGCCGACACTGTAGGCCACGCCACTCCCTGGGGCGTTCGGGCGCTGGTGGCTTTCGCCAAGGATATCGTCGCCGACACCGGCGTCGACGTGAAGATCGACTGGCACGGCCATCGCGACCGCAACCTCAGCGTCATCAACTCACTTGCCGCCCTCTCGGCGGGGGCTCATCGGGTCCACGGCTGCGGCCTCGGAATCGGAGAACGTGTCGGCAACGCCCCCATGGAAGTGCTGCTCGTCAATCTGAAGCTCCTCGGTTGGCTCGATGCCGATCTGCACAGCTTGCCGGCCTACTGCGATGCGGTCTCGAGAGCGACGGATACGCCGGTGCCGCACAACCTTCCCGCAGTGGGCAAGGACGCCTTCGAGACCAGCACCGGGGTCCACGCCGCCGCGGTGCTCAAGGCGATCCGGACCGGCGACACCTGGTTGGCCAACCGCATCTACAGCGGAGTACCCGCCGACGAGCTCGGCCGCGAGCAGGAGATCACCGTTGGCCCGATGAGCGGCAAGGCGAACGCCGTCGCCTGGCTCACCAAACGCGGGTACGAATGCGACGAAACGACGGTCGACAAGATCTTGGCGGCTGCCAAGGCATCGGATCACGTGCTGGCTGAGGCCGAGATCCTCGGGCTCCTCAGTTCCTCGGCTGCGCAGTGACCTCGGAAACCGCATCTGCCGCCGGGACCGGGTCGAGGGTGCTGCTCTCCGGCAATGAGGCCGTGGCCCAGGGCGCCGTCGAGGCCGGGGTTGCCGTGGCCGTCGGCTACCCGGGAACGCCGAGCACCGAGATCCTGGAATCGATCGCCGATCGCACCGACTTCGACGTTCGCTGGTCACCCAATGAGAAAGTCGCTCTCGACGTGGCGCTGGGAGCATCCATCGGCGGCGTGCGGGCGCTGGCGGTGATGAAGCACGTCGGCGTCAACGTTGCCGCCGACACTCTGATGACCGCCGCCTATACGGGTGTCGGCGGCGGGCTCGTGGTCGTCAGCGCCGACGACCCGGGGATGCACAGCTCACAGAACGAGCAGGACAACCGGGCGTACGCCCGGATGGCCGCCATCCCGCTGCTCGAGCCGAGCGACAGCGCCGAAGCCAAGGAATACACCGCGCTGGCCTTCGAGATCTCGGAGCAGTTCGACACGCCGGTGCTGGTGCGCACTACAACGCGGGTGTCGCACAATCGCGGTGTCGTCGAGATCGGGCCCCGCGTGGAGGAACCTGCCCGCGGCTTCACCCGCGATCCGATCAAGTACGTGATGATCCCGGCTCATGCCCGCACCCGGCGTCCGGTGCTGCTGGAGCGCCTCGAACAGCTCGCCACCTACGTCGAGTCCAGCCCGCTGACCGAGGAGTCCGGCTCCGGCACGGAGTTCGGAGTCATCACCTCGGGCATCGCCCACCATTACGTGCGCGAGGTGCTCCCCAACGCCCCGATCCTGAAGCTCGGCTTGAGCTACCCGTTGCCGATGAAGCGCATCCGCGCCTTCGCCGAATCGGTCGACCGGCTGTTCGTGGTCGAAGAGCTCGACCCGCACGTGGAAGACGCCATCCGTGCCGCCGGCATCGCGGTCGAAGGGAAAGCCTTCTTCCCCCGAGCCGGCGAGCTCAACCCGGACTTGGTGCGGCGTGGTTTCGCCGCCGCCGGGCTCCTGCCGGAGCTGCCCCCGATCGTGGCCGCCCCGGCCACCGTGACCCGGCCCCCGCTGATGTGCCCCGGTTGCCCGCACACCCCGCCGTTCCTCGCTTTGAAGCGGCTCGGCGCAGTCGTGACGGGTGACATCGGCTGTTACACCCTCGCCGCACTGCAGCCGCTGGCTGCGATGGATACCTGTGTGGCGATGGGCAGCAGCATCGGGATGGCGGTCGGCATGGCTGCCTCCGGCGGCGCTGCCGGCCCGGTCGTGGCGACGATCGGCGACTCCACTTTCCTCCACGGCGGTATCCCCGGCCTCATCGAAGCGGTCTACAACAAGGCCAATATCACCGTCCTCATCCTCGACAACGGCACGGTCGCGATGACCGGCGGCCAGGAGCACCCGGGATCCGGCGTCACGCTGCAGGGCAGCGACACCACTCCGATCGATCTGGTCGGCCTCTGCGAGTCGCTCGGCGTCAAAGATGTCCGGGTTGTCGACCCCTACGACCTGGCGGCCACCTACGGTGCCATCGAGAGCGCCATCGAGTATGCCGGGCCGTCCGTAGTGATCACGAATCGCCCGTGTGTGGAGGCGCCCACAAAGATCCGCGACACCCCGTTCAAGGTCATCGCAGACGCCTGCACGGCGTGCCAGGCCTGCATGACGGCGGGCTGCCCCTCCATCGTTTGGTCGGACGAGCTGTTCGAAGGCCGCCGCAAGGTGGTGATCGACCCGGTTACTTGCACCGGCTGCACGTTGTGTGCCCAGCTGTGCCCGCCGCTGGCGATAGTGCCAGTACCGAAGGAGGTGGCCGGTGTCTGAAGGAACCCGCGGCCTGTTGCTCTCGGGCGTTGGCGGCCAGGGCGTGATCCTCGCCAGCATGATCGTGGCCGATGCTCTGCTCAGCGCCGGCTTCGACGTCAAGCAGAGCGAGGTCCACGGCATGGCGCAGCGGGGCGGCTCCGTTTTCAGCCACATCCGCTGGGGCGAGGACGTCGACTCCCCGCTGGTGCCGAAGGGGAGTGCCGAGGTGCTGGCCGCGTTCGAGTGGGCCGAGGCGATCCGCTGGGTCGAGTACGTGCGCGAGGGGGGCGCCGTCGTCGCCGACATTCGCACGATCGTGCCCCCGGGTGCCTGTAACGACAGGAGATCTTGGACCGCCCGCTATCCCGGCATCGACGTCGATCTTTTCAACGACCGGGAGCTCAAGACTCGCCTCATCGACGCCGCGGCGACGGCCACCGAGCTGGGCAACGTGCGGGCGGCCAACAGCGTCCTGCTCGGGTCGGTAGCCGCCTTCCTCGACATCGACATGGCTCATTGGGAGAGCGCCATCGAACGACTCGTGCCCCGCGGCACGCAAGAGATCAACCTGGCGGCGTTCCGGGCGGGCCGCGAGTTCCCGCAGGCCCGCGTCCCGCGGCCGCCGCTGGCTCCCGAGGGCTTTACCGGTCCTCATGAGATCGAAATCAATCATGTTTGGTGCAAGGGCTGCGACATCTGCTCGCGGGTGTGCCCGGAGTACTGCTTGGCGGTCGACGTCGACGGGAAGTTGAACATCATCGATCCCGAGGCCTGCACCGGGTGCCGGCTCTGCGAGCTGCTGTGCCCCGACTTCGCCATCGAGATTCATCCGCCGCCGAGCCGGGTGGCCGTCGGCGATACCAAATCGACGGGCGAGGGGACATGAGCGAGGCTCGACTGGTCCAGGGCAACGAAGCCTGCGCCCGCGGCGCTCTGGCGGCCGGCTGCACTTTCTACGGCGGCTACCCCATCACCCCATCTTCGGAGATCGCCGAGCACATGGTGCGCCTGCTGCCCGATGCGGGCGGCGTGTTCGTGCAGATGGAAGACGAGATCGCGTCGCTGGCCGCCGTGATCGGTGCTTCGCTGGCCGGCTCCAAGGCGATGACCGCCACGAGCGGGCCCGGCTTCTCTTTGATGCAGGAGCACATCGGTTTCGCCATCATGGCCGAGGTGCCCTGTGTCGTCGTCGACGTCATGCGCGGTGGACCCAGCACGGGATTGCCGACCTCACCGTCCCAAGGCGACGTGATGCAGGCCCGCTGGGGTACTCACGGCGATCATCCCGCGATCGTGCTCGCCCCCTCCTCGGTCGGCGAGGTGTTCGATCTCACGGTGCGAGCCTTCAACCTGGCCGAGCGCTTCCGGACACCGGTCATCCTCATCTACGACGAGGTCATCGGCCACACCCGCGAGAGCGTGCGGCTACCGGACCAAGTGGAGATCATCGACCGGGTCCGCCCCGCAGCCGATTCCGTCGACTTCCGACCCAAGGCGGCCGGTCCCAACGGCGTGCCGCCGCTGCCCGCTTTCGGGGACGGCCACCGTTTCCACGTCACCGGCCTGTCTCACGACGAACGAGGCTTCCCCACCGACGACGGCGCAGTTGCCGGGGCTCTGCTGGGCCGGATTCACAGCAAGGTGGCCGACCACGAGGATGAGATATCGGCCGCCGAGACCTTCATGCTGGACGACGCCGACGTGGCGTTCTTCGCCTACGGCATCGTCGGGCGCTCGGCCCGCGAGGCCGTGCTCCGCATCCGGGAGGCGGGCATCAAGGCGGGGCTGATTCGGCCCACCACGCTGTGGCCCTTCCCCGGCCGGCAGGTGGCCGAGGCCGCCAAGCAGGTCGACAAAGTCATCGTCGCCGAGATGAACCTCGGCCAGCTGATCGGCGAAGTGGAGCGGGCCGCCGCCGGGCAAGCCGAGGTCGTGGGGCACTTCCGGGCCGACGGTGAGCCGATCACGCCGAGCGAGTTGGTCGGCGTCGTTGCCGCCGCCGGAGGAGGGAACTGATGGCCGACGTCAAGACCTACCTGCGGGAATGGGCCATGCCGCACGTGCTGTGCCCCGGATGCGCCCACGGCATCGTGATGCGCGGCTTTCTCGCCGCGATCGACCAGCTGCAGCTCGATCAAGACAAGGTGGCGGTGGTCGCCGGCATCGGTTGTAGCAGCCGGATCGTCGGCTACATCGATTTCTGCACCCTGCACGGCACCCACGGCCGGGCCCCTGCTTTCGCGACGGGCCTCAAGCTGGCCCGCCCCGACCTGCACGTCATGGTGATCACCGGAGACGGCGACGGTCTCGCCATCGGGGGTAACCACCTGATCCATGCCGCCCGGCGCAACATCGACATCACGGTGATGTTGCTCAACAACTCGATCTACGGAATGACGGGGGGCCAGGCGGCACCAACGACGCCGGAGGGCGCAGTCGCCTCGACGACCCCCGCCGGCAACACCGAGCCCAACTTCGACGCCTGCAAGCTGATGATCGGCGCCGGGGCCTCCTTCGTCGCCCGAGTCCTGGCGGCCAACCCCATCGAGATGAGCAAGGTCATTGCCGACGGCGTGAGGCACCCCGGATTCTCCTTCATTGAGATCATCAGCGACTGCCCCGAGTACTACGGGCGCTACAACAAGGTCGGCGGCGGCGCCGAGATGCTCACCTGGATGGCGCGCCGCGATGCCGGCGTGGCGGTGCCACTGTCCGAGAAGCGGTTCGTCGAGCACGTGCCGTCTTCCCCCGTACCCCTCGGGATGGCGACGGGTGTGCTCGAGAGGGACATCCGGCCGGTCTTCACCGGAGTCCGCCGTCAGGAGCCACTATGAGCCGCAACGAGATCCGCATCGCCGGCGCCGGGGGCCAGGGTGTGGTGACCGCGGGACGCATCCTTGCCGAAGCGGCGATTCTCTCGGGACGCAACGCCACTCACAACCAGGTGTACGGTCCTCAGTCACGCGGCGGCGCCAGCCGGTCGGATGTGGTCATCGCCGGCGACGAGATCGGGTTTCCCCTGGCCGACGATATCGACCTGCTGGTGGCTCTGAGCGGCGAGGCCTTCGCCCGTTATCGCCCAGAGGTGGCGGCCGGCGGGCGGGTGATCGTCGACAGCCGCTGCGCTCCCGAAGCCGGCGATGAGGACACGTCCGACTTTGCCGTCGTCGACACGGCGCGCGCCGTGTCCGGCGGGCAGCTGGTCACCGGCGTCGTCGCCCTCGGAGTGCTCCAGGCATATGCCGGCCTGGTCGATCGGGATGCGCTCAGCGAAGCCGTCGCCCGGCGGGTACCCGCCAAGCATCGGGAGATGAACCTCGAGGCGCTCCGCGCCGGAATGGAGCTGGTCGACGGGGCCCCGGCGTGACGAGCGAGCCCACCACCAGGGAGCGGATCCGCCAGGAGGCGGCGGCCCTGTTCCGCGAGAAGGGGTTCAACGGGACCAGCATGGCCGAGCTGGCGAGCGAAGTCGGCATCACGAAGTCGAGCCTCTATCACCATTTCCCGAGCAAACAGGCCTTGTTGTCGGAAATCATCGAGCTGACCGTGAATCGGGTCACCCCTCTCGTCCACGACGTGGCGCATTCGGACCTTCCCCCGACCGAGCGGCTCAGCCGGGCGGTCTACATCCACACCGTCGAGGCGATGCGGGACCGTGATGCGGTGGCCTGTTTCATGGAGGAGGGGCGCTTCCTCGCCCCCGACTTCATGGCCGCTCACATTCGCAACCGCGACCGCTACGAACTGCTGTTTCGCCAGATCTATGAAGAGGGAGTCGGCCTCGGGGTGTTCGTCGACCAGGATCCCGGGCTGGCTGTCAAGGCCATCCTCGGGATGTGCAATTCAGTCGTGCGTTGGTACCGTCCGGACGGCAGCCGCACCGCCGACGAGATCGCGACGGAGTTCGCCCGGTTCACCGTCCGCGGTGCCGCCGCGCCGCAGCTGATGCCTCCAGTCGAAGAGATGGCACATGAGCGGAGCGCTTGAAGGCATAACGGTCCTCGACCTCTCGCAGGGGGCTGCCGGGCCCACTTGCGCCATGCACCTCGGCGACATGGGCGCCACCATCCTCAAGGTGGAGCCGCCCGGAGGGGAGTGGGGCCGCCGGCTCGGGCCGCCCTTCGTTGCCGGGGCCGCCGCCGCATTCCTCGGCATGAACCGCAACAAGCGCAGTGCCGTGATCGACCTCAAGAAACCCGGCGGCGCCGACGTCGTACTGCGGCTGGCCGAGCGGAGCGACGTTGCCCTCGAGAGCTTCCGGCCCGGTGTCGCCGATCGTCTCGGGATTGGCTATGAAGCGATGGCAGCCCGCAATCCCCAACTGGTTTACGCCGCCATCTCGGCATTTGGGCAGAGCGGCCCGTGGCGGGACCGGCCCGGAGTCGACGGGGTCGCCCAGGCCATGGGCGGCATCATGAGCGTTACCGGCACGGCAGACGGCCCGCCGGTGAAAGTCGGCGTCCCGGCCGCCGACATGGCCGGCGGCGTGTTCGCCTCCCAGGCGATCCTCGCGGCGCTTCTTGCCCGGGAGCGGATCGGGAAGGGGCAGCGGGTGGACGTCTCCTTGCTCGACTCGCTGCTCTCGTATCAGGTCGTGCCGCTCTCGATGTTCCTCGCCAGCGGCGAGTCCCCGCAGCGGCTGGGCAGCGCCGCCCCGTACGCCGCTCCCAACGAAGCGTTTCCGACCAGCGACGGCCACGTCATGGTGGCGGCCTACACGGCGCAACGCTGGCCGGCACTGTGTGAGGCCCTGGGCCGCCCCGAGCTGGCGACCGATCCCCGTTTCGACAGCAATGAGAAGCGGGTGCGGGGCCGGCCCGAGCTTCGCGCGGTACTGGAACCGCTGTTCGGCACCCGGACCACCGCCGAGTGGATTGCCGTTCTCGACGAGGCCGACATCTTGTGCGGTCCGCTCCTGAGCTACCCGGACCTGGTGGCCGAGGAGCATGTGGCCAAGAGCGGCTCGCTGATCACCGTGCACCATCCGGCGACGGGAGCCGTCAGCTCGCCGGTCTTCCCCGGCCGATTCTCCGCAACGCCGGGCGACGTGACCGGGCCACCGCCCCCGCTGCCCGGGGAGCATTCGGAGGCGATCTTGAGCGAGTGCGGGTTCACCGATGACGAGATCGCGCAGTTGCTGCACGATGGTGTCGTGGGCGGCGTCGAACAGGATGAGACAGAACGATGAGAGGAGACGGCCGTGACGGATGAGAAGGCGGGGGCCCAGGAGGCGCAGCCGGTTCTGTACGAGCGAGACGGGAGCGTTGGGGTACTCACGCTGAACCGGCCGGATGCGCTCAACGCGCTGACCGTCGGGATGCTCGAGACGATGGGCGAGATCCTCGATGGCATCGAGACCGACCCGGACACCCGGGCGCTGGTGTTGATCGGGGCGGGGGAGAAGGCTTTCTGCGTCGGTGCCGACCTGAAGAGCCGGGGCAAGGAACACGAGCCGGGCCTGATCCACGATCCGCTCGGGCTGCTGGTGCGCAGTGTGTTCGGCCGCCTCGAGAAGCTGCACGTGCCGGTCATCGTCGCCATCCGCGGCTACGCCCTCGGAGGCGGCCTCGAGCTGGCCCTCGCCGGGGACCTCCGCGTCGCCGCGGAGGGGGCCCGTCTCGGCTTCCCGGAGGCCAAGGTCGGCAGCCTGCCCGGCGCGGGCGGCACGCAGCGG
>JBFISZ010000044.1:0-16403 GCA_041608315.1 Acidimicrobiia bacterium | reverse complement strand
CAGTTCGTAGGGGTCGAGGCCTTTTTTCGCGGTTTCATGACGTTCGGGCTGTTGCCGCGGTTCGGGGCTCTCTCGGTGGTCGTGATGACCGTTCCCTACACGATGATCCACTTCGCCAAACCGATGCCGGAAGCCTTCGCCGCCATCATCGCCGGGCTCGTGCTGGGGACCATGGCGGTCCGGTCCCGCAGCTTCGTGCCCGGGATCTTTCTCCACGTTGCCGTCGCCGTGACCATGGACTTGCTGGTCCTGGCCCGATTGGGGGCCATCGGCAACCTGTTCTGAGCCCCCGCCCGCTGAATCGCGTGGGCACGGCGGCGTCGGGGGCCCTGCGGCACGGGGTACACTTGCCGCCGCGGGCCCCAGTAGCTCAGGGGATAGAGCACCGGCCTCCGGAGCCGGGTGCGCAGGTTCGAATCCTGCCTGGGGCGCAGATGAGTGCTAAGTACCTAGTACTAAGTACTCGCGATTCGAGCTCACGGTGGAGTTCCGATGTCCCTGATTGCTGACCTATCCGAGCAGTTCGGTCGGGCCTTTGTTGCGCTCGGCCTCGAAGCCGCCGACGGCGAGGTGGCTGTCTCGCAACGCCCGGAGCTGGCACAGTTCCAGTGCAATGGCGCACTCGGCGCGGCCAACCGCGCCGGCCGCCAACCGCGTGAGCTCGCCGCAGCCGTCATCGCGGTGCTCGACGACACCTCCCGCTTCGCCGATCTCTCCGTCGCCGGTCCCGGTTTCATCAATATCACCCTCAGCGACGATGCCCTGGCCACCTTCGTCGAAGGGATTCATGTCGGTGGGGGAGTTGGTGTCGATCGGGCAGCGACGCCCCTCAAGATGATCGTTGACTACGGAGGGCCCAACGTCGCCAAGGAGCTCCACGTCGGGCACTTGCGGCCCGCCGTGATCGGCGAGAGCCTCAAGCGCATCTTCCGCGCCCTCGGCAACGAGGTCATCGGTGATGTCCATCTTGGTGACTGGGGGAGTCCCATGGGCCAGCTCCTTGCCGAGCTCGAGGACCGCCAGCCCGATCTCCCGTATTTCGACGAGAGCTTCACAGGCCCCTATCCGACGGAATCGCCGGTGACGATGGCGGACCTCAACGAGATGTACCCCGCCGCATCGACCAAGGCCAAATCCGATGATGAGTTCGGAGAAAGGGCCCGCCGGGCAACGGCCGAGCTGCAGCGAGGGAGGCCCGGCTACCTCGCGCTGTGGCAGCACTTTCGGGTGGTGTCGATCGAGGCGATCAAGGAGGTCTACGACGAGCTCGGAGTGACCTTCGATCTGTGGCACGGCGAGAGCACCGTCGCCGAGCGGCTCGATCCGCTCATCGAACGCCTCCTCGAGTCCGGCGTGGCGCGGCGCAGCCAAGGGGCAGTGGTGGTCGACGTCGCCCTTCCCGACGACAAGGGCGAGATCCCGCCTCTGCTGATTGCCAAGTCCGACGGGGCCACTCTCTACACGACGTGGGACGTTGCCACCATCGAAGATCGGGTCGCCGAGTTCGACGCCGCTGCGATGATCTACATCGTCGATACCCGTCAGGCGCTGCACTTCGAGCAGGTCTTCCGGGCCGCACGCAAGGCCGGCATCGTGAGCGATGACGTCCTCCTCGAGCATGCCGGCAACGGCACCGTCAACGGTCCGGACGGCAAGCCACTCAAGACTCGCGACGGCGGCACCCCGCTGCTGCGTGGGCTCATCGACGATGCGGTGGCGCGGGCGGCCGAGCGGCTCGCGGAAAACGATCTGGCGAGTGAATACGCCGCCGCGGAACGCACCGCAATCGCCCGGCTCGTCGGCCTTGCCGCCCTCAAATACGGTGACCTACAGAACCATCGCGCCAGCGACTACATCTTCGACTTGGACCGCTTTGTCTCCTTTGAGGGGCGCACCGGCCCCTACCTGCTGTACAGCGCGGTGCGGATGCAATCGATCCTGCGCAAGGCGGCCGAGCAAGGGCTCAAACCGGGCCCGATCGAGCCGCCGGTCGGTGAATACGACCGCAACCTGATGCTGGCCCTGCTACAGCTTCCGGAAACCGTTGTCCGGGCGGCCGAGCACCGCGCTCCCAACCACGTCGCGCTGTACGCGTACGAGCTGGCGGCAGAGTTCAGCCGCTTCTACGAGCATTGCCGCATCCTCGACGAGCCCGACGAGACGCGGCGGGCGAGCTGGCTGGGACTCGTCGAACTGTGCCTACGCGAGCTCAGCTTCCTGCTCGACCTGCTGGTTATGGAAGTACCGGAGCGGATGTGACTCCGATCAGGAGGGATCTGCTCCCGGACACGGCGGCGGTCGATGCGGCGGGGCGCCTGTCGATCGGCGGGTGCGATGTGCTCGACCTCGCCGCGGAACACGGGACACCGCTGTTCGTCTACGACGAGCAGCACTTGCGGTCACGGTGCCGTGAGGCCGTGGCCGGTTTCCCCGATGGGGTCGCCTATGCCGCCAAGGCCTTCCTGTGCGGCGCAATGGCGCACCTGGCGTACGAAGAAGGCATGGATCTCGACGTGGCCACGGGTGGCGAGCTCCAGGTGGTTCTCCATGCCGGAGTACCGGCTGATCGGCTGATCTTCCACGGCAACAACAAGTCGCCGCTGGAGCTCGAGATGGCCCTCGATGCCGGCGTCAAGCGCATTGTCGTCGACAATTCGGACGAGATGGATCGGTTGGAAGCTCTGCGCGGCCGCGGACCTGCCGTCGACGTTCTGATCCGCGTCAATCCGGCGGTCGAGGCTCACACGCATCACTACCTGCAGACCGGCGTTGCCGACTCCAAGTTCGGCTTTGCCCTGGCCGGCGGCGTTGCGGCCGCCGCGGTGGCCCGGGCCCGGGCGTCGCGCGCAATGCGCTTCATCGGGATTCACGCCCACATCGGCAGTCAGGTGTACGCCACGAGCTCTTTCGCCAAGACCATCGAGGCGCTGGCAGGCTTCGCCGCCGAGAGCGCCGCGGAGGAGTTGTCCATCGGCGGTGGCCTCGGCGTCGCCTACGTCGGCGACGAGGAGGCGCCGTCCCTGTCCGACTGGGCGGCCACCGTGCGGGCGGCCGCCCAGAGCCTCGGGGTGAAGGCGCGGATCACCGCCGAACCGGGAAGGAGCATCGTGGCCGCGGCCGCCGTGACGGCCTACACCGTTGGTGTGATCAAGCGGATCGCCGGGATTCGCACCTATGTGGCCGTCGATGGCGGAATGAGCGACAACCCGCGGCCGGTATTGTACGGGAGCGGCTATGAGGCCTTCCTGGGCCGCGGTACCGACGCCGAACGGGAATTGCCGGTCCGTATCGTCGGCAAACACTGCGAGTCCGGTGATGTCATCGTCGCCGAGGCGATGATCCCGCGGGACACGGTGGTCGGCGACGTGCTGATCACCCCGGTGACCGGTGCCTACGGGCACTCGATGGGCTCTAACTACAACATGGTGCTGCGACCGCCGGTGGTGTTCGTCAAGGACGGGAGCGCTCGGCTGGTCGTGCGCCGGGAGACCTACTCCGACCTCTTGGCGCGTGACCTCGGCGTTTGAACCGGTGAGGGTGTGTTGTGCTGGTGGCCGATGCAGACATCGACCCGTCACCGCCGTTGAGAGTGTCCTCGCCGCGACCGCCGCTCGTCGGTCACAGCGGCGTCCGGGTTGCTCCGGCCGAGCGCGACAACGGCGGCGATGAGATCCGATGGGTCGTCCCGCGATCACACAACTCTGTGGACCGCGGCCGCGATGCCGGGCGATCAGTGCCACCGATCTACTATCTCGGGTCCACAGACACGGGGAATCGATGAAGACTGTTGGTATCGGAATGCTGGGCGCCGGCATCGTCGGCGGATCGCTGATCCGTCGTCTGGTGGAAGAGCACGCCGCCATCGAGGCCAAGACCGGTCTTGACCTGAGACTGCGAAGGGTCGCGGTCCGCGATCTCGACAAGGCGCGCTCGTTCGAGATCGACCGCTCTCTGGTTACGACCGAACCGGAGGTGATCATCGACGATCCCGAGGTGCGGCTGGTCGTCGAGGTGATGGGAGGTCTCGAGCCCGCCGGCGAGATGGTGTTGCGAGCCCTGCGGGCCGGCAAGCCGGTGGTCACCGCCAACAAGGCGTTGCTGGCCGAGCGCGGGCCCGAGTTGTTTGCCGCCGCCGAGGAGGCCGGGGTGCCGCTGCTGTTCGAAGCCGCGGTGGGCGGCGGCATACCCATCATTCGCCCCCTGTCCGAGACACTGGCCGGCGAGCAGATCGAGCGGGTCATCGGCATCGTCAACGGCACCACCAATTTCATTCTGTCTCGCATGGCGGAGGACGGCGCCACGTATGGCGACGCCCTCAGCGAGGCCCAAGGGCTCGGCTACGCAGAGGCCGATCCGGCCGCCGATGTCGGTGGTGGCGACGCCGCCGCCAAGGCCGCCATCCTGGCAAGCCTCGCGTTCGGGACCTGGGCCGGAATCGACAACGTGTACCACGAGGGCATCGAGAAGATCACCAAGGCCGACATGAAATGGGCGTCCGAGCTCGGCTATACGATCAAGCTGCTGGCCATTGCCGAGCGCCTGGCAGCGGGAGTGAGCGTGCGGGTCTATCCGGCGATGCTGCCCAAAGCACATCCGCTGGCGACGATTCGCGGGGCGACGAACGCCGTGTTCATCGAGGGGCCGTCGATCGATGAGCTGCTGTTTGCGGGCCCCGGAGCCGGTGGGGAGCCCACGGCCACCGCCGTGCTCGGGGATGTGATCGATGCCGCCCGGGAGATCCTCGCCGGTGCCCAGGCGGCGCCGCGGATTCGGTTCTCGCCCGGCGAGCTGGTGGCATTCGAGGCGGTCGACACGAAGTGGTACGTACGTCTGGAGGTCGACGATCAGCCCGGAGTGCTCGCTCAAGTCGCCGGCGAGTTCGGCAAACACGACGTCAGCATCAAGTCGGTGCTCCAGGAGGGCAGGGGTGAAGACGCCACCCTCATGATCGTTACTCACCTCGCGCCGGAAGCGAAGCAGCGGGCCGCCCGCCGCGCCATTGAAGAGATCGTGAATGTGCGCAGCGTGGCCTCGGTCGTCCGTGTGGAGAGCCCCGACGTCTGAGTCGCGAATTCTTCAAGGAACAATCCGACCCGGCCGATGTTTTTGCTAATCGATCGATTCGGATTAACATCCGCCCTGGATCGTTATCCACTCCCCACGCGCTGGCGGCAGCTCTGCTGCATGTGACGGGGAAATCCAGCCAACTGTGGTGGGGCATTCGCGTTATCGGCGCACGCCAATATGCCCCCTCCCGGTTGAGGTTCAACGAACAGCCTTCATAGCTGCCGAAAGGGGCATCAGGCGAATGACCACACGAGCCAGACTTCAAGAGCTCGGTCTCGACGCACTCCGCGAGCTGGCGGGATCTGTGGAGGTCGAGCACGATGGACTGCAGAAGTCCAAGCTCATAGCCGCCATTGTCGGATCCGAGAAGTTCGACGAAGCCATGCTCCCCGAAGTCGTGTTGGAGGAGCCGGCCCAGGAAGTCAAGGCGAAAACCGGCGGCGACAAGTCGCGCGCAGACGACCGTTCCGGCGACCGCTCGGATGCCGGTGGCGATCGCGAAAGCGGGCAGGGCAACCGTAATCGGCGCCGCAGAGGACGGGGACGGGGCCCCCAGGAGCCCGTCGACGAGTCGGAGCTCGAGGTCCGCGAGGGCATCCTCGATATCCTTCCCGAAGGCTACGGCTTCCTGCGATGCGGCGGCTACCTTCCTGGGGAACGAGACGCGTACGTTGCAGCCAACGTCATCCGCAAGGCCCGCCTCCGCAAAGGTGACATTGTGTCCGGCCCGGTACGCCCGGCGCGGGCGCAAGAGAAGTTCCCGGCTCTGGTACGAGCCGTCAAGGTCAACGGCCTCGATCCGGATGAGGCGCAGGAGCGCCAGAAGTTCTCCAACCTGACCCCGCTGTTCCCCGACAGCCGACTGCGGCTCGAAGTCGACGGACAGCCGGGGTCGATGCTGCCGCGGATCATCGACCTGATCGCACCGATCGGCAAAGGGCAGCGGGGCCTCATCGTCTCGCCACCAAAGGCCGGCAAGACGACTGTGCTCAAAGAGATCGCCAACTCGGTCGCCGTCAACAACCCGGAATGCCACCTCATGGTGGTACTCGTCGACGAGCGCCCCGAGGAGGTCACCGACATGCAACGGTCGGTCAAGGGTGAGGTCATCTACTCCACTTTCGACCGCCCGGCCGAGGAGCACACCCAGGTGTCGGAGCTCGCAATCGAGCGAGCCAAGCGGCGCGTCGAGATGGGCGCCGACGTGGTGATCTTGCTCGACTCGATCACCCGGCTGGCCCGGGCGCACAACCTGGCGACACCGGCCTCCGGCCGCATCCTTTCCGGTGGCGTCGACTCGACAGCGCTGTACCCGCCGAAGAGGTTTTTCGGCGCGGCCCGCAACATCGAAGAGGGTGGCAGCCTGACCATCATCGGCACCGCCCTCGTCGAGACCGGGTCCCGCATGGATGAGGTCATCTTCGAGGAGTTCAAGGGCACCGGCAACATGGAGCTGCGTCTCGATCGCAAGCTCGCCGACAAGCGGATCTACCCGGCAATCGACATCGAGTCATCCGGCACCCGTCGCGAAGAGCTGCTCTTCCACGAAGACGAACTGACACAGGTCTGGAAGCTTCGCCGGGTTTTGCTGGCGCTCGAGTCCGGGGCGTCGCTCGAATTGCTCATCGACCGCCTGAAGTCCACAACGTCCAATGCGGAATTCCTGGTGAGCATCGCCAAGAGCGGCTCGTAATCTGTAAGTACCGAGTATCAACGACTGAGTACTCGCCGTCAGTTCTCGTCCCCGCCCGTCACAGCTACAATTCGCACTTACCTACAGGAGCCGAGCCTTGAAGCCAGATATTCACCCCGAATACCGCGATGTCGTTTTCCAGGACACGTCGTCGGATCTCGCCTTTCTCACCCGATCGACGATCGAGACGACCGAAACCATCGAGTGGGAGGACGGCAAGTCCTATCCGCTGGCCAAAGTCGAGATCTCGAGCCGGAGCCATCCGTTCTACACGGGTAAGCAGATCCTGGTGGACTCCGGCGGCCGGGTTGAACGATTCCGCAAGCGCTACGCCAGGACCGCCACTGCCGCACCCAAGAGCGCCCCGCCGGCAGCTCCGGCCCGGCCCGCATCTCCCGAGCCGGACGACACCGCGGCCGACACGGAGTCTTAGCTTGTCCCGTCCGCCCGGCGCCACCGTTGGTGGCCAGGCAGTCATCGAGGGCGTGATGATGCGGGCCCCAACCGCATGGGCCGTCGCCGTGCGGCGGCCCGATGGCGTCATCGAGGCGCAGAGCAACGTGCTCCCCAGGCTGAGCTCGCGTTCCCGCGCGGCGCGGATGCCGTTTCTGCGCGGCGTCATGGTTCTGCTCGAGTCGCTGAGCCTCGGGTTTCGCGCTCTGTCGTGGTCGGCGCAGCGCGCCGGCGAGGAGGACGAAGAGATCACGCGGGGCCAGGCGATCGGCACGATGGTCGTCGCCGTCATCTTTGCCCTGGCCCTCTTTGTCCTGCTCCCGGCTTTCGCCGCCGGCTTCTTGAAGCGCTACTTCGACGACTCCTCCGTGTGGTTCGTGATACTCGACGGTTTGTTGCGCATCGCTCTGATCGTCGGTTACATCTGGGCGATCTCCCGCTCGAAGGAGATCCAACGCGTCTTCATGTATCACGGCGCCGAGCACAAGACGATTCACGCTTACGAGGCGGGTGATCCCCTCGTGATCGATGCCATCCAGAAGTACAGTCCGCGCCACCCGCGGTGCGGCACTTCCTTCCTGATCATCGTGGCGCTGGTCGCATTCTTCGTCTTCCTCACCCTGGCCCCGCTCCCGCTGGAGTGGCAGATCGCCTCCCGGGTCATCTTCATCCCGGTGCTCGCCGGCTTGTCCTACGAGGTGCTGAAGCTGGCGGCCAACGCCCGCTGGATGGCGTGGGCCAGCCGGCCCGGCATCTGGCTTCAGGCCATCACCACCAAGGAGCCGACGGACGATCAGGTCGAGGTGGCGATTGCCAGCCTGCTGAGCGCCCTCGATGACACCGAGCTCGCCGAAGTCCACGGCCGGGGCCCGGTGAACGAAGCCGCCTTGGCGGCTGAGCGCGCCACCGAAGAGAACCCGCCGCCATGAACCGGCTCAACCAAAGGGTTCTCGAGCGGTTGGCGGAGATGGAGACCCGGTTCGAGGAGACGCTGGCGGAGATGGCCGAGCCGGACGTGTCCGCCGACGCCACCAGGTTGCGCGATCTCGCGATCCTGCATTCCGAGTTGAAACCGGTTGTCGAGGCGTATCGTGAATACAGGGGCACCATCGACGAGATGGCCGAAGCCGCCGACATGCTCGAATCCGAAGCTGATTCCGAAATGCGGGAATACTTGACCAGCATGCACTCACAGAGTGAACGGGACCTCGAAGGAATCGTCTCCCGCCTCCAGCTGCTGCTGGTTCCCCGAGATCCCGACGACGACAAGGACGTCATTGTCGAGCTGCGGCCGGCGGCCGGCGGTGACGAAGCGGGCTTGTGGGCCACAGACCTGCACCGGATGTACGAGCGCTTCGCCGAGCGCCACGGCTGGTCCACCGAGCCGATCAACCTGTCGTGGGCCGACGGCGGCGGGCTGACCTTCGGCCAGTTTGCCGTCAAGGGCAAGGGGGCTTACTCGAGATTCAAGTGGGAAGCAGGGCCCCATCGTGTCCAGCGCGTCCCCAAGACGGAGTCACAAGGCCGGATCCACACCTCGATCGCGACTGTGGCGGTCCTCCCGGAGGTCGAGGACGTCGAGGTCGAGATCCACGACAACGACCTCGAAATCGAGACCATGCGCTCGACCGGTCCCGGGGGCCAGTCGGTGAACACCACCGACTCGGCAGTCCGGATCACTCACATCCCGACCGGCCTCGTGGTGTCGTGTCAGGACGAGAAGTCGCAGCTGCAGAACAAGCTCAAGGCAATGCGGGTGCTCCGGGCCCGGCTGTATCAGCAGCAGCTCGAAGAGCAGATGGGGGAGCGTTCCGACACCCGGCGCTCCCAGGTGGGGACGGGGGAGCGAGCCGAGAAGATACGAACGTACAACTTCAAGGAGAATCGGGTTACCGATCACCGCGTCGGAATGACCATGCACTCGCTCCCGGCGATCCTCGACGGCGACCTGGACGGATTCCATGAGTCACTCATGGCTCAGGCGGCGGCGGACGTCTTGGCGGGCGACTCATGACCACGACCGGGCGCCGCGTGATCTCCGGCCGCAGCCTGGCCGCCGACTCCGGCCTGCCGGCTCACGAAGCCGACCGCCTTCTGCAAGCGGCGACGGGTCGTGATCGGGTCAGCCTCAACCGCGACGACACGCTCGACGGCCCCGGCGCCACGCGTTTCGGCGAGCTGGTGGCGAGAAGGCGCTCCGGAGAGCCGCTCCAATACATCGAAGGGACCACACAGTTCGGGTCCATCGAGGTGGCGGTCGACCCCCGCGTCCTGATTCCCCGTCCCGAGACCGAGCAGCTGTGGGAGCTCGTGGCGACGAGGCTGGCCGGGCGGCCGCCCCGCATCGTCGTGGACCTCGGCACCGGCTCCGGCAACCTGGCGATCGCTCTCAAGCACACCTTCCCGGGGGCCGACGTGCACGCAGTTGACGTCTCTGCCGCAAGCCTGGAGGTGGCGGCCCGCAACGTCGCCGCGATGGGTTACGAGATCGCACTGTATCTGGGCGACCTATTCGCACCGCTTCCGCGCGGGATACGTGGCAGAGTTGATCTCGTGATCTCGAATCCCCCCTACATCGCGGCGGGCGACCACGCCGCCCTCCCGCCGGAGGTACGCGACCATGAGCCTGCCGTCGCCCTGCTGGCCGGGACCGATGGATTGAGCGTTTTGCGCCGGATCGTCGACGCCGCACCCGGGTGGCTCTCTGCGGACGGTGTCCTGGCGTGCGAGATTGGTGAGGACCAGGGCGACGCCCTTCGTGAGCTCGCCGCCGGTCTCAACCCGGAAATCATGAAAGACCTTGCAGGAAGGGATCGCTTCCTCATAGCGCAGAAAGGCATGGCGTGACCCAATCGGAGATCTCCTATGCCGTCGGGCACCTCGCCGCAGGCGAGCTCGTCGGCTTTCCAACCGACACCGTGTACGGCGTTGCCGCCGACCCGTATCAAGAAGAAGCCGTGAACAACCTCGCCAACTTGAAGGGTCGCGACACGTCCAAGCCACTCGCAGTGTTGGTGGCCGACATGGACCAGGCCATCAGCCTCGTGAAGTTCTCCGACGTGGCGCTCGATCTCGCCGATCAGTATTGGCCCGGCGGGCTGACTCTCGTACTGCGCCGTCTCGAGTCGGTGCCCGAGTGGATCGGCGATGCTCAGGCGCGCACCGTCGGAGTCCGCTGCCCGGATCATCCGGTCGCTTTGGCGCTGCTCGAGGCTTTTGGGCCCCTCGTCGTCACATCGGCCAACCAATCCGGTGATAGGCCGGCTCGCAACGCCGACGAAGCGGCGGCAGTGCTCGGACCGGGCGTTGCCCAATACATCGACGGCACGGCGAGTGGCGGTATTCCCTCCACCGTCGTCGACCTCACCCGGCCGGCTCCCTATATCCTGCGGCCGGGCCCGATCGAGTTGTAGGTTTCTCTCGAATCCTGATTCCAGCGAAACCCCACTACGCTGCCCGGGTTTCCAGTAGGGGTAATGAATGATCGATCGTCGGAGCATTGACCAGGTGGACCCCGAGCTCGCTCGCCTGATTGCGCAAGACGCCAACCGCCAGAACAGCCACATCCAGCTCATCGCATCCGAGAACTTCGTGTCGAAAGCGATGATGCAGGCCGCCGGCTCCGTGCTGAACAACAAGTACTCAGAGGGATACCCGGGGCGGCGCTACTACGCGGGCTGCGAGGTGGTCGACGAGATCGAGCGGCTCGCCGTGGAGCGGGCCAAGCGGCTCTTCTACGCCGAACATGCCAACGTGCAGGCCCACAGCGGATCGTCGGCCAACCTCGGCGCCTATCTGGCGCTGCTCGAGCCGGGCGACACCATCCTCGGCATGGGGCTCGACCAAGGCGGGCATCTCACCCACGGCGCGCCTGTCAACTTCTCCGGGCAGCTCTTCAACTTCGTCGCCTACGGTGTCGACTCGAAGAGTGAAGTCATCGACCTCGACGAGGTCCGGGCGCTCGCCAGGGAGCACCGACCCAAGATGATCATCGCCGGCTATTCGGCATACTCGCGGATCATCGACTGGGCGGCCTTTCGCCGGATCGCCGACGAGGTCGATGCGATCTTCCTGGTGGATGCGGCCCACGTCATTGGCCTCATCGCCGGCGGGGCTCACCCCAACCCGGTCCCACATGCCCATGTGGTGACCGCCACGACGCACAAAGCGCTGCGGGGTCCGCGCGGCGGCCTCATCCTGTCGACCAGTGAGTATGCGGACGCGATCGACAAAGCCGTCTTTCCCGGCGCCCAAGGTGGCGCCATCAACTCGCAGATCGCCGCCAAGGCCCTGTGTTTCGAGATTGCGTCGACTCCCGAGTTCCACGCTTACGCGGGCCAGATCGTCCGCAACGCCGCCGTGTTGGCCGACACGATGAGTGAAGAAGGGGCCCGCATAGTTTCGGGCGGAACCGACAACCACATGTTCCTCAGCGACATGCGCTCGATCGATGACGACCTCACCGGGAAAGAAGCCGCAGCACTGCTCGACAACATGGGTATCACCCTGAACCGCAACTCGATTCCGAACGATCCCCGCTCGGCTTTCGTCACATCCGGTATTCGGATCGGCACGCCGTCCGTGACGGCGGCGGGCATGAAACAGGAGCAGATGACGACGCTGGGCCGGTTGATCGTCGAGATCTTGCGCTACCGCGACGACGACGCGGCCCTCTTCGATCTCAGGGGGCGGGTGGCCGAGCTCAACGACGCGTTCCGGCCCTATCCGGCAAACTACTCGGGGCATGTCTAGTGTCCGGGCACTATTACCTACCAGAGAGTTGCCCGCCACCGACGGCCCGGCCTAAAGTGACAGAGTGAGCTTGTGAACGGGATCACAAGCGGGATCACGGCAATGGGAGAGTCCAACGAAGTCGAGCCCCGCAGGGGCGAGAAGCCGGTGTCCGCGCACGCCATGGGCGACTGGTCGCAGGCGGGCGGCTTCTTCAGCTCGATCCTGTCCGGCCTGGTGATCGGGTTGGCCGGGGACTACTTCTTCAATACTGAGCCCTGGCTGGTGGTCGGCGGAGTTGTCGCCGGCTTCGCGGTTGGATTCTGGCGGATGTTCGTCTTTTCCAACCGCATCATGGAGCAGGCGGGCAACCCCCGGCTGCAGCGGATCGCTCGGATGAGGGCGGCCGAACGGGAAGACGAAGACGATGACATCTGAAGAAGACAAGTTGACTGTCGACCAGGCGTACAACCAGCCGAGCGTGGTCTCCGCCCCGGTCGAGGCCGTCATCGCCCGCAGGATGGTGCTGCACACGTGGTGGCTCGGGCCGGTGATCGTGGGCGTCGCCTGGGCGCTGCGGGGCTCCGCCGGAGCCTGGGCGGCCGCCATCGGCGTGGTGATCGTTGTCGTCAACTTCCTGGTCGCAGGCGAGCTGCTGTCTCGATCTGCGCGGGTCTCCCTGAAGGTCTATCATGCGGCCGCCTTGCTCGGGTTTCTTGTCCGGCTGGGCTTCATCACATTGTCGATGTTCGTCGTCGCCAGCGTGGTCGAAATAGACCGCCCCGCCATGGGCGTCGCGGCCGTGGTCGCATACATGGTGTTGTTGTCCCTCGAGGCATGGGCCTTGATGAACAGTGAGCGAAGGGAGCTCGAGTGGAGTCGGTAATCCTCGCGGCGAGCGAGTGCGATGTCAGGGAAGAGATCATCTGCGCCCCGGCGGACGTACTCGAGCTCTTCTTCTTCGAGGACGCCCTGTTCAGCATCGGCGGGTTCAACTTCACGCGCACCGTCTTCCTCATCTTCTTGGCCATGTTCATCGTCCTCGGCCTGCTCTACTTCGGTTTGCGCAAGGGCGAGAAGGTGCCGAGCAAGTTCTCCGCGGCGATCGAGGCGTTGGTGACGTTCGTCAAAGAGGACATCGCCATCGGAATCATCGGCCCCGACGGCGTCAAGTACGCTCCCTACCTGCTCGCCGTCTTCATGTTCGTCATCGTCGGCAACCTCTTCGAGGTGACCCCCCTCATCAACTTCCCGATCACGTCGCGCATGGCCATCCCGCTGTTCATCTCACTCGTGACATGGGTGATCTTCGTGATCGTGGGCTTCAAGAAGAACGGTATCCGCTACCTCACCGATCTCATTTGGCCCAAGTCGGTACCGGTGGCGTTACGCTGGCTGGTGGGCATCATCGAGTTCGTATCCACGTTCCTGCTGCGTCCGATAACGCTGGCCGTCCGGCTCTTCGCCAACCTCGTTGCCGGCCACCTGATGCTCACCCTGCTGCTGGCGTCCGGGTGGATCTTCGTCAGCAACGTCGGCGACATCGGAGCTCGATCGCTCATCGGCCTGCCGTGGTTCGTGTTCGGGCTCGGCATCTACCTCTTCGAGATCGTGGTCGCAGTGCTGCAGGCATACATCATCACCTTGCTGTCCGCGGTCTACGTACAAACATCGGTTCACCCAGAGCACTAGAGAGGAACCTCAGTAATGGAAGAAATCAAGGGAGCCATCGCCCTCGTCGGATACGGCCTGGCCGCCATCGGCCCCGGCATCGGCATCGGTATCGTGGTGGGCAACGCCATTCAGGCGATGGCTCGGCAGCCGGAAGCCGCCGGCATGGCCCGGACCACGATGTTCTTGGGCATCGCCTTTACCGAGGCGCTGGCGCTCATCGGCTTCGTGCTGTTCTTCATCGCCTAGGAGTCACCCATGTTTGCAAGTGCAACACCGTGGCTGCTGGCCGCCGAGACTGCCGAAGAAAGCGAAGGTATCGACCTTCTGCTGCCGGAGACCTCGGAGCTGATAGCCGGCATCATCGCCTTTGCCATCATCTTCTTCTTTGCGTGGAAGTGGGTCTTTCCGACGATCGGTAAGACGTTGGAGGCGCGCCAGGCTGCCATCAAGGCCGACTTCGAGGCGGCCGAGTCGGCGAAGATCGAAGCGGAGAGCCTCAAGAACGACTACCAGGCCCAGCTCGCCCAGGCGCGTGAGGAGGCGGGGCGCATCGTCGAGGAGGCCCGCCAGGCCGGTGAGTCGGTACGGGCCGAGGTGGTCGCACGAGCCGACGTCGAGGCGGCCGCCATCAAGGAGCGGGCCGCCGCGGACATGTCCGGCGAACGCGACCGGGTCGCCACGTCACTGCGCCGCGAAGTCGCCGATCTCTCGCTCGACGTCGCCGAGAAGGTGGTCGGATCGAGCCTCGATCGGGCGTCCCAGCAGGCGCTGGTGGATCGCTACATCGACGAGCTCGGAGGGCTCGGAAACTGACGCATGGATGACACAACCACCGCAGAGGTCCTCGACGGGTACGCAGCCGGCCTGCTGGCCATCGGCCAGGCGGAAGGCGGCGGCGAGGCTCTCGCCAACGAGCTGTTCGCCATCGGCCGTGCCATCGACCGCTCCGAGGAGCTGCGAGATGCGATCACGAACATCCAGATCCCGGTAGAGCGCAAGCAGAACCTGCTCGCGGACGTTCTCGCCGGTCGGGCCTCCAGCATGTCGATTGCTCTGGTAAACATGCTCGTCGGCGCCGGCAAAGCGCGAGACGTCACCGAGATCGGCCGCCGGATGATCGAGAAAGCTGCTCTGAGCCAAGAGCTGACCGTTGCTGAGGTGCGGTCGGCTATCGAGCTCGACGCCGCCACGATCGGTCGGCTCGAAGCGAAACTGGCCGCGGCGACCGGCAGGAGAATCAAGGCGAACGTGATTGTGGACCCGTCGGTCGTCGGCGGGTTGGTTGCCAAAGTTGGAGACACTGTATTCGACGGGTCGGTGCGCAGCCGGCTCCAAGAGCTGCGAGAGGCATGGGCATAGCGAATGGCTGAATTGACGCTCGATCCCGGGGACATCACGGCGGCGCTGCGGAGCGCCCTCGGCGGCTGGTCCCCTTCAATTGACGCCGAGACGGTCGGCTATGTGGACTCGGTGGGCGACGGCGTGGCTCGAATCACCGGGCTCCCCAACGCCATGGCGAGCGAGTTGCTCGAGTTCCCGGGCGGACTCCTCGGAGTCGCCCTCAACCTCGACGAGCACTCGATCGGCGCCGTCATCATGGGTGAAAGCTCAGACATCGAAGAGGGCGACGAGGTGCGGGCCACCGGCCGGGTGCTCTCAGTGCCGGTCGGCGATGCGATGCTGGGCCGGGTCGTCGATGCACTCGGGGCGCCTGTGGACGGCAAAGGCCCCATCGCCACCACCGAGCGCCGCCTTCTCGAGGTGCAGGCCCCTTCGGTTGTGCAGCGCCAGCCGGTGCACCAGCCGCTGCAGACCGGCATCAAGGCCATCGACGCTATGACCCCCATCGGCCGTGGGCAGCGCCAGCTCATCATCGGCGACCGCCAGACCGGCAAGACGGCGGTCGTGGTCGACACGATCCTCAATCAAAAGGGCGCCGGCGTAAAGTGCATCTACGTCGCGATCGGCCAGAAGGCTTCGACCGTTGCCGAGGTCGCCGCGGTGCTGGAAGCGGCCGGTGCTATGGAGTACACGGTGATCGTCAATGCACCGGCATCGACGGCGGCCGCCCTCCAGATGTATGCGCCCTACGCCGGTTCGGCGATGGGTCAGTATTGGATGTACAAGGGCGAGCACGCTCTGATCATCTTCGACGACCTGTCGAAGCAGGCGGTGGCCTACCGCGAGATCTCGCTCTTGCTGCGGCGCCCGCCGGGCCGTGAGGCGTACCCCGGGGATGTGTTCTATCTCCACAGCCGGCTGCTGGAGCGTGGTGCCAAGCTGTCCGACGAGCTGGGGGGCGGGTCGATGACGGCGCTGCCGATCATCGAGACGAAAGCCAACGACGTCTCGGCCTACATCCCGACCAACGTGATCTCGATCACGGACGGCCAGATCTTCCTCGAGACGGACCTGTTCTTTTCCGGCATCCGACCGGCAATCAACGCCGGGATCTCGGTGTCCCGCGTGGGCGGGAACGCCCAGGTCAAGGCCATGAAGCAGGTCGCCGGCCCGCTCCGCCTGAACCTTGCGCAGTTCCGGGAGCTCGAGGCGTTCGCCGAGTTCGGGTCGGAGCTCGACGCCGACTCATTGTCCCAGCTCGAGCGGGGCCGCCGGGTGGTTGAGGTCCTCAAGCAAGGGCAGTTCTCGCCGGTTCCGATCGAGGAGCAGGTTGCAGCGATCTATGCCGTCACCGAGGGCTACATGGACGAGGTCGACGTCGGGGACATCCGCCGGTTCGAGGCCGGCCTCGTCGAGTTCCTGCGGACTCGATACTCCGGGCTGT
>JBFISZ010000043.1:0-16556 GCA_041608315.1 Acidimicrobiia bacterium | reverse complement strand
GAATCGCGCCAATGGCCGGCCCAAGCCAATCCCCCGCCCCCTTCGCCAGCAACTAGGGCCGTCCCGGCGACACCACCTCGAACCACCCAACCCACCGGAAACACTGCCCCCTCCGCCAGCAACTCGAGCCCGGGCCGGCACGGCGATCCGACGACTGCCGGTTCTAGAGGGTGCGCCCTCCACCCGCTGCGGCGACTGCGTCTCCGGCGGGGCCCTTCTCGCCCCCCCCGCCGGCAACTCGAGCCGTTCTCGCGATTCCTACCGGAACAGCGCCCCGACCGCGACACGGCCTACTCCGTAGCTCGGAGCACCTCTAAGAAGGCCTCGCCGTAGCGCTCGAGCTTGGTCGGCCCGACCCCGCTGACGTTGAGCAACTCCGCCTCGTTGCGCGGCTTGGCGGCCGCCATGGCGAGCAGGGTGGCATCGCTGAAGACGATGTACGCCGGCACGCCCCGGGCGTCGGCCAGCTCGCGCCGCAGCGCCTTGAGATCTTCGAAGAGCGGCGAACCGGCCGCGACCGCCTCGGCCGTCTCGGTCGAGAACATCGTGCGGGGCCTTCCCGTTGGCGGCCCGGCCTTCACAGTGAGGCCTTCGAGGAGATCGACGCCGGTGCAGAAGTCGCAAGAAGTGAGACAACGATCCATCGTCTCGCCGAAGTAGCGAGCGATCGCCTGGTGGCGGCAGGCCGGCCGGTCGGCCCAGTTGTACATCGCCCGGATCTGGCGGCGATGCGACTCGGCGACGGCCCCACCGCCGACCATCCGCTCCAGGTTGAGCACGTCGGGCCACGAGTAGAACAGAATGCAGTCGCTGGCGACGCCGTCGCGGCCGGCCCGCCCGATCTCCTGGTAGTAGCCCTCGATGGACTTGGGCATGTCGCGGTGGATCACGTAACGGACGTTGGACTTGTCGATCCCCATGCCGAAGGCGACTGTGGCGCACACGACGTCGATGTCGTCGCGGATGAAGGCATCCTGGGTGACGGTTCGATCTTCGGCAGTCAGCCCGGCGTGATAGGGCAGCGCCCGGATGCCGAGGCTGTTGAGGTACCCGGCGGTCGACTCGGCCGAGGCTCGTGACAGCGTATAGACGATGCCGCTCTCACCCTTGCGGGCCAGGCACAACTTGCCGATCGACTCACGTACCTTGACCCGGCGACCGTCGTGCTCGCCCTTCTTGAGCAAATGGATCTTGAGGTTGGGCCGAAAGAAAGAGCCGCGGAACTGCAAGGGCTTCGCCAAGCCGAGCTGGCTTTCGATGTCGTTCATCACCTCCGCCGTTGCCGTGGCGGTCAGCGCCATGACGGGGACGCCGAAGCGTGACTTGAGCCCGGCGAGCTTGCGATAGGCGGGCCGGAAGTCGTGGCCCCACTGGGAGATACAGTGCGCCTCGTCGACCGCGATCAGGCTCAGGTCCATGTTCGCCAATGCGGCGCCCACCGAGGCCTCGAGCCCCTCGGGAGCGGCATACACCAACTCGTATTCCCCGGCCTGCATCAGAGCCGTGCGCTCGGCCCTTTCCCCGGCGCTGAGACTGGAGTTGAGGAACGTGGCCCGCATCCCCATCTCCTGCAAGGCGTCGACTTGATCCTTCATCAGCGCGATCAGCGGCGATATCACCAGCGACGTCCCGCCGAGCACGCGCGCCGCCAACTGGTACGTCAGCGACTTGCCGGCACCGGTGGGCATGATCCCGATGCAATCCTGGCCGGTGATGGCGGCCTCGATGATCTCGTGCTGGCCGGGCCGGAAGGAGGAGTAGCCAAAGGTGTTCTTCAAAACCGCGCTGACCTCGCCCAGCAATGCCGCGTTGACGGCCTCGGCATGCTCCCGGAGCGCAGTGACTGAGTCCCTGGAGAACGCTGCAGGCTGGCGGCGCCACCTGGTGCGCAAGTGGGCGAGCAGGTCGGCGGCCGCGGCCGTATCAGCCGATTCGAGCAGGTCGCTGAGCCGCCTGATCTGGTCATCTACGGACGGCTCGCTCACTAGCGCGGGCTCCACGTCACCCAGCTGCCGTCGGCGACCTTCACGGGATCGCCCCCGGCGACATCTTGCACGAATATGCCGCCCTCCGTGCCGACCAAGCCGGCGAAGGCGATCGCCGTTCCGTCCGGAGACCACATCGTCGTGCTGAGGGCGTATTGGCCAAAGAAGGGGAGGTAACTCTGCAAGAAGATCTGAGCCGGCAAGAACTCCACCAGCTCCCGCAGGCCATCCGACGCCCACACCGACCAGCGCAGCATGTGGGCCCCGTCGCCGAGGTCGAGCACGAGGAGCTTCTCACCGGCGGGATCCCAGAAGAAGGCGAGGACCGGCGAGTCGGTGACCTCCGTCATCTCGCCGGTCGTGGTGTCGATGACGACCAGCCGGTTGAGTGGCAGCAGCGGGATCGCCTGCAACGCGGCGGACACGCCGTCGATGTCCCCGCTCGCCTGGATCGCCACCCGGCTGCCCGAGGCCGGCACCGTGAAGATAGCCGCGCCGGCAGAGCGGGCCAGAACCGTGGCGGCCCCCCCGGGCTCGCCGACTACGAGTTCGTCGGCCCCGCCGGTGCGTTTCATGTAGAAGATCCCGGCGTCGGTCCACGCCGGGTTCTGGAAGGCCCCCGGCTCGGCGATGTCGTTCGTATCGCTGCCGGGGACGGCGTCGCGCACCTCGAGACGGCTTTCGCCGATCAGCGTTGCCAGCTTCTCTCCGTCGGGACTCCAGGTGAAGTAAAACGGTTGCCCGTGGTCCACCAGCTCGGAGGTGGGCGCCTCGCCGAACTCGGCGATCGTCAGTCCCATGCCCGCAACCCCGTTGCTCAGGTATGCCACCCGATCGCTCATGGGGGACCAATGGACGTAGAAGGCATTGCCCTCGGTGGCGACCTCAGACAGAGTGTCGGCTTCGAGATCGAACTCCACGAGGCTGAACGACCCGGAGGCGAGTTTCGAGGCGACGATGGATCTGGCATCCGGTGACCAGCTGGGCTGGAAGTACCCCAGGTCCCGACCGGCGTCGTCGGTGAGCGTCATCACGTCGCCGCCGGCGCGGTCCATCGTGGCGATGTTGCCGGAGGCGTCGAGCACGACGAGCCTGTCGACCGCCGCCTCGGGGGCCGGCGTCGTTACCGTCGCCACCGGCGCGATCGTCGAGGCAGCACCGGTCGTCGACGGCTCTGCAGGCGTGGAGTCGCATGCCGTTGCCGGCAGCAACAGGGCGGCAGATACAAGGACCATTCGGCGCTTCACGGAGTCTCCCGGAGTCGATTCCCGAGCGCCCTCAACCACGGCTCGACGACACCCGCCCGCCCAGGTTAGAGCCGCGGGCCCCATTAGATTCCGGTGAATGACCGAGTTGATGCATCCGCTGGCGGGATCTCTCCGCCTGGACGGCCATCGATCGGACTCGTTCTTGATGCTCCACGGCTGGACCGGCTCGCCGGCTCATTTCGGGCTGGCGGCCCAGTTCGTCAACGAGCGGGGTTTCGCGGTGGTAGTGCCCCGGCTCGCCGGGCACGGCACATCGGTCCATCACATGGCTGATACCGGGTGGAAGGACTGGGTGCGCTCGGCACTGGAGGGCTTCTACCAGCTCAGCGGCGAATCCCGGCGAGTGCATGTCGTGGGGCTGTCGATGGGCGGTGTCATCGGGCTCTTGCTGGCGGCAACGTGCAATGTCGCCTCGGTGACGACGATCAACGCCCCGCAGCGGCTCCACAACAAGCGAGTGTGGTTGTCGCGGCTCTATGCCGGGAGCCGCAGGATTCGCCCGGCCGAACGCGATGAGCCTCCCCCCGGGGAGGCCGGCGAGTATTGGGTGCAGTACGGCGATTCGCCCGTCGGGACGGTCCCGGATCTTCTAGATCTGATGAAGGCGGCGCGGCGGGCGCTTCCTCGGATCCGAGTGCCGGCGGTGATCATCCAATCGAAAGTCGATGAAACGGTGCATCACACGAGCGCCGGGATCATCTTCGGCGGCCTGGCTTCGCTGCAGAAGCGTATCGTCTGGCTGGAGCGGAGCCGCCACGTTGCGCTCCTCGATTCCGAGCGGGACCGGATCCATCGCGAGATCCTCTCCCAGGCGGGCCCGGGCGCCGGGCCGGACCTGAAGGCGCCTTCGTGATCCCGCCTTGTTTGGATTGCCCGCGGCTGAGAGAATGGCGGCAACCGATCGTCTCACCTTCGGCGGCCACGCGTCGAGCAAGACAGCGACGGCGATCGAGGCCGACGCGGCTGGCGCCGGCAGGCCAGACCGAGTTGACACGCCTGATCTGAAAGGGGCGGACGTATGTTTCCCGGCATGCTGGGCACCCACGACCAAAAGGGGTGGACGCCCCCGCGTCCGCTGCGGGCCATCGCCGTTCTGGCGCTGGTCGCCGCGCTGTTGGTGGTGACTCCTGGTGCCGCACGTGCGGTGGACTTCACCGTTTCCTTTGCGCTCGCCGCCGACACGACACCCGAATCAGGCACTCACAACGTGACCGTCGTCCTCAATACGGCAGCCGGTGTCTCGGGTGCCGACATAGTCATCGACGTCGGCGATACGTTCAACGGCAACGCGGACGGCGACGACTATTCGCCGGCAACGACTCGGCTCACCTTCCCGGCGGGCAGCGGCGACGGGGCGACGGGGGTCGCCACGGTGGACATCATCGCCGACGGGGTCCACGAGCCGGACGAGACGATCGAGCTCGACCTGACCGTCTTCGATCCCGGTGTCGACGCCGTGGTTGTGGCGTCCCCGTTCACTCACCTGATCACGATCAACGACGGCGACCCGGCGAGCGTCGGCTTCTCCGATCCCACCTCCTCCGCCACCGAGGGCGGCCCGCACACGACAACGCTCGATCTGTCCGTTCCCGGCGGCGGGAGCGTGGTCTCCGATATCACGGTCGACGTGATCGACTCGGGGGGGACGGCCGACACCCCGGCCGACTACACGCTGACCACCACCTCCGTCAGCTTCGCCGCCGGCACCGCCGATGGGGCGACGCGAAATGTGAACCTAGCCATCGCCCCGGACGACGTCGACGAGGCCGACGAGACCATCGATCTGAGCCTGGCAGTCGCCTCCGGGCCCGGCTTGGCGCCGGGAACCCACCAGGTGACGATCATCGACGACGACACTGCCGGGGTGACGGTGAGCCCTCCCTTCGTGTCGGTCACCGAAGGGGGGCCCGGAGTCGCCTACACGGTCGTGCTCACCTCGCAGCCGACCAGCAATGTCCGCATCGAGGCCGCGGTTGCCGGCGCCGAGGCCGTGGTGGACCTACCATCCGTTTCCTTCAACCCCAGCAACTGGGATGATCCGAAGGCATTCACCGTCACCGCGGTCGACGACGCGGCCATCGACGGCACCACCACCGACCGCGTGGATCACACCCCCGTGTCGACGGACCCCCGCTACAACAGCCCGGTGGATCCCGTTGCGGTGACTGTGTTCGACAACGACCAAGCCCCCGTCGCCAATCCCGACTTCTACGACGTCGACGAGGGCGGCACGCTCGTCACGACCGGCCTCACCGGTGTCCGGATCAACGACACCGGAGTCCCCACCCTGGTGGCGACATTGGTGACCCCGCCCGCCCACCACGTGGGCCTCTTCGTTCTCAACCCGAACGGCTCGTTCACCTACAGCCATGACGGCTCGGCCCCCACCACCGACACCTTCACCTATCGCGTATCCGACGGCAACGGCAACGACTCGGCACCGGCGACGGTGACGTTCACGATCGCCAACGTTGCCCCGGTCGTGGTGGCCGGCGCCGACCTGGCGGTGAACGAGGGGGACACGGTCGTCGTGACGGCCACCTTTTTCGATCCGGGCCTCGCCGACACCCACACCGCGACCATCGACTGGGGTGACGGCACCGTGGACGACTGCTCGACCCCGGCGTGCTCGCTCAATGCCACCACCGGAGAAGTCACCGGGTCCCACAGCTACGGGGTCGCCGACGTATACACGGTGATGGTGTCCGTGGACGACGGTGACGACGTCGGCTCCGACAGTCTCACGGTGACGGTGGCGAACGCCGACTTCATGGTCGACATCGCCCCCTTCCCGGACATCAACGAGGGCGGGATGGCGACGCTGAACGCGACGTTCGACGATACCGACCGCAGAGGCCGGCATGTCGCCACGGTGGATTGGGGGGACGGAACGGTCCACAGCTGCGAGACTCCGGCCTGCACGATCGTCGACAATGGCGATGGAACCGGGACCGTCACCGGAACCCACTTCTTTGCGGACGACGGCGTGTTCACCGTCGACGTCACCGTGTCCGACGGTTCGGGCGACACCGGCTCCGGTGGTGCCACGGTCACGGTTGTCAACGTCGCCCCCACCGTCGAGATCGCCGATAGGGCGTTCGATCGGATGCCCAACAGCTCCCATGGGGGCGAGGAAGGTGTGCTCCTCCGCCTGCGCTCCACAGTCTCCGATCCGGGAGCGGAGGACTTCACCTACGACTGGAAGATCCGGCTGCTCGGCCAGGTGGTGGCCTCGGGTACCAACGACAGGATCAACTACAGGCCGGCCGCGGAGGGGACCTACTTCGTCTCGCTCAACGTGAACGACGGCGACGGGGGAGTTGACGCCGACAGCGTTCTCATCACGATCGACAACGCCGTCCCGGTGATCACGGACATCGACTTCGACGCCACCCCGGCCATCGGCGGCAACGCCCGGATGGTCGTGCTCTTCGCCGACCCGGGCACCACCGACAGCCACGTCACCACGGTTTCCTGGGGGGAGGGCCCGCCACAGGGCCAGCCGGGCGCCTCGCCGCGTACGTTCAACCACACGTACGGCTCAGCGGGAACTCGCAACGCGCTGGTGTGTGTCACCGACGACGACGGCGGTGAGTCATGTGAGTCGTTCTATGTCAATCCCGGCGTCAGCTTCGCGATTCACTCGGATTTCGACGGCAACGGGTATGAGGACCTACCGATCGGCGTGCCCGGAGAGGACGGGTTCGGTGCCGTCAGCGTCCTGTACGGCACCAGTCGCGGCCTGCGCAGCGCCGCCGATGACGTGTGGAAACAGGGGGTCGATGGCATAGCCCAGGTCGGTGAGGCAGGCGATGGCTTTGGCTCCGTGCTCGCTTGGGGGGATTTCAACCTGGACGGTTACTCCGACCTGGCGGTGGCGGCTCCCACCGAAGACATCGGCGGGAAGGCTGATGTCGGCGTCGTGCACGTCATCCCGGGCTCGGCCTCCGGCCTGACGGCGGCGGGCGACAGAGTCTTCCATCAGGACTCCACTGGCATCGCCGGCAGCAACCAGCCGGGCGATCGATTCGGGGCGGCACTTGCCACCGGGGACTTCAACGGCGACGGCTTCGCCGACCTCGCCATCGGGGTGCCCAACGAAGATATCGGTGGGGCAAGCAATACGGGTCGGGTGGCAGTGCTCTTCGGATCACCCAATGGACTGGCCACGGCCGGCGACGAGAGCTGGGATCAGGACAAGCGCGGGGTCATCGGCTCCAACAAGCCCGGGGCCGATCGGGGCCGGGCGCTGGCAGCCGGCGATTTCGACGGTGACGGTTTTTGGGACCTGGCAATCGGCGTGCCGGGCAACAACACGAGCCGGGTGAGAGATTCCGGTGCCGTGCTGGTCATGGGTGGCTCGATCCAGGGACTCGATGCCGCTGCGGATCAATGGTGGACACAGAACACGCCCTCGGTGGCCGACAAGGCACAAAGAGGAGATCGTTTCGGTGCGGTACTCGAAACGGGCGACTTCAACGGCGACAACCGTGATGATCTCGCCATCGGGATCCCCAGCGAAGGTGTCGCCGGCAAATCGAATGCCGGGGCGGTTGCCGTCATCATGGGCTCCGGCGAGGGTCTGACGGCGGCCGGCAACAGACTCTGGAGCGAAGCGACTTCCGGGATGCTGGGCGATATCAAGCGCAACGACCGGTTCGGCTTCGCACTCACGGCCGGTGACTTCGACGGCGACCGTCGCGACGACCTTGCCATCGGGATCCCGTTTCAGGAAATCGGCGCTCGCAAAGATGCCGGTGACACCTCGATCATCTACGGCGGATCCGGTGGACTGAGGGTGAGCGGCAACCAGCGCTGGAATGAAGCAGTGCCCGGCGTCAAGGGCGGGTCCGCCAGGTACGACCACCTGGGGTGGGCGCTGCGGGCTTTCGACGAACGAGCCGACAACGACGCCGATCTCGTCATCGGGATACCCGATCAGAACGTCGCTCGCATCGGCAACGCCGGTGCAGTCCTCGTTCTCAAAGGCCGTCCCGGGGGCATTACCGCAGCCGGTGATTCCTACTGGCACCAGAACACCCCCGGCGTGAGCGAAGCGCCCGGCGTCGGAGACAAGTTCGGCAAAGCGCTCTGAGTTACTATTACTCAGTACTCAGTACTTGATACTTGCGCGGCTACTTGCGCAGCTACTTGCCCAGCCTTCTCACGTCCGGTGCCCCCAGCCGCGCCGCGTCGGCGGTGCGGTCGTCTGACTTGGTTTGCGACTCACGTTCGGCGGCGACGCGCAACCGGTAGTGCTCGAGCTCACGAGCGACTGTGGCGTCGTCCCAACCGAGGAGCTCAGCCATCACCGGGGCGACCGCCGCACCGGCGGCGAGGCCGCGATCCCAGCTCTCGACCGAGATTCGGGTTCGCCGGGTGAGCACGTCGTCGAGGTGAAGGGCGGCTTCGGCAACGACCGCATAGAAGGCCTCGGCCAGCAGGTAGTCGACGGACCCGGGAAGCGGATGGGCTAGTTCCGGCCGCGCTGCGATGATGGCGAGAACCTCCGCTGCGAGACCGCCGTGGCGCCGCAGCAGCCTTTCGATCTCCTCGGTCCGCAGACCGTGGTCATCGCCCAGGTTGTCACGCCGGGCCCACAACTCCCGGTATCCCGCGGCTCCGATGAGGGGTAACTCGGACGTGCGCGATGCCGGTACGGCGCCGCCGAGGTCCTTGACGACGGCATCGACCGTGTCTTCGGCCATCACCCGATACGTCGTGTACTTGCCGCCGGCGACGGTCGTCAGGCCCGGTGCCGTGTGCCACACGCCGTGTTCCCTGCTCAGTTTGCTCGTGGAGTCGGATTCGCCGCTCAACAACGGCCGCAGCCCGGCGAACACCCCCTCGATGTCATCCGTGGTCAGCGGATCCGCCAGCACCTGGTTGACGTTATCGAGGAGGTACGCGATATCGGCGGCAGACGCAGCCGGATGGGCCCGACCCAGATTCCATGCGGTGTCGGTGGTTCCGATCAGCCAATGGCGCCCCCAGGGGATCACAAAGAGCACACTCTTCTCGGTGCGGACGATAATGCCGCTGGTGCCGGCGATTCGCTCCTGCGGCACGACGAGGTGGACGCCTTTCGATGCCGTGACATCGACATCCACCCGTCCCGCCATCGCTTCGATGTCGTCGGTCCACACGCCCGTTGCATTGATCACATGCCGGGCTTCGATGTTGAACGCCTCGCCCGTCTCCAGGCACGTGGCCCGAGCCCCGGTGACACGCCCCTCGACCTCGATTAGATCGGAGACATTGAGGCTCGTTGCGACCGCAGCGCCTTGCGTCGCGGCGGTGCGCGCAACCGCCAGGGTGTGCCGGGCGTCGTCCACCTGGGCGTCGTAGTACTGAATGCCGCCGACGAGGGATTGCTTCGCCAGGGCCGGGATCGCTTCGAGGGCCCCCTGCCGGCTGAGATGGCGGTGGCGAGGGAGCGGATTCCCGCCCAATTTGGCGAGGATGTCGTAGAGGGCGATACCGGCCCCCACGTACCACCGCTCCCAGAATCGGTGGCGGAGGGGATAGATGAACTGCACCGGGGAAACCAGGTGCGGCGCCAAAAGGGTCAGCAGCAGCGACCGTTCGCGGAGCGCCTCCTTGACCAGCCTGAAGTTCAACTGCTCGAGATAGCGCAGCCCGCCGTGAATGAGCTTGCTCGACCGGCTCGACGTCCCGGACGCGATGTCGCGTTGCTCGACCACAGCCACGCTGAGCCCGCGGGAAGCTGCGTCGAGAGCACAACCCATCCCGGTGATGCCCCCGCCGATGATCAGCACGTCGAACTCGTCGTTTCTGAGACGATCGAGTGCCCGGCGGCGGTATTGCGGGCCGAAGTGGTGGGGCGAATCGAAGGCCGGGAGGGGCTGGGCAGGAGGCGGCATCGAGCGAACACTACCGGAGTTGCGGCACCCTCAATATTGTCGACCCGGCCTGGTTTAGGCTCGGGGCAGTATGTCTGTCGATAGCCTCATTGCGGCCGCGCAGCGCTGGATCGAAGGTGATCCCGATCCGGCCACTCGAGCCGATATGGAACAGCTCGTCGCGGCCCGGGACGCGCCAGCCCTGGAGGACCGGCTCGGTGGCCGCCTCCAATTCGGCACGGCCGGACTGCGTGGTGCAGTCGGTGCCGGGCCCAATCGGATGAACCGGGCGGTCGTGATCCGGGCGACACGGGGCCTCGCCGCCCACCTCCTCAACCAGGAGACGACCGGGCCGGTTGTCGTCGGGTACGACGCCAGGACATCGAGCCGTCGCTTCATGGAGGACACCGTCGGCGTGCTGGCCGCGGCCGGCTTCAACGTGCGCTACTTCGACGAGGCGACACCGACGCCGCTGGTGGCGTTCGCCGCCCGGCGCCTCGATGCCGCTGCGGCTGTCGTGATCACCGCCAGCCACAACCCGCCGCAAGACAATGGCTACAAGGTCTACGCCAAGAACGGGGCGCAGATCGTCCCGCCGGACGACGAGCTGATCGCGTCCGAGATCGATGACGCGGGGGCGGCCTCGCGGGTTCCGCGGATCCGGTGGTCGGCCGTCGCCGACTCCGACCTATGCAACCCGATCGATCCCAACGCCATGTTCGCCAAGTACGCCGCCTCCGCCCCGCGGCCGCGCCCGGATCGGGCCACGGCGCCGCTGCGCATCGTGTACACGCCGCTTCATGGCGTTGGCGGCCGCTACACCAAGGAAATGCTCGAAAGCGGTGGCCATGAAGTGATCCCGGTGGCGAGCCAGTTCGAGCCCGACGGGGCTTTTCCCACCGTTGACTTCCCGAACCCCGAGGAGCCGGGAGCGCTCGACGAGGCGTTTGCCGTCGCCCGGGGCGAGCCGGCCGTCGACATGATCATCGCCAACGACCCGGACGCCGACCGGCTCGCCGTTGCCATCCCCATCGCCAGCGGCTGGCAGTTCCTCACCGGCAACCAGGTTGGTGTTCTGCTGGCTGACTGGTGTCTCGACGGCAGCCAGACGCGACCGCTCGTGCTCAACAGCATCGTGTCCTCGCCGATGCTGGGGAAACTGGCCGCGGCCCGGCACGCCACGTGGGCCGTAACGCTCACCGGGTTCAAGTGGATCTGGAATGCAGCTCTCGACTTGGCGGCGACGGGTCACGAGTTCGTCATGGGCTATGAAGAGGCTCTCGGCTATTCGGTGGGCCCCACGGTTCGCGACAAGGATGGGATCGCCACGGCCCTGGTGTTTGCCGATATGGCAGCCGATGCCAAGGCTCGGCGGATGACGGTGCCGGATCGCCTGGCGGTTCTCTACGCCGAGTTGGGGGTCTGGGCCAGCGCCCAGCACAGCGTTCGCTTTGGGGGTCCCGGCGGCATGGAGCGAGTGGGGTCGCTTCTCGAGGAGCTGGCGACGTCACCTCCGGCCGACCTCGACGGCCTCGCGGTCACCGGTGTCACGGACTACCGACGGGGCGCCGCCGACCGGCCCCGCTATCTGGGGGCCACTCCGCTGGTCGATCTCGGTCTGGGGGAAGCCGGGAGGTGCCTGATCCGTCCCAGCGGAACCGAGCCCAAACTGAAGATCTACGTCGATCTCACAGAGGCGGCACCGGGCGATGGCTCCGCGGCGATCTTGACCGCGGAGGGTCGGCTCAGGCAACGGGCGGCCGCGGTCGCCGGGGCGGCCGCCGCCGCGATGGGCATGGCCGAGGGACCGTCGGCTTGAGGTTTCCGGGCCAGCCGGGATAATGGGCGGTGTAATCGAGGACGCCCCGAGTAGGAGTACTGACTGCCATGGATCTCGTGTCGCTGCTGGGCGATGAAGCAACCTCTCTGTTGGAGCACAAATCGCTCGGAATCCCCAAGGATGACCTGCACCTGCCCGGGCCGGACTTCGTGAGCCGGGTCATGGCTCAGTCCGATCGCCCGCCGCAGGTCCTGCGGAATCTGCAAAGCCTTTTCGATCACGGCCGGATGGGCGGGACGGGCTACGTCTCGATCCTGCCGGTCGACCAGGGCATCGAGCACTCGGCGGCGGCGTCGTTTGCCCCCAACCCGGCCTACTTCGACCCGGCCAAGATCGTTGAGCTCGCCATTGAGGGTGGCTGCAACGGAGTCGCGTCGACCTTCGGGGTTCTTGCCATGGTGGCGCGCACGTACGCTCACCGGATCCCCTTCATCGTGAAGATCAACCACAACGAGCTGCTGACCTACCCGGCGACCTACGACCAGATCATGTTCGGCACGGTCGAGCAGGCGTACGACCTGGGGGCAGCCGGCGTGGGGGCCACCATCTACTTCGGCTCCGCCGAATCGAACCGCCAGATCGTCGAGGTCGCCGAGGCGTTCGCCCGGGCTCACGAGCTCGGCATGTTCACCGTCTTGTGGTGCTACACGCGGAGCGGCGATTTCAAGGTAGATGGCGTCAACTACGAAGTATCGGCGGACCTCACGGGCCAGGCGAACCACCTCGGCGTGACCATCGAGGCCGACATCATCAAACAGAAGCAGCCCGAGAACAACAACGGCTACGGCGCGGTTGGCTTCGGCCGGACTCATGAACGGGTGTACAGCGAGCTCACTACCGACCATCCGATCGACCTGACTCGCTGGCAGGTCGCCAACTGCTACATGGGGCGGGCCGGCCTCATCAACTCGGGCGGCGCGTCATCCGGCGGCGACGACCTCGCCCAGGCGGTGCGGACGGCGGTCATCAACAAGCGGGCCGGGGGCACCGGCCTCATCAGCGGGCGCAAGGCCTTCCAGCGCCCCATGGCAGAAGGCGTCGAGCTGCTGAACGCCATCCAGGACGTCTACCTGGACGAGTCGGTGACGATTGCATAGCAAGAAGTACTGAGTACCAAGTACCGAGTTCTAGGCCGGGCGTCGCCACCGCCTATTCTCTCGATCGTCGTCTCACCAGGAGCCCCCTGATGGCGTTTGAATTGCCGGTTGCCAAGTCAGTTGCTGTCAATCCGACTCAGGTTGAGATGCGGGCCTGGGTGCTGGAGCACATGCCGCGGATTCGGGAGACGGTTCACGGTAATCTCAACTACGAGGCCGTGGTGACCGCCCGTCTCGGCGGGTCGACCTTCTTCGTGTCCGAGACGGAGAATCACAAGAACCGCACGAGTCGCGCCGATTACGAGATGTGGGCCGGCCGCCAGGATGCCTATATCGCCGACCGCGACATGATCCTCATCGAGGGATACATCGGCCCCGATCCCGAATTCCAGACGGGCTCCCGCCTGTACATCGAGAAGACGCAGGCCAACATACCGGCGATGCAACAGCAGCTCTATTTTCCGGGAGACGGGAGCTGGAATGCCGACTTCACGGTGATATACACGCCGGGGATGGCGGCGCCGGGCATGCCCGACGACAGGCTGATCCTCGTGGACAACGAGAACTACGTAACCCGGGTGTTCGGTTCCGACTACTTCGGCGAGTCGAAGATGGGCGGCTTGCGCATGTGGAACCATCTCGTGTATCAGCAGGGCGGCCTGGCCCTGCATTCGGGCCTGAAGACCTTTCCCGACATCAACGGCGTTGAGGTTTCGCTGCTCGTTCTGGGATTGTCCGGAACCGGAAAGACTACGTCGACCTTTCGCCAGCAACTCGGGTCGCTGCCGGTGCAGGACGATTTTGTCGCCCTGATGCCGGGCGGCATCGTCTACACCACCGAGAATGGGTGTTTCGCCAAGACCTACGGTCTCGACCCAGACGATGAACCGACCATCTATGGCGGGACGACACGCGCCGACGCCTGGCTGGAGAACACCCACGTCAACGACGACGGCACGATCGACTTCTTCAACGACTCGCACACGCGTAACGGGCGATCGACCTTCCCGCTGGCGAACATCCGCCATCGCTCCCCGCTTCAGGTGCCTCCGGCGAGCTACATGCTTCTCCTCAACCGCAACGACAACATCATCCCGGCCGTCGCCCGACTGTCGCGGGAGCAAGCCGGCGCCTACTTCATGCTGGGCGAGACCCGCGGTACCTCTGCAGGGGGGAAGGCGGAGGCGGGCAAGAGCCTGAGAGTGCCAGGGACGAACCCTTTCTTCTTCGACAACGACGCTCTCCAGGGCAATAGGCTCATCGAGCTTCTCGACACCATGCCGGACCTCGAGGTGTACCTGATGAACACGGGCGCGGTGGGTGGCCCCGAAGACGATCCGGCCGCGGCGAAGGTCAAGATCGCCCACAGCTCGGCGATCATCACCGGCATCGTCTCCGGGATCATCGAGTGGGAGACCGACCCGGACTTCGGCTACGAAGTGGCGAGCTCCCTTCCGGGTTTCCGCGATGACGAATTACTCCAGCCGCGACGCCTCTACGAGCGGCAGGGCCGCCTCGATGAATACCGGGCGATTGTGGAGAAGTTGCAGGCCGAGCGCAGAGCTTATCTCCGCTCGTTTCCCGGCCTCGATGAAGGTATTGTCGAAGCGATCTAGCCCCGGCGGCCATGTGTGCGGGTCGGCCGGGATTGCCTTCCGGCAAGTTCGTCAAGCGGGCCGTACACACCGCCGATAAGCATTGCTGTGAAAGATTCCTTCAGTATTCCGGAGTCGATCGACACCACACGGTTCTCGATCGCTCGCAAGGGCTACGACAAGAGAGAGGTTCGCGACTATCTCCAGGAGCTGGAGACCGCGTTTCGTGACCTCGAGGCGTGGTCGCGCAAGGCCAAGGCTCAGCTGGCCGAGGCCGAGGAACGGGCGTCGGCATCCCAGGCGAACGCCGACGGGTCCGTCGACGATGCCATGTTTGCCGTGTTCGACGCGAAAGACAGGATCCTCGACAAAGCACGCCGCCGCGCCGAGAAGATCGAAGCCGAGGCACTCGAGGAAGCTGAGGCGATCAAGGCCCGCGCCGTCCGACTCACCGCTGACGCGGATCCCGACGACGTGCTGGCGGCAGCGCGCGAGGAGGCTGCCGACATAATCGAGCGGGCCCGGCGTGAGGCCGCCCGGTCGAGCGCCGACGACGTGAGCGCCCTGCAGCGCCAGATGGAGCAGAAGGACCAGCAACTTGCGTCGATGCGAGATCAGCTGGTCGCCGGCGAAGGCGCCGGCCGGGCCGGTGACCCGGATCTGGTGGCAGAGGCCCGGGAGCAGGCCGATCGGATCGTTCGCGAGGCGCGCGAGCGTGCCTCCGGGATCATTGCCGCCGCTGAATCCAACGAGGCGACCGCCGGCGGCGAGGACGCCTCCGCCATCGTGGAGGCGGCCAAGGCCGAGGCCGCCGCCATCGAATCGCGAGCGCAGCTCCTGCGGACTACGGCCGAGCAACTGCTCGCGGATGCCGAGGAGAAGTACGCCGCGGCTCAGCGAGCTCTCGAGTCCGCCGAGGCGCGGGATGCCATGGCCCCAACCGGATTCGCCGACATCTCCGACGACGCCCTGCTCGAAGGAATGGGGAGCGAGCTTCGTGAGGTTCACGACCAGGTCGAGCAACGCCGCAACGAGCTGATGGAGCTGCACAACGCAGTCGAAGAGCGTCGGATGGAATTGATGCAGGCCCACGATGCTGCTGAGGAGCGGCGAGCCGAGCTGGCAGACATTGAGGCTGCCGTCGAGGAGCGTCGGCTCGAGCTGCGCGAAGCATTCGAAGCAGTCGAGGCCCAGCGGGAGGAGGCTCGGCAACTTGCCGAGCAGACCGCCGCCGACTCGGATGGGATGGCTGGTGATGCCGGTGCCGAACGCAACCGGATTCTCACAGAGGCTCGTGAGGAGGCGGCGCTGCTGGCGGCCGAGATCACGAGAGAGGCGGAAGAGACCAAACAGCAGCTCGAGGCCGAGGCGGCCGCGGTTCGCCAATCTCTGTCGGAGCTGAGCACTCAGCAGAACGAATTGAGCGTCGCCGAGGGCCGCGCCGGTGACATCGTCGCTGCGGCCGAGGCGGCCGCCGAGGAGATGAGGGCGCGAGCCCAAGACGAAGCCACCCGCATCCGGGAAGACGCCATGCGGATGCTCGCAGAAGCAGAACGCGAGAAAGCCGCGGTTCGCGAACAGGCTGCCGCCGCCGACAGCGCGGCCGCGGAAGCGTTTCAGGCGCAGATCGCCGATCTCGAGAGCCAGATGGCCGACCTTCAGGCGGCGCGTGACAAGGACCGAAAGCACTCGGCGGCTTGGTCCGAGGTCGTCGATGAGATGAAGGTCCAGGTGGCCGAGCTTCACGAGGAGCTCGAGGCCAAGAACGCCGAGTTGGAGGCACGGACGTCGCAGACGGCTGAGGCGGCGGAGCGGGTTGCCGGGTTCGAGGGTGAGCTGGCTGAGGTGTCGTCGCAGCTGGCGGCGAGGAACGCCGAGTTTGATTCCGTTACCGCCGATCTGAGGCAG
>JBFISZ010000042.1:0-17210 GCA_041608315.1 Acidimicrobiia bacterium | reverse complement strand
GGGATGCCAACCGGGTACCTGTTCCAATGCGCTCACTGCGGAACGTTTCTCGGATACACCGACTCCCTGTAGCCGACGCAGCCGCACGACCCGGCCGTGACCGAAGACGGCATCGAAGAGACCGGCTTTCTGCGCTTGGGTGAGCTGGTAATGGGCGGTGTAGGGTCGTCCACACCACCGATCTCGGAGTGCACCATCTAATCGAGCTCGTCTCTGCAGTGGCCAATCTTGTCCCCACCGCCGAGGAGCAGAAGACGTGCGGCCTTGCCTCCGGCGGCGAGAGTGGTTGCGAGGCGACCGCGGGATCGGGCTCACAGATAGACTCCGCCTCGTGAAACGAATGTGGAACCCGGCAGCGCGGCACACCAAGAGCCGTTGGGCCTGGCTGCCCGTCGCTCTAGCAGCCAGTGCCTATTACGCGGCGCCCAGGATGATGGCGCGGGCCTTTGCTCCTCCGCAGCGCGAAACCGACGACACGCCCTCCGGTCTCGGATTGCCGGAAGAACAGGTCTGGCTGGCGAGCGTCAACGGCACGCGCCTCCATGGTTGGTTCATTCCAGTCGCGGGTGACGCCCCGGCGGTCGTTGTGCTGCACGGCTGGGGGGGCAACGCCAGTCTGATGCTTCCGTTGGCGCCATATCTCCACGAAGCGGGCTTCCATGCGTTGTTCCTCGACGCCCGCAACCACGGGATCTCCGAGCACGACAGCTTTGCCTCGATGCCCCGTTTCGCCGAGGACCTCGAGGTGGCGGCGGACTGGCTCCGCTCACATCGCAACGTGACGTCGTTGGGAGTCATCGGCCATTCGGTCGGTGCCGGGGCGGCGATTCTCAGCGCATCGCGCGGCGGCCGGTTCAACGCAGTCGTCGCCGTCTCCTCTTTCGCCCACCCGGGCGAGATGATGCGCGAGCAGATGAAGAGCATTCCGCGAATCCTCCTGACGCTCATCCTGGGCTTCATGCAGCGCCTGATTGGCCACCGCTTTGACGATTTCGCTCCCCGCAACCGCATCCCGCTCGTAGACGCACCGCTGATGCTCGTCCACGGCGACGCCGATCCCGTGGTTCCTATCGACAATCTGCACGAACTCGCCGCCGCCCATCCAGGTGCCGACCTGCTGGTTGTCCCCGATGGCGGCCACAGCGACCTGGCGCCCTTCGAGCCCTACGTCGATGACATCACCACCTTCCTCGATCGGCATCTCCGAACATAGGAAGAGACATGTCCTGGTCCCAACGGCTGATCGCATCCCTCGACGAGCGGGCAACCGTGATCCAAACCGCCCGAGGTCCCGCTCAGCTGGCGAGAGAGGGTCAGGGGCCGCCCGTATTGGTGAGTCACGGCGGACCCGGGGGATTCGACCTGGGGCTCGCATGGTGTCGTCATCTTCGAGACGGTGGCTGCGAGCTGCTCGCTCCTTCCCGGCCCGGCTATCTGCGCACGCCTCTGTCATCGGGCCGCACCCCGGCAGAACAAGCCGACCTCTATGCCGCCATGCTCGACGCGCTTCTTGTCGAGCGGGCCACGATCGTCGGGTTCTCCTCCGGCGGACCTGCTGCCGTGCACTTCGCGGCACGTCACCCCGACAGGACCATTGCGCTACTTCTGGAGGCGGCAGTTCTTCTGCCCTTCTCACCACCGATCAACGCTCTACAGCGAACGGTCCTAGAAGCCGGCCCGGCGGTGTGGCTGACGGCACGGATCGCAAGGAGGAATCCGACGCTGGTCACCAAGTTCAGCGTCGACGGTATGTCCGCCGGATTGAAGAAGGGACAGAAGCGAGCCGCTACCCATTGGATCACGTCCGATCCCGCCCGCCTGGCACGGATGCAGGAAATCGCTGTCTGCACCGCACCTCCCCGATACCGGTTGTCCGGCTGGAACAACGACAAGGCCAACGAAATCCGATTGGCGCCGCTTCCATTCACCGAGGTCGCGGCACCGACGCTCATCGCCCACGGTGCCAACGAAGGAATCGTTCCCATCGAGCACGCGACCACTGCCGCCGGCCGAATCGCCGGCGCCGAGTTGATTCTGGTGGAGGAGGGACACCACGCGCTGTGTCTCAGTTCCGGCTACCAACCGGTCGCCCTACGTCAGCTCGAACTGGCACACGGTTAGCGGTGCCGTCAGCAGTTCGCGTCGACGGTGACGACCCAACGTCCCGATAGGTATTGGAACGTCCTGACCAGGTCTCGAGAGCGGCCCTACGATGGGGCGATGGAGATTCTGGCGCCGACCGATGCCCGGGTGGTTTTGTTGCCGTTCGAACCGGGGGCGCCTGTCGGGCCCGACGATGTCGTGGTGGTGCTCGAAGCGATGAAGATGGAGATGCCCCTCGTGGCCGGCATCTTCGGGCGCGTCGCAAAGCTGACGGTCGCAGTCGGAGATACGGTCAAGACGGGAGATCCGCTCGTTGCGCTCATCGAGGCCGCCGGGGACGGCGCCGCGCCCCAGCCGCAAGTCGAGGTGGACTCGACCGCGCTCGGTGAGGTCGCGGCCCGCCACGCCCTGACTCGCGACGCCGCTCGACCGGAGGCCGTCGCTCGGCGCCACCAATCAGGGCGGCGCACCGCCCGCGAGAACCTGAGCGATCTCTGCACCGAGTTCGTCGAATACGGCCCCCTCGCCATAGCTGCCCAGCGGCAGCGCCGCGGGGTCCAAGACCTCATTGAGAAGACCCCGGCGGACGGAATGATCGGCGGTGTCGGCCGGATCGACACGGGCGGGGCCGGCGACGATCGCACCATTGTGGTGTCCTATGACTTCACTGTTCTGGCCGGGACCCAGGGCATGCAGAACCACCGCAAGAAGGATCGACTCTTCACTCTGGCCGCGGAAACCAAGTGGCCCGTAGTCCTCCTCGCTGAGGGAGGTGGTGGCCGGCCCGGAGACGTGGACTGGCCCGGGGCATCGCTTCTCGACGTTCCCGCCTTTCGCCTCTTCGCCGAGATCCCCGGCCCCACCATCGGCATCAACACCGGGTACTGCTTTGCGGGCAACGCGGCACTGCTGGGCCAGTGCGACGTGATCGTGGCAACCGAGAGCTCCAACGTGGGGATGGGCGGTCCGGCGATGATCGACGGCGGTGGGCTGGGGGTCGTCGCTCCCAGCGAGGTTGGGGCCGCGGACGTCCAGGCGGGCAGCGGGGTGATCGACGTGCTGGTCGAGGACGACATCGAGGCGATCACGGTCACCAAGACGCTTCTCGGGATGATTCGCGGTTTCCGCCCGGATGCGTCCTCAGGGGATCAGGGTGCGTTGCGCCGGGCGATCCCTGCCAACCGGAAGCGGGCCTATGACGTGCGAGCCCTGATCGCCTCCCTCGTCGACAGCAGTTCATTCATCGAACTGCGGCCGATGTACGGCCGCGCGGCCGTGACCGGCCTGGGGCGCATCGACGGGCATCCGTTGGGGATTATCGCCAACGACCCCGCTCATCTCGCCGGTGCCATCGACCATGACGCGGCGACGACGATGGCCGGCCATATGGGGCTTTGCGACCGGTGGGGCCTGCCGATTCTGTTCCTTTGTGACACCCCCGGATTCATGGTGGGACCGGCGGCAGAAGCCGAGGGACTCGTCCGGTCGGCCGGCGCCCTCTTCCGGACTGCGGCTGCGATGTCAGTACCGATCGGGACGATTGTGACCCGGCGGGGATACGGCTTGGGGGCGCAGGCGATGGCCGCCGGCGGGTTCCACGAGACTCGATTCACTATCGGCTGGCCTTCATCCGAGTTCGGGCCCATGGGAATCGAGGGCGCCGTCAAGCTCGGGTTCAGCAAGGAGCTGGAGGAGATCGCGGACCCGGTGCAACGCGAAGCGAAGATGCAGGAGATGGTCGGCGAGATGTATGAGAGGGGCCGCGGCCTCAACGTCGCTACCCATTTCGAGATCGACGACGTGATCGACCCCGCCGACTCCCGTCGCTGGATCCGGACACTCCTGTTTTGATGTCCAGGTCCTCTCGTGAGTCGCGTACGATCCGCTGGAGCAGCTCTTGAAAGCGGCTGAAACCTCGAAGATCGCCTTCATTGGGTCGCATTCGGTTCGCAAGACGAACGCCGTGCATTCCTTCGCCGGTGCCGTTGGCCGCAGCGGGCGCAGCGTCGAAGTCGGCCGCGAGGTCATTCGCTTCAATCCGCTCGGTATCAATGAAGGAGCCACCCCCGAAGCTCAGCTGTGGGTGATAATGGCTCAGATTCAACAGGAGCTCGAGCTGCGCAACCGGGCCGACGTCCTGATAACGGATCGGGCCGTCGTCGACAATTTCGCTTACTTCCTGCGCGCAACCGGGGGAGTGGACCCCTTCGCGGTCGAGCCGCTGGTGAGCAAGTGGTCCCGGACCTACGACCTCTTCGTGAGGCTGCTCCCGGACGTGCCCCTGACGATCGACGGGGTCCGGAGCGTCAACGACGAGTTCCGCGACGAAATCGAGGCCATCCTCGACGACATCCTCCCGACCTATGTGCCGGACGATCGCCTTCTGACCATCCGAGCGTCCGAAGTCACGGAGGCCTTCGATTGGGGCGCCTTGATCGAACGCCTCGTCGGGCCGCCGGAACCGGGAGAGGAGCCGATCGCTCATTCGGTCACGCTGCATCCCACCCTGTGGGACTGACCGGGACATTGCGCCTTTACGCCACTCCCCACGTGGCAAGTTCACCAATGGTCGTTGCCGCCCTGCCATCGAGGTGAAGCTCGAACGTCCGCGCCGACAGGTCGATCCGGGCCTCCAGCGTTCGGTCGCCCGACGACCAGCGCGAGACGAGGCGGTCGGGTGGCGACGGCAACAGCAGGAACTCGCCATCGAACAACTCGGACTCGGCAGCCCGCCAGCGCAACAACTGCAGCGTGGCGGCGACGATGGGGCGATCGAGCTGCTCCGCCAGCGATGCCCGGTCGTAGTGGGGCCGGTTGATGTCGCGGCCGATACCCGTGCGCTCGAGAAGCGCAACGTCGTTGGGCGCGGCGAGGAGCCCGGCGTAATAGACCTGCGGAACACCCGGAACGAGCGCTTGGATCAGCCTGGCGAGAAGGTGGGCGTCGTCGTCGCTCGCCAGCGCCTCGAAGAAGGTGCAGTTCACCTGGTAGAGATCGAGGTTGGATGCCGCGGCGCCGGTCGCGTGGCGGCTGCGTCCCTCACTCGCCGAGTGAATCGACTCGACCAGCTGGTCCACCTGATCGGGCGCCAGCAACCCGGGCTCATCGCCGGCGGGAGCGACGTCGATCACCCCGATGCCGTCGTGGGTGTCGAGGACGGTGACACAGTTCGTCGGTCTCACTCGCAACCAGTGCTCGAGTGGTCGGGCATCGGCGGCGTGGATTGCGTGGAGCACGAGAGGCGGCAACGCGAAGTCGTAGACGAGGTCGACCTGGGCCGCGATGTCCAGCTGGGTGCGGAAATGCGAGTGGATCTCGACCAGCATGCGCATCCCGCGGCGGTGACACTCTTCACGTAGGAGGGAGATGAAGGAGAGCGTTTCGGGGAGCATGAAGCTCGACGTTCCCGGCTTCTTGATGGCGTACCCGACGGCATCGAGCCGTACCAGCTTGACATTGGCGGCGGCGAATCGGTCGAGGGCGCTGAGCAGGTAGCTCCACGCCGCGTGATGATGAACGTCGATGTCGATCTGATCGGCGGTGAACGTTGTCCAGACGCGGCGCTCCACACCCCCGACCCGGTACGGCGTGAACGGGAGCCCGGGCCGCGGACGGTAGATGGCAGCGAGCTCGGCGGCTGAGGCGCCATCGGGGAAAACGCGGTCGTACGTGAGGAACATGCCATCGTGAGGTGAGGCCTCGCCCCGCTCGCACCAGTCGACGAACTCCGCCGAGCTGGAGGACACGTGATTCACGATCAAGTCCGCCATGACGTCGAAGTCGGCACCAATGCGCCTCACGTCGTCCCACCCCCCGAGCCGAGCGTCGACCGTCAAGTGATCGATCGGGTCGAAACCGGCGTCTGCGCCGTCGATCGGGTAGAAGAAAGGGAGCAGGTGGACGCCGCCAAAAGCCCCGGCGAGATCACGACGAAGGAGCTCCCCGAGCCCGGCGAGATCACCGGCCAACCGGTCGACGTACGTGATCAGCTGCGGCTGGTTGCGCAGGCTGCCCGAAGATTTGTGCTTCCCGCGACTGATCACGGCCCATAACCTATCAAGCCAACCTGGCATCGTGGAAGCTGCAGCCGGATGGACGGCGGGGGAGTGGCTCGCGGAGCAAACGCCGGTGACGGGCCGTGCTCGCGACAGGTTGGTGGGGAGCGCCGTATCCTTGGCGGGTGGCACGGGACTCCGGTTCGGGGCGAGCAGAGCACGCCACCACCGGACGGACACGGTGGTCCGGTGAGCGGTTGTTGCGGTTGCTGTCGCTGGCAGCCCTGACGCTCGTGCCGCTGGGTGCGGTGTCCCTGCCGGTGGGGGTCGTTGGGGCTTTGTTGGCGGTCTTCACCGGCGTGGCTGCGATCCGCACGCGTGACTGGCCGACGGTGAGGCTCGCCATGATGGTCGTGTTGCTTGCGGTGGCCGGCGGGAGCGGGATCCCTTTCGCCATCTGGTTGGTTGTGGGTGCGATGTGGCTGGTCGGGCACAAGGTGCCGGAGCTGGTGCCCGCATCCGGGTGGCTGCCGCGGGGATCTTCCGGGCCCGTTGCCTGGTGGCTCGTTGGGATGACCGTGGTCGGAGCCGGGGCCGCCTTGACCGCCTGGGCTCGCTGGACCGATCGGTTCGGTGAAGGGACCATCGATGCGGTGGAAGCGATCCGGCCGTGGCCGGTTGCCCTCTTGGTGCCGGCAGTGGTCGTCTTCGTGATCGGCAACGCCGTCACCGAGGAGATTGCCTTCCGCGGCATCGCCTACGAGACGGCCGCAGCCCTGTTCCCGCCGATTGGAGCGGTGTTAGCCCAAGCTGTGGCGTTCGGGACGTTGCACGTTGCCGGGTTCCCGGCCGGGCTATTGGGCGTGGGGATGGCGTTCGGGTACGGGCTGGCGCTGGGGACGATTCGCCATCTCACGGCTGGTCTACGGCTCCCGGTCATCGCGCACATGGCAGCCGATGCCACCATCGCCATCCTCGCCCTCACTATCATTCCCTCATAGCATCAGCCCGCTGGAGCCGGGTGGCGAGGCCGTGACCCCTCGACCCCCTCCGCGCGGGATCTTCCCGGCGGTGTTGGTGCGATCCGGCACCGCTCGGCGCTATCGACGGGGCCGGCTGCGCCCCCAAAGGACTCCGACTAGGGCACCGGCGGCGAAGGCCGCGGTCGGCGCGGTGCTCTCCGCCGCGGTGGTCGGCGCCGCCACGCGTTCGGCGACGGGCGCGGCCTTGCGCTCGCTGGGCTGTTGGATGTCGCCGTACTGGAGAAAGTCGGCGTAGACCTTTGTCACCTCGGCACCGAACAAGTACACGGTCCACATGAGGCTGAAGAAGAAGAGCAGCAGCGCCACTCCGCCCAGGGCACCGAGGGTGCCCGTCGCCGCGGCGGTGTTGAGATAGGTGCCCACCAAGAATGCAGCAGTCAGCCCCAGCAGCGCCGTGGTCGCGCCGCCCCGCAGCGCAGCTCGCCACGGGATCTCGATGGCGGTCAGAGCTTGGAAAGTGACGCCCGTGACCAGCATCAGCATGGCGACGGAAAGCAACGGTATCGCGAATCGGAGCGCCACGCCGATTGCGTCGGCCGATTCGGGCAGCAGACCTACTAGCCACTCGACTCCGCCCACTGCCGCAATCGGCGCCACCACGAGCAACGAAAGGCCGATCGCCCCGGCCACTCCGATGAGCCGGCGCACGATCCACCCGATCAGACCTTCGCGCCGCTTGCCCGGGGGAACGTGAAACACGGAGGCGAGCACTGCCTGGACCTGTTGGAAGATGTTGGCCGCAGCGAACGCTGAGAGGGCGATACCGATCGAGAGGGCCCCGCTGCGCTGCTCCTGGACGGTTGCCAACAGACTCTCGAGCGAATCACCGACTTCGGCCCCGGCAACGTCGGTTGCCCGGTCCACTGCTTGTTGGACCGCGTCCGGATCCCCATAGACGTAGCCGGCAATGGCCACCGCGAGAAACAGGAGGGGAACCAGGGAGAAGATCGTGTAGTAGCTGAGCGCGGCTCCGAGTCGAGAGCATTGGTCGGCGATGAACTCCTTGCCGGCAGCGGCCAGCATGGCGAAGAGCCGACTCGCCATGAGGTACCTCCTTGATGCGGTTCAACGGAAGGAGCGCCTCCTCCCGAACCGACAGCGTAGGCGGCGGCGCCAAACGGCATGTTCCCCTGGTGGCGTCGGGAACCGATCATGACGGCGCGCCGCGCCGAGCTTGGGGAGTGGTGGCGAGCGTGCGCCAGTGGGTGTTGAACTCGCCAATCGCTACTCGTAGGCTCCCGCCACAGCCGCCCACCGCACAAGCCCGAGGCCACAGTGGCCCTGGCCGAGAAACCGGAGATCGAGCGTGACCACACAGAAGATTGTTCACACGGAGCAGTACGGGATCGTTCGCATGAGCGAGAAGCGAAAGGAGCAATCACCGTACATCGACCGGTGGAGGTCGCCCGAAGTCGTGTTCGCGGTGTACGCGAATCGCCTCCATCCGGTCTCGCTCGGCACCGACGCGTTGGCCGACTACTGGAAGCTGCGCACGGGCGTGGCACTCTATGACGTCCCGGAGCGGCCGATCTCGATCCAGGGCCCCGACGCCGTCCGGCTGCTGGAGCGGGTGTTCACTCGACCGATAGCGCCCATACGCCGGTGGCGCGGCGTCTATGGCCTCGCCTGCCTTCCCGACGGTGGGATCTTGATGGACGGCGTTCTCATGCGGCTCGCCGACGACCACTTCTGGTACGTGCAGGCCGACGGTGACATCGAGAATTGGATGGCGGCCCATGGTGTCGGGATGGATGTCACCGTGTCGGACCCCGGCTCGCGGGTGCTTCAGATTCAAGGCCCCAGGTCCCATGAGGTTCTCGCGGCCGCCTCCGGCGCGCCGGTGCCGGACGACTTCGGTTACTTCGCCGCACAGATGTTCGACCTCGGCGGACAGGAGCTGCTGGTGTCCAACTCGGGCTGGACGGGCGAGCTGGGTGTCGAGATCTATGGACACGCCGGACTCGATCACCTTGCCTTGTGGGATCACTTGATGCGGTGCGGCGAACCGTTCGGGATGACGATGGCGGCGGGTGACTCGATGGGGCCGCGTCGCATAGAGGCGGGGATACTCGACAATCGCACCGATTTCGATCGCACCATGACGCCCTTCGCGGCCGGGTTGGGCAGATTCGTCGACTTCGACAACCCGGACTTCATCGGTCGGACTGCGCTCCTCGAGACCGGGCACGAGCAGCTCCTGTTCGGCGTCCGTTGCGGCGGCGGACAGCCGATGGCCGGCGACGAGGTGCTGGTCGACGGCGAGGTCGTCGGCCACGTGACGGTGGGCGATTGGTCGCCGACGCTCGAGGCCGGGATCGGTTTTGTCCGCTTCAGGGCGCCCACCCCAGGTGGCTGGCTCGGGCGCGCCGTCGCGGTGCGAGGTATGAGCGGCGAGTTTGCCGGAGATGTCGTGGCGCTGCCGTTCTTCGACCCCGAGAAGCGACTGCCCCGCGGCCTGCCGCTCGACGAGGATCGACCGACCCTCACGTCGGACGGTTTCGTGCTTCCCGACGAGTGAGGATCGCCTCGCCTCCGGCGCAGACGCCGCGGACCCGGCACCACGGGCAATCCCGGCGGCAACATCCAGATTCACGCTCAGTCACCGTCCAGTGGGGCCCAAGCTGGTGACTCCCTGCATCCTCCGAGTGAGCTTGCCGGCAGCCGCGATGTCACCGGCTTCGCGGACGTTGGCTGCCGTTGCCCACAGAACCGTCTTCAGCTGGAAGGGCCGCAGGTCGGGGTGTTTCGACAGGACGAGAGCTGCAATCCCGGAGATATGGGGGGCCGCATAGGAATTGCCGGTCGTGCGGATTCGCTGGCCGTCCAACCAGGGCACCTCCACATCTATGCCGTGCCCGAGGAACTCGGTCGGCGGGTTGGGATTCCACTGAAAACGGAACGGATCACTGTCGGTGGTGCAGGCGACGCTCGTGACGGACGCATAGAGAGACGGATAGCTGCGGCGCTGGACGTTGTTGGCGGCGGTGACTACGAACGACCCGCCGAAATAGGCCCGATCGCAAGCCTCGTGAAAGGGGAGAGCCCAGTCGCGCCGCCGGGTGCCGAGGGACAGATTGATGATGGGGAAGCCGCCGTCAATAGCCCACTTGAGACCGGCCAGAAAGGCTGCCGCCTTGCCCTGCAAGCCCTCGCCCAATACTTTGACACTCGTCAGTCGGGCGCCCGGGGCAAGTGAGTGGATGATTCCGGCGCAGGCCGTACCGTGCCCAAATGAGTCCTGGTGTGGCCCCGGGGTCGCAACGACGTTGCCGTCGGCGCCCACGTGAAAAGCGATCGCCCCGTCCCGATCGACCGAATCGCCGAGGTCGGGATGATCGGCATCGATGCCGCTGTCGATGATGGCCACTCGCACGCCGGAGCCATCGGCGCCTTCCCAGGCCCATTCCGGCGTCAGGTCCTCGATGCGGTCCACGCCCGGCAGCTGCAGCGCATCGACCTCTTTGGTCCAGGCCGGACGGCGGGGCTCGGCCATCAGCCCTGTCCGAGCACGGCGTCGATCATCCTGGCGATGGCGGCGTAGCGGGCCGGATTGCGCGCCGACAACTCGGTCAATTCGGCGCCGAGATGGGACGGGGACGGCACCGCGGCGCCGGCCTCATCCAACTCGTCGAGAGCGGCCCCGGCGATGCGTGCCAGCAGGGTCACCTCTTCAATGTCGTCGAAGCTGAAGGGTGCGCTTCCCTCCGGTCGCGCCACCTCGAGCACGCCGAGCACGTCCTCGTCGCCACACGGGGCAGCCAATACTCCTGCCGGGTTGCCGTCGAGGCCGCCGGCTCCGACATTGGAAGCATCGCTCGGAGGCGACTCGATGGCGGCCGGATGACCCGACATCGCCACCAAGCCGGCTGTGCCCCTCACCGGAACCCGTCGGCCAACCTTCGATCCCGGAGAGTCGCCGCCGGCGGCGGCCACGACCACTAGTTCGTTGCCCTGGATCATGAGAACCCAGCCGGCCGAGGCGGCCGTGACCTCGACGGCGGCATCGACAATCTCGTCCAGCACTCGGCTACGGGGCAGCGTCACGTGGCGACTCCTTCCACTGGCTTCATTCTGGCGACCGCGAACGCGGCGGCGGCGACCTTACGGCCCGCGCTCGGCCCTCCGGCGGCCGGGGTGGTCGTATCGAGGATTGCCGCCACCGATGGGTAGCGGGCGATGATTCCGTCCAGTACGGCGTTGTCGATCTCGAGAAGGGTCAGCGCCTCCGCGGCTCGGAGGTATGAGCCGCCCTTGCCGAGCAACGCCCTGAGCCCGAATGCATCGCCCACTCGAAGCTCGGCCGTCGTGACGAGCTCTCCGCCGAGGGACGGCGTCAGCACCTCGCCCCTGCCTCGCCTGACGAGGAGAAGCCGGCGGCCGGCGTCACCGATCTCCTCGCCCGGCTGGAGAATGAACGATCGAAGGCGTCCCGCGATGTCTTCCAGTTCCAGCCGGCCAAGATCGCGGAACAAGACGAGTTTGCCAAGCGCCCCGGCGGCATCAAACGGGGCATGCTCCCCGACCTCAGCACCGGTCTGGTCTGCCCACAGCCGAGCGTAAGTCCCGCCGAGCGACACGAGCTCGTCGTGGGTGCCGAACTCGACCAGCCGACCGGCATCGATCACGAAGATCTGGTCGTAGCGCGTGATCGAGGTGAGCCGGTGGGTTATGGCGATCACGGTGCGGTCGGCCCCGACTCGCTGGAGTGTTTCGCTGATCTGGGCCTCAGTGGCGGGATCGAGCGCCGAGGTGGCCTCATCGAGGAGAAGCAGCCGCGGGCTGCGGATCAGGGCCCGGGCGATGGCCACCCGTTGCCGCTGCCCTCCCGAAAGGTTCTGCCCCCGCTGTCCCACCACGGAGTCGTAGCCTCCGGGCAAGGCGGCGATTGTCTCGTCCAGCTCGGCGGCGGCGGCAGCAGCCCGGATTTCCTCGTCGGTGGCGCCCGTTTTGCCGAGGGCGATGTTCTCGCGGACGGTGGTGTCGAACAGGAACGAGTCCTGGAATACGACGGCCATCTGGTTGCGCCACGAGCTCATCGACGCAGTCGTGATGTCGACGCCGTCCGCCGTGATCATCCCCTCATCCGGGTCGAACAAGCGCATGATCAGGCGGAGCACGGTCGATTTGCCCGATCCCGACGGGCCGACGAAGGCAACGCTCGAACCGGCCGGGATCACCGCGTCGATGCCGTCGAGCACTCGGCGGTCTGAGGTATACGAGAACGCGATATCCGCCAGCACGAGCTCGTGTCGAAGAGGTAGAAGGTCGGGTTTCTCCCCGTCTCCCGGTTCCGGCTCGAGGTCGAGCACTTCGTTGATGCGCACCAGGGCCCCGCTGGCGCCCTGGATGTTCTGCCCGAGCGTCGTGAGGGCCGTTACCGGGCCGATGACATCACCCATGATTGCCAGGAACGCCACCAGGCCGCCGATGGTGAAACGGTCTTGCAGAATCAGCCACGCTCCAAACCCAAGCACGCCGAGCCGCAGGAGAGTGACGATCATGTTGACCGACAGCCCGAAGAGGCCTCCAAAGAGGCTGAGGCGACGCTGGGAACGGAAGAGTCGGCCTGCTTGATGGCCGAACCTGCGGCTCTCCCGGCCCTTCAGACCGAACAGCTTGACTACCGGCATCGCCTGGTAGTTCTCCGCGGCCACCGTGAGCAGGGCGCTGTTCTCCTCCCGGGCGTCGAGGCTGCGGTCGCGCGCACCTGTCGCCATCGCCTTGTACACCAAGGCCACGACGGGGGCGCCGGCCAGCACGACGAGGCCGAGGGGCAGATTGATGGTCACCATGATCGATGCGGCCACCGCCAGAGTCAGCCCCTGATAGATGCCCTGTCCGATCGTCTCCGACAATCCCGACTGAACCGTGCTCACGTCGGAGAACAACCGGGAGAGAATGTCGCCCTGCGGATAGCGGCTCAGCCATAGGTGGGGCGCTACCTGGAGGCGGTCGAACATCTGGTGGCGGAGATCCCGGCCAATGGCGCCGCTCACCCATGCGCTCTGATATGCCTGGCGGAGCCCGGCGACGAGGGAGACGGTGAAAGCAGCAGCCAGAAAGACCAGAAGGCGGACGACCTCCGAGTATTCCCGGCTGGGAATGGCAGTGTCGAAGAGGTGCCGGGACACGAAGGGGAACGCGGCGGTGAAGGCAAGGCTGAAGAGCATATACCCGAAGATCTCCAGCTGCCGAAGCCGGTAAGGGCGCAGGTATCGCAGGGATGCCGCCAGGAACTGTCCGGTCTTGACGTCGGGTACACCGGCGGCAATTTCGCGCCGCCATGCCTGCTCCAGAGCGGCACTGGTCGTCCCGTAGAGATCCTGGAAGGTCGTCTCGATCTTGCCCCGAGCCGCGGCGAGAAGCTTGCGCAGCACTTCCTCGTTCTCCCGCTCGAGCAGGAAACGTACCCAGTCGACGGCCATGGCATCGCGCAGCTCGCCCTCGGCAGAGTCCAAAGGTGGCATGGCGACCTCGGCCAGCTGGGGACGCGTGTTGGGCACGTCGGCCAGGTGAAGGCCGTAGCCCTCGACGAGCAGCTCGACCTCATCAGCAGCCGGTAGCCCGGCGCCGTAGAGCAGAGCAAGTGCCCGGTGCGGATCTTCGGGAGGAGTCTCCGGCGTAGCCACCATCCACACCTCGCCGGTCTCGTTATCGACCACGCTGCCTTCGGTAACCAACTTGGCCGGATCGTCGGGGTCGGGAAATGGGTCGTCGAGAACGATCACCGGCGTCCGTGCCGGCCCGGGCCCGATGCCCTCCAGGTGCTGGCGCGCTCGCGCCGCGGCCGCCGCCATCGGGCGAGCCGCGTCCTCTCCGGCGGAGCCCGGACGGTACCTGACTTCGACGCGGTCACCGCGCCGGAACACGGCGAAACCACTGCGAGGTTCCTCAGTCATGTCCGCTCGCCCCCCTCGACAACATCCCAGAGGAGCGCGCCCGGGAATCGACGCCTCGCAGCAAATGCCCACCTGGCTGAGCCCTCATCACGAGCCGATGGTAGGCGGACGCCGCGGCCGTTTGTCGGAAGGTCCGCCCGAGCGTATCGTTGAACCAAGAAGCGGAACGATGACGGGAGGAAAGAATGGCGGAAATCGACGCTGCAGTACTCAATTCGTTGGCCGAGAAGATCGATGCACTCGAGTTGACCGAAGCCGAGCAATCTGTCATCGACCAGGTACTGAAACGCGCTGCGGCCTATGAGCCGGAAGTTGAAGGCTTCGCCTTCACCAGCTATTCCGGTCTGACCTCGGGTGCCGACCTGTCGACGACGGCCTTCAATTTCGGAAGTGCATTGCAGCTGGTGGGATCGGGGAGTTCGTTCATGATGGAGCGCCCCCCAATGACGCCTTAGGGCACGCTACACGTCCAGCAATTCTCCATCGGTCGGTCGAAATACCTCAAAGCCCCGCAAGAGCTCGCTGGTGTCTTGGGCGGGGTAGAGGACTTCGAACGATTGCCGCCGTGCCCTCTCTGCCGAAAACCGCTGCGGAGGGCTCCCGACCGAGAACCCGCCGGCGCCGGCCCCAATCAGGTCGAGCAGATCTCCGACCATTGATTCCTTGACACCGCGTTGGAAGGCGCGACCGGGCGAGCCGGGTGCCCCGCGGCCTCCCAAGCCCGGGCTCACGTTCGCCTCGATCAACCACGGCCGCATCCCGGCGTCGATCACGAGGTCGAATCCGAGCAGCTCAAAGCAGGAGCCGAGCGCGGCGCCGGCGTGGCTGCTGACCCGGAGCATCGGCTCGCGGTGGGCGATCAAGGTCTGAGCGAGGATGCTGCGGATCCGCTTCCACAACCGGTCGTCGTCGTGGCCGGCCTGGCGCATCCTCGAGCGGAGCTCGACGATGTCGATCGCCCGCACCGGGTCGGTAACTTCGTCGTTCGTCTGCTGCACGTGCGGGTTGGTCAGATGCACAACCGGATCGGCCAGCTGCTCCGGCGCGGTGCCGTATCGCCGGGATGTGAACTTGACCGGACCGTTCGGATAGACGAATGCCGCCAGAGGGTCGAGCGACGTGACCAGGACGTAGATACGCAGGGAGTGCTTGTAGGGCTCGCCCGGGAACAAGAACGGGTCGGCCACGTATTGCTGGATGATGAAGCCATCGTCGGGTTCCACACGGTCGGGGTAGGTGAACAGGGACATCCCGATCCCGCCCATCATCCGCTTTGGCTTGCGGATCCAGATCACACCGGGCTCGGCTTCGGCCACCGCGCACCAGCGTTCATAATCGGCCGGCATCGAGAACGTGCGCGGAAAGAAGTCGTACCAGCCGGCGGCAGGCCCCACCCGAGCGGCGCCGCGAGCGAGGAAGTGGTGCAGTTCGTCCTTGAAGTGCAGCGTGATTGATCCCGGGAAGTGGTTCACCCTCTGCTCCGGCCGTAGCGAGCGGAACACCGCTCGGATCGGCATGTCGAATGACCAAAGCAGGTCCCAGTCGGCAGCCTCCGTCCTTTCCCAGTCGCGAGACGCCAGGTTGGCGAGGAGGAACTCGTTCTCCGCATCGTCGAAAGGCGTGGCCAGTCGGAAACGTCTGGTAGTCACGTCGCCCAACTCAGATCGGTGTTGCCGCCCGAGATCAGCACGCCGACCCGCCGCTGTGAGCAATCGAGCTTGCGCAGCGCGGCCAGCGCGGTGGCAGCCGATGGCTCGACCACCATCTTCATCCGGGCTAGAAAGAAGTTCGCGGCGGCAACGATCTCGCTGTCGGTGACCGTGACGATTTCGGCTTCAGAGGCCGTGAGAATGGCAAACGGGATCTTCCCAATACCTCCCAGGAGGCCGTCGGCGATGGTGTGCGGGTCCTCTACGGCGGGTTGACGCACTCCGGTTGCCAGTGAGCGATAGGCGTCGTCTGCTGCCTCCGGCTCGGCGCCTATGACAGCGGCGCCGCACAATGCGGATCCGGCAACGACCGCCGTCCCGGAGAGCAGCCCGCCGCCCCCAATCGGTGCCACCAACGTATCCAGGCTCGCCACTTGGTCGACCAGCTCGTGCGCCACCGTACCCTGGCCGGCAATGATGGCGGGATCGTCGTAGGGGTGGACGAAGGTAGCCCCGCTGCGCCCGAGAGCCATCTCGGCGGCGTGCTCTCTCTCGCCGGAGCCGCAGAGCTCGATCTTGGCTCCGTAGGCGCGCATGGCGGCGACCTTCAGCGGATTGGCGTTGTCGGGCACCACGACCGTGCATTCGACACCCCGCAACGTTGCCGCCCATGCCAGCGCCGCCCCGTGATTACCCGAAGAGTGGGTGAGAACCCCGCGGCCCGCCGCCTCGTCATCCAACCGTGCCACCGCGTTGAGTGCGCCGCGGACCTTGTACGAACCGGTCTTCTGGAAATTCTCGCACTTGAAGAACACCGCAGCGCCGAGTTCGGCGTCGAGCATCGCGGAAGTCATGACAGGCGTGCGATGAACCCGCCCGGTGATGCGGGCTGCGGCAGCCTCGATATCACCCAATGTGACGACTGAAGCCGAGTCAGGTGGTGTGCCGCTCACGAGCCGTAGCGTACCCGGCCGTTCGTCGACCGCTTCTCCGCGTTTGGCCTGTCACTGAGAAGCCGGCTTACGGCGTCCGCAGCATGGCGGCAAGGTCATCGTGGATGGGAAGGGCCCGCAGGTCGGTCCATACCTCTTCGATGTAGCCGAGGCAATCGGCCTTCGAGCCGATGCCGCTGAACAAATCGAAGCCCTGGACTTCGGCACCGTCGTCCACATCCTTCCAACCCGTCGGATTCTCTCGGTCGACCGGCCAGATCGCGTATTGCTCCTCCTGATTGATGACCACTTTGTACTGCAGATCATCGGGGAATGCCTCAAACATCATCGTGCTCCTTTCGCGTGTGCGAGCCCGGCCCAGCTCTCAATAGGGCGATCCACGGCCCGAGGGCCATTGTGATGAGATTACGTCATCTCGAGTTCGCAGTCATGTGTCGGGGCGGTAATCCGGAATCCCGCAGCAAGGCACGGTGAGACCACATCGCCCGGGGGGCCGGCGCCGACCGGCCCGAGCGCGCCGGCATAACGGGCCGCCCAGATTCCCGATCCGGTCTGCGGCGCCGCCTGG
>JBFISZ010000041.1:0-17620 GCA_041608315.1 Acidimicrobiia bacterium | reverse complement strand
GCGAGGACTTCTGGCCGGAGGCGCTCGACCCGAGCGTCGTCGACCGCTTCATCATGGTGACCGACGAGCAGGCCTTCCGGATGACCCGGCGGGCCGCCGCCGAGGAGGGCCTGCTGGTGGGCGGGTCGTGTGGGATGGCGCTCGTCGGGGCGATCGAGGTGGCTGCAGAGCGGCCGGACGACCTCGTCGTGGTGCTGCTGCCGGACGGCGGCCGCAACTACCTGTCCCGCATGTTCGACGACGACTGGATGCGCGAGCGCGGGTTTCTCTGATGATGATCGACGTCGCCAGGGCCCGGCGGGAGACGCCGGCTTGCGAGAACGTGGTCCACTTCAACAACGCCGGGGCCGCCCTGATGCCGCAGCCGGTGGTGGCGGCCGTGGAGCGGTATTTCGCCAGGGAGACGGCCATCGGCGGCTACGAGGCGGCCGCCGAGTTCGCCGAAGAGCTGCTGTCGGTGTACGACTCGGCGGCCCAGCTGCTCAACTGCGGCCCCGACGAGATCGCCCTCGTCGAGAACGCAACCAGGGCGTGGGACATGGCGTTCTACAGCCAGCCGCTCGGGGCCGGGGACCGGGTGTTGACGTCCGAGGCCAGCTACGCCAGCAACTTCATCGCCTTCCTCCAGGTGAGCCGCAGAAGCGGGGCGGTGGTGGAGGTGGTGCCCTCCGACGAGCACGGCCAGGTCGACGTCGCGGCCCTGGAGGCGATGGTCGACGAGCGGGTGAAGCTCATCGCGCTGACCCACGTTCCCACCAACGGCGGCCTGGTGAACCCGGCCGCGGCCGTCGGCGCCGTCGCCCGCGCCGCCGGCGTGCCGTTTCTGCTGGACGCCTGCCAGTCGGTCGGTCAGCTCCCCATCGACGTCGCGACGATCGGCTGTGATTTCCTCACGGCTACCGGGCGCAAGTTCCTCCGGGGCCCGCGGGGCACCGGGTTCCTGTACGTCACCGAGAGGAAGCTGGGGGAGATCGATCCGATCGTGATCGACGGGCACGCCGCCCCCTGGTCGTCGCGGACCGGCTACGAGTTGCAGCCCGACGGGAGGCGGTTCGAGGTGTGGGAACAGCAGCTCGCCGGCAAGGTGGGCTTGGCGGTTGCAGCCCGCTACGCCAAGGAGGTCGGCCCCGCCGCGTCATGGGAACACATCCGCCACCTCGCCTCCGGCTTGCGGCAGCGCCTGGCCGCCCTTCCGGGGGTCACTGTGCACGACAGGGGAGCCGTTCAAGGCGGCATCGTGACGTTCACCGTCGACGGTGTCGCCTGCCGCGACGTGATGACACGCCTGCGCCGTGAGGGCATCAACACCTCAGCGCCCCGAGTGGCCACCGCCCGCATCGACATGGAGGATCGGGGCCTGGCCGGCCTCGTCCGAGCGTCGGTGCACTACTTCAACACCGAAGAGGAGCTCGACGCCGTCACCGCCGCGGTCGGCAGCTTGGAGCGATGAATGTCTCGGCATGCCTCAGCTGGGGAAGGGAAGCCCGGCCCTGAAGGCTTCGAGCACCGCGGTGGCTTCCGGCTCGATCGGGACGACATAGGAGCGTTCCTCGGTAACGATCTTCACCGGAAGCGTCATCGCCTCGACGTCCGTCGACCTCAGGCTCAGCGCAGCCCGGCCGAGCTCCACCATGACGCCGACCGTGAGAGACTCGTCTGCCGTGATGTGCTCGGCGACCGTCGAGGCGAAACCGGGCAGATTGAAGGCGTTGCCCTTCGATGTTGCCCGCTCGAACATAGCCAGCAGCACTTCCTGCTGGCGCTCGGTGCGGGCGATGTCGTTGTTGCCGACCGATTTCCACCCGCCGTCCCGGAACTCCTGATAGGAACGGGAACGGGCATACGCCAGGGCCTGGGGGCCGCGGAGCAACTGGGTGCCGATATCGACGTTGAGTCCCGATTTCTCATCGCGGGCAGGGTGATCGAACGTCATTGCCACACCGCCGAGCGCGTCGACTATCGCGGCAAACCCGGCGAAATCGATCTCTACGTAGTTGTTGATCTGGATGTCGAGGTTGCGCCTCACCGTATCGACGAGGAGATCGGGTCCTCCCAGCGCGAAAGCGGCATTGATTCTGTTGGTGGGGTGGCCCGGGATGTCCACTTTGAGGTCGCGAGGCAGGCTCAGTATCTGGGCGCGCTCGCCCGGCGTGAAGTGAACCAGCATGATGACGTCGGTGCGCGACCCGGAGAACCTGCCGAAGTTCCCCTCGAAGTCATCCGGGAGGTTCTCCCGGCTGTCGGTGCCGACGATCAGAATGTTGCGCTGCCCGTCGGCCGGGTCGAGGTTGGCAACTTCCTGGCGTTCGACTTTCGCGCTGGTCCACAGCAGTAGTGCGATCGCGGCGAATACCGCGGCGACCCCGAGCATGAGGCCGATGAGGATGATTCTGCGGGCCCGATGGGGCCGGCGCGGCGGCGCGGAACGAGCGGTCATTGTGCGGGAGGCTCCAGGTATGGGTGCGGAACGGACGAGATAGTAATGCACCTTCAGTAGTACGCAGTTCCATTGCGCCTCCCGCCGGCTGGCACAATCAACCCATGGATATCGAGGAGCTGATCGCGGCCCAGATCGCCTACTACCGGGCACGGGCCACCGGATACGACGATGAGCCGCGCCACGCCGACAATGATCAACGCCGGCCGGGGTACCTCGAGCGCCTTCGCGTTGACGTCGCCGAGCTGGATGCCTGGCTGGAGGCCGATCCGCCCACCGGCCACGTCCTGGAGATCGCCGCAGGGTCGGGCAACCGGACCGGCCGGCTGCTGCCTGCCGCCGACCGGGTGACTGCGTTAGATGCAGCCCCGGAGATGCTCGACCTGCTGGCCGCCAAGCACCCCGGCGTCGCGCGGATCCACGCCGACATCTTCAGCTGGGAACCGCCGCAGCGCTACGACAACATCTACTTCGGGTATTGGATCAGCCACGTGCCGGCGGCCATGTGGGGATCGTTCTGGAACCTTCTCGACCGGGCGCTGGTGGCGGGCGGCCGGGTGTGGTTCATGGACAACGCCCACCCGGACCATGCCAACACGAATGGTCCCCGCGATTGGCCCGAGATCGCCGAACAGCGCCAGATCGAACGACCCACCGAATCCGAAGTGCGCACCCGCCGACTGCGTGACGGCTCAGAGTGGACGATGGTCAAGCGCTTCTGGTGGCCCGAAGAGCTGGCCGCCAACTTGGGCCGCCTCGGCTGGACGGCTCATGTCGACCACACCGACTTCGCCTTCATCTACGGCACCGCGCGCCGGGCGCTGCCCGGCTGAACCCGGGACTACTCCTCGTCCGTCACGCAGCCTTCAGAAGCAGATTTCACCGTCAGGCTGTAGCGGAACAATGTTCCTTTGGTGGCTTTGAGCGGAGGTGCCTGCCAGGCGGCGCGGCGGCGGGCCAGGTCCTCTTCCGACAGGTCGACGGTGATCGTGCGGGCGACGGCATCGATGTCGATAGTGTCGCCGTTCTCCACGAGGGCGATATTGCCGCCGGCCTGCGCCTCGGGCGTCAGGTGGCCGACGATGAAGCCGTGCGACCCACCGGAGAACCGCCCGTCGGTGAGCAGGGCAACGTCGTTGCCGAGCCCGGCTCCCATGATGGCCGAAGTCGGGGTCAGCATCTCGGGCATACCCGGGCCCCCTTTCGGCCCCACATAGCGAATCACGATGACATCGCCCGGGCCGATCTCGTTGCGTTCGAACGAGTGGATCATGTCCTCTTCGCCGTCATACACCCTGGCCGTGCCCGTGAAACGGAGGCCCTCCTTGCCGGTGATCTTGGCGACGGCGCCATCCGGCGCCAGGTTGCCCCGCATGATCGTGATGTGACCCGTCTCCTTGATCGGCTGTGACCAGGGGTGGACCACCCGCTGGCCTTCCGTGAGGCCGGGGAGGGGGCCGAGGTTCTCGGCCATCGTTCGCCCCGTCACGGTGAGGCAGTCGCCGTTGAGGACCCCCTGGTCGAGGAGCATCTTGAGCACGGCCGGAGTGCCGCCCACCTTGTGGAGGTCTTCCATGACGTACCGGCCGCTGGGCTTGAGGTCGGCGAGGAAGGGAGTCCGGTCGCTGACCTCCTGGAAGTCGTCGATGGTGAGCGGTACGCCGACTGATCGCGCCATCGCGATCAGGTGGAGCACCGCGTTGGTCGAGCCGCCGAGCGCCATCGTGATCACCATCGCGTTCTCGAAGGCGTCCCGGGTCATGATGTCGGCCGGCGTGATGTCGTTCTCCAGCAGGTTGCGGACTGCGGCCCCGGCGGCGAGACATTCGTCTTGTTTGGCCTGGCTGAGAGCCGGGCTCGACGAGCTGTACGGCAGGCTCATGCCGAGCGCCTCGATCGCGGACGCCATGGTGTTGGCCGTGTACATGCCGCCGCAGGCTCCCGGCCCGGGGCAGGCGTGGCGCACGATGTCGGTGCGCCTCTCCTCGTCGATGCGCTCGGCGAGGAGCTCGCCGTATGCCTGGAAGGCCGACACGATATCGATCGGTTGGCCGGCCGCGTCGACGCCCGGCTGGATCGTGCCGCCGTAGATCATCAGCGCCGGCCGGTTGACGCGGGCCATCGCCATGACCGATCCGGGCATGTTCTTGTCACACCCCGGGATCGAGATGTTGGCGTCGTACCACTGGGCTCCCATGACCGTCTCGATCGAGTCGGCGATCAGGTCGCGGCTCTGGAGGGAGTACCGCATCCCGGAAGTGCCCATCGCCATGCCGTCCGACACTCCGATCGTGTTGAAGCGCATGCCGATCATGCCCGCCTGGTCGACGCCCTCCTTGACCCTGGCGGCGAGCTGATCGAGGTGCATGTTGCACGAGTTGCCTTCGTACCACATTGAGGCGATCCCCACCTGGGCCTTGTCCATGTCTTCGGGAGTCAGCCCGGTGGCATAGAGCATGGCCTGGGACGCCCCCTGGACCGCACTTTGGGTGATTCGCCTGCTGGTCTTGTTGATTGGTTCCGCCATGGACCGATCATAGGTATTTCACGCGAACCGCGGCGCGAGCCGGGCGAGGGCCAAGCCGGCCCGGCGTCGTTTCACGTATCCTGCCGGCGTGACTTCCCGCCACTTCCCCAAGATCCGTTCCGGTCAGGCGCCCCCGCGGTGGCTGCTCGATCACACGGACCGCAATATGCATGCCCTGGGGCCCCGCCGGGAAACCCTCGCCGAGTGGGCGGCGGCCGGCCTGGAACTGCCCGACCTCGCCGCGATGCGCCGCTTCCGGCTGCGGCGCCTGCAAGCAGAACTGCAGCGCACCGAGGTTGACGGTGCTCTGCTCTACGACCCGCTGAACATTCGCTACGCGACCGACACCACGAACATGTCGGTGTGGACGATGCACAATGCGGTGCGGTACGTGTTCGTTGCAGCCGGCGGGCCGGTGGTCCTGTTCGAGTACTCCGATGGTGAGTTCTTGTCCGCCCACTCCGAGGTGATCGACGAGATTCGGCCGGCGACCTCGTTGGTGCCGTTCTATGTCGGTGATCGTATCGATGAGATCGCGGGCAGGTGGGCCGATGAGATTCTCGAGCTAATCGATGATTCCTCCCGGTCGGGAAGCAGGCGGCTCGCCATTGACATGCTGAGCCTCGACGCCATACGGGCTCTCGAGAAGCGTGGCGTCGACCTGGTCAGCGGGCAGCGGCTGCTCGAGAACGCCAGGCTGGTCAAGGGCCCGGACGAGCTCAAGGCGATGCGATGCGCCGTCGACTCTTGCCAGCGAGATATCGACGAGATGCGGGCGATATTCGAGCCGGGCGTCACCGAGGTCGAGCTCTGGGCCAAGCTGCAGCAGGCCAACTTCCTCCGCTTCGGCGAGTGGATCGAAACCAGACTGCTGGCGTCGGGCAACCGGACCAATCCCTGGTATCAGGAGGCGAGCCGCAAAGTGGTGGAGGCCGGCGAGATCATGGCTTTCGATACGGATCTCATCGGGGCGTACGGTATGTGCGTCGACATCAGCAGGTCGTGGCTCTGCGGCGGGGGGCGCCCCAACGCCAACCAGGCCGACGTGTACGCCCGGGCCCTCGAATCGATCGAGGCCAATATCCCGTTGTTTCAGGCCGGCGCCACCTATCGCGACATAACAGAGCGGTGCACGTACCCGGTGGTCGACGAGTTCAACGGTTACACGGTTGTCGCTCACGGCGTGGGAATCTGCGACGAGTACCCGTCGATCTACATGCGGGAGCTGTGGGATCGCACCGGATTCGATGGAGTCGTCGAGGTGGGCAACGTGTTCGCCGTTGAGGCATTCGTCGGCCGCAGAGACGGTGGCGAAGGCATCAAGCTGGAGCAGCAGATCGTCGTGACTGAGTCGGGTCCGGAACGCCTCGACAGCTACCCGATGGGCCTCGTGCGATGAGAGCCCCGATGTCACCGGTAAACTCGCCGCCATGAAACTATCAATCGAGTACTGCGCGGCCTGAGGTTATACCGACCGTGCAGTTGGCATGGTCTCAGGCCTGCTCGATGAATTCGAGCACAAGATAGAAGGCATCACTCTCATCCCCAGCCGGGGCGGGGTGTTCGAAGTCATGGCCGACGACAAACTCATCTACAGCAAGAAGGAGACGGGCGAGCACGCCGAGTATGAAGATGCCGCCGGGCCGCTTCGTGAACTGCTCGCCTGACCAGACTTGTCGCGCGGCACGGTTAGGCTCGCCGCCGTGAAGAACGGAACCAATGCCGCCGTCCTGGTGACAGATCTGCTCGCCGCCGACGGGCCGGCGGCCGCGATTGCCGAAGACTTCATCGCGGCCCGGTGCTCCGGGTGTGCCCGCTATGACGTGGACGACATGCGCTTCGGTGGCGAAGGCTACCTGTGCCCCCGCTGCGGCTCTGCCGCGGCCGATGGCTAGGGCATACTCCGAAGGCTGCCGGCTTGCGCTGACGATGGTGTCGTTCCTTGCCCTGGTGTCGGCGAGTTGCTCTTCACAGCCGGCAGGCCCCACACTGGCCGATCTCCAAGGCGAGTCGATCCTCAGTGCCCGGATCGGCGGCCTGAGCAACGGCCGGCTCACCGACGAGCGCGGCGGGCCCGGCCCCATGGTCACCCAGCTGCACGACGTGACCGGCAGCTGGGAAGCGGCCTCGGTGTCGCTGGCCCGAGCGGTGCAGGAGCACGGCTGGGGCGTCGAGCTGATCAACTGCGTCGGAACCGGCAATGACGTGATCGCCAAGAAGCAGATCGAGGGGCAATGGGTTCTGCTCGAGTCGGGAACCGGAACTCGGGGCGCCGGCATGATCCTACGAATCGATCCGGCACAGCAGCCTCCCCAACCCCTTGCAGTCGAGGGCCGGTGTCCGCCGTCTCTGGTTGCGGCCGCTTCGTAGTCGCGCCTCCGCGACATCGCGACAACGAGCCACCGCGACGGGTGAGTCCGCCTCTCCGCGATCGGCCGGCTTCTGAAGCTACCTAGACGCCATCGAACGGTCCGGGCTGTGCAGTCGCCGCGACCGCCGTGCCGCAGAACTGGCACGCGGCGAGACCCGCGCCGACCTTGGCGCCGCAGCTGCGACACGTGGTGGGCTGGGGCGTCATCTTCCCGTCCGGGACACCGTCGGCCTCGTCCAGGGCCCGAATCCGCTCATGGAGCTGCTCCTCGGTGAGTCCCTGCTCCTCGAGCAGCGACCACATGGCGGCCACGATCAGAGTGAGGCGGTCGACACGATCCTCGATACCGAATAGGTCTTCGGTGCTCGGTCCGCTGCGGGACCCCGTCTGGGAGGCCAGCCGCGCCGACTGCCGTCCATGCTCACCGAGCACGTATCCAATCATGAAGGGAAGGCTCATGTCCAGTGAATCGGCTGCCGCTCCGGATGCCTTGAGGCGCCGGTTCGAACCTTACGGCGAATGACGTATTCACTAGAGCCGGAAGCCCTCGTAGGGTGCTGGGTAGCCGAAAGCGGCTCCGCTCTGAGCTGGGATAACGATGTCGGACGTCAACACTTGGTCGCGGCGAGAGTTCCTCGTCTTGGCGACAGGCGCAGCCAGTTCTGTCCTCCTGGCGGCGTGCTCTCCCACAACAGAGACGACGACCACTATCGCCGCAGTGCCGACCACGCGGTCACCGGCGCCCGGCACGACAACGCAGCCCCCTTTGACTATCTCCAACTATTGGGACCTGTTGCGGGAAGCGCAACGCAGGGTCAGAACCAGCCCCGACCACCTGCCTGCTCATATGGCGCGTTTGGCCCGGGAGGGTGATCTGGAGCAGCTGGTCACCCTCATCCGCGACCATGTCGCAGTGATCCCGGTCGACCCGAGCGCCTGGATCGCCAACGCCGACGGCCAACGCTGGGGCACACGCGGTGTGCTCCGCGCCGGGATGGGGACCCCTCGTGAGATTGCCCAGCTCCTGGCGGACACGCTGGAAGCGGCCGGCACCTCTGCCGCGGTGATCCAAGGCACGCTTCAGGGCTCCGAACGGCCCGTTCTCGTCAACGTCGAGCCGCTTGCGTTCGCGACTCCGGAGGCGCCGGACGATCTCTTCGCCCTGTCGGGCGCGGCGCCGGTCGTCCCGGAACGCGTGGCGGATCCTGCCCTCGCCGCGGCGATGGCCGCGGCCGCATTGCGAGCCGTGGACCCGACCAGCTTTCGCCCTCCCGCGACGGCCGATTTGTTCGGCGTGCTGCCGGAGGTCCGCATCGGCGACCAGACTGCCGGGCTATGGACGGCGCGGCCCGGCCCGTTTGCCGTTGAAGGGTCGCCGGCCGAGCTGGGAGAGATGGCGAGTGCCCCGGAGGCACGCTTCACAATCTCTATCGCCACAACGCTCGATCCACGCAGACCCGTCGAGGTGGCTACGGCCGCTTTCCGGCTGGATCAGCTCGCGGGGCGGAGAGTTGACATTGCCTTCGTACCGCCGGCGACCAGCCTCGCCGACTTGATCGCCACGCGGCCGGCGGACGTAACAACGGTGATCCCCACCATCCGAGTCGCCGGGCTCGACGTCACGAGCGAAGAGGAAGCGCAGCTTGTCGCCCAAGGCGACCCGTTCACACTGGAAGGGGAGGTGATGGCCGAAGACGGGGAACGCCTCGCGCTATCCCGCGGCACCATCGGCGGCTCCGGAGATCCGTTGGCGGCCGCCGAGATCCGCATCAACCGGATCGTCTCCAGCCATTACCCCAGACTCAGCGCCGAAGTCGACGTTCTCGACGCCGCCGGACTGACTCTCGAGGACCTGGGCGCGTTGCGCTTCGTTGTTGACGACGACGGATTCGAGGTGCCGTTCACTTTGCGGCACAACCGGCGTCCTCCTCCTCGAATCGTGTTCATTGTCGACAACTCGTCAAGCGTGCCGGAGCAGTACCGCAATGCCGGCGCGACAAGGGTGGTGACTGAGATCGCAACGGCCGTGAAGGCCGAGCACTCGGCGGCCCAGTTTCGTGTCGCTCTCGTCAGCGCATCGGGCGCCGGCAGCCCCTTCCCGTGGCGGGACGATCCGGTGCGCGTCGGGGAGGATGCCGACCAGTTCACGCTCGGCTCTGCGCTGTGGCAGTCATACGTCGACGGCGCCGTCCCCGACGCCAACGCCATCGTCTTCATGACCGACGGAGTCTCTGCGAACGAGCTCGGCGAACCTCAGGATGTGGCGCCTCAGGAGCTGATAGCAGGCCTGAGGTCGGGGCCGCCTGCGATCATGCTCGGCTCGGGGGATTTTGGACCCGCGTTCCAGGGAATCGCCGATCTATCCGGAGGCGTGGCGCTGGACATTGCAGACCAGGATGAGGCTATCCGTGCAGTTCTCGATCAACTCAATAAGACTCTCATGCCCTACGACATGCTGGTGCTCGCCGATGAGGACAACGCCGCCACCGAGCGGATGCTCCGCGTGCGTCTCCCGGAGGCCGGTCTGGAGGCTTCGATGGGCTTTGCCGTGCCGTCCCCCGCGGAGACCAAACTGGGTCCCTCCCTCGCCGGGATCTACCTGCGCATCGAGGCCACCGGTGTCAAGGTGGACAGGACTCTTGCCGGGTTGCCGTACCGCACCGAGGGCGAGGTCGGCCGGGAACTCGCCCAAGAAGTGCGACAGGCCCTTTTCGGTGGATATTCAGTCATCACCGAGGCCGGGGCCCCGAGCGTGTCGCAGGTCCTCGACGACGCTATCGCCGAGCTCTTGACCTGGGAGCCGGTCTTTGCCGCCCAGAACGCAGAAGAGGCTCTCGAGGCCTTGGCGGCAACGGAAGACCTTCCGCACGGCGCATTCACCTTCTCCGTTCCGGTAGGTGGTGATGGTCCGTTGACATGGGAGACCGGGCTCCGGATGTGGCTTTCGTCGGAGCGCACGGTGCCGGCGGGCGAGGTTGACATACTGCGGCGAAGTGTGGACCTGCTCCCGGTGTCGCGGTTCGTGACTACCACTGTCGCTGATCCCGCCGAGTCGGTCAGGCTGACGGCCAACCGGACGGCGACGCTGGCCGCCTTCGAAGCCGCCCTCTACGACGGCGCGGCTGCCACTAGGCTGACGGAGAACCTGGCCGAGTTGAACATCGGCAATGCTACCGACGAGAGCCGTGCTGCCTTTCGGTCATTGTCCAATGGATGGCCCGGTTCCTGGCGTCTCGCCTTCAACGATGACCTCGACGCGGCTGTTGCCGCGGATCCAGTCAACGGGACACTCATCGCGGTTCTCGACGACGGTACTGGAGGTGCGGTCACCGAGGAGGAGATCAAGCGGGGCTTCAAGCAGGCGATCGCTCTCACGGAGCTGTACGGCTCGGCCGGGTTCAAGGTGTGGGCGAGTCTCGAGAAAGCCAAGTTGGAGAAGTTGCGGTTTGCCACTTTGGTGATTCATCGCATGAGCATCGAGGGCATCCTGGAGACAATCCTCGAGGAAGCCTGCCGCAAGATGAAAAAGACGGCCACCGCATGGGCTACCGGCGCGATCGGCGCGGCCGACGAGGAGATGGCGGGACTGACGACCTTCTACATAGACAAGGCGAAGGAGATCAAGCGCTTCGGCGATGCCATCGGTCTCGCCCCCGCGGTCCCAACAGAGGTCCCTGTCTGCTAGCCGCGAGGCGGCGCAGCCGGCACTTCGGCTGAGCCCCTGCAAGTGTGTCGGGCCGCCTTCTAGGCTAGGGGCGATGGTTCGCGCGCTAAGCCATGAGGATCTGACGCATGTCAACGCCCTCGTCGCGGCCGTCCTCGATGCCGACAACCTCGATCAGTACGTGGAAGCCGCCCTGAGTGGGCTCCTTGCCCTGGTGCCCTCAATTGATGTCTCGTGGAACGAAATCAACGCGCTGGAGCAGACCACTCAGGTCGTCGTCAAACCGGAGCCCGATTCGTACGCGCACCTGATAGCCAAGTTCGGCGATTATGCGGGCGACCACCCAATTGTGCGCCACGTTCAAGCGACCAACGACACGCGAACCCACCTACTCAGCGATTTCGTCGACCTGGAGACGTTTCGGAGTACGCCGCTGTTCCAGGACATCTTCGGACCCATGGGAATCGAGCATCAGATGGTGCTCCCGCTCCCGGCTCCCGTGGGCGTAGCGGTTGGCTTTGCCTGCAATCGGGATGGCGCCGGCTTCTCGCAACGGGACCGCCTCGTGATGGACACGCTGCGGCCCTATCTGGTGCACGGCTACCGAGCGGCACAGTTGAGAATGGGTTCCGAGCTCCTCCAGACCGCGCTGAGCGCCACGGGCTGGTCGGTGGCGCTCGTGAGCGACGACGGTGAGATCGCAGAGCTCACCGAAGGAACCACCGAGGTCCTGCGGGACGTCGGTGTCGATCTGCAGAAGGGACACCACATCCCGGCCTCCTTGGAGCCCACGTTCCTCGAGAAGGTCATCGGCTACGACTGGTTGCAGCCGGCGGTGCCGTCGCCGCCGGTGCTTCTCTCGGAACATCCCGACGGAGCAGCCGGGAGCGTTGTTCCCAGTCCGGCCGGGCCTCACGTCGTGCTCGTGCGCTCGGCAACGGCGACCGACACCAGGCCGCTCGCCGCAGCTGGGCTCACACCGAGGCAGATCGATGTCGCCGTCGCATTGGCTCATGGCGGTACAAACCAGCAAATCGCTCGCCGTCTCGGTGTCGCCGAGGGAACCGTGAAGAAACACCTCGAGGCGGTTTACCGAACCCTCGAAGTCGACAACCGCGCCAGCGCCGTCGCCAGGGTCCGCTCGCTGATCTGAGCCGGCTACGTCGAATGACGTATTCATAGGTGAGGATGACCGCCCTAAGTTGGTACGCGCTCGCATTTGTGCGAGCTGCGACGGAGCGGATGGAGTTGTCGGCATGACCGAGGGGAGGCGGCTCGAGACGGCGGGAGACCGCTCGTGCTCATGGCCGTAGTGGCGGTCGTCCTCCTCGTGGGTTGTGGGGGCGGGGAGGATGCCGGCGCCGACGGCACTGAGATTGGGGCCGGCGACTCTGACGTCGTCGCCAACGCCGGGTCGGGAGGCGGATCGGGGTCGTCGGATCTGGGCGAGTTCTCGGTGATGAACGTGCCCGGAAGCATCGTCTATGTGGCTCATGCAGCTGACGACCAGGTGATCCTCGACTACCCGGCCGGTGAGTTCGATCGAATCGTTTCATTCTTCGACGACTTCACGTCGCAAGAGGGCGGCTACCAGCGTCAGCAGTCCGGCAGCGGCGGGTTTGTCTACACCAACACGCTCGCCGACGATTCAGCCGGCCTCATCACTATCACGGTCGGCCGCGACGTAGTGAGCTCGGACCTCGATAATGAGGGTGTGGTCACGTTCGTCACCATCGCTCGAACGTCGCGGTAACGACGGCGATGATCTCCCTCTTGTGCTACACCGCCACCTTCGTGCTCGGCACTACCCGGCGATCCACCATGGACCGGCGCCGGTGACGTCCACCATCTCGCCGCCGACGTAGGTCGCCAGGACCTCCGTGGCGCGTAGCTCGCCCGGCGTGGCGGCCAGCGGATCGCGATCCACCACGACGAGGTCGGCCGGGCTGCCCGCGGCGAGCGGCGGCGGTTCGCCCAGAGCTTGTGCCGCCGCAGTCGTATACAGCTCCAACGCCTCGGCTGGACTGAGCGCCTCCTCGGGCACGATTCCGGCGCGGTCGCGGGCAAGCGCCATGGCCTCCCACGGGTTCGGCGCCTCGACCGGCGAATCCGAGCCCCCGACGACGATCGCTCCGGCGCGCCGCAACGCGGCGAACGCGTATGTGCGGCGCAGGCGGTCGGCGCCGACCCGGTCCGCGATCCAGTCGGTCTCGGAGCCGAGGAACGCCGGCTGCACGGAGGCAACCACGCCGAGGCGTCCGATGCGCTCGATATCTTCGGCCGCCAGGACGGAGGCGTGCTCGAGCCGCAGCCGGTGGGGCTCGGTGCCTTCGCTCACCAAGTGCTCGAAGACGTCGAGTACCCGAGCGGCGGCGGCGTCGCCGATGGCGTGGATGGCCACCGCGCGGCCCGCGGCCACCGCCGTGTGGGCCATTGCGATGTCGAGATCGTTGAGCCGCAACGTCCCGGTGTTGCCTGGGCTGTCCGCGAACGGCTCGAACATCGCCGCAGTGAGCGACCCGAAACTGCCGTCGCCAAAGCGTTTGACGCCGGCCCAGTCCATGAGCTCGCCGGCACCGTCGAGCTTGGCGGCCGCAGCCGCCAGCGTCGCCGTGTCGTCTGCCGTCACGAAGGCGTGGATTCTGATGGGGATGTCGGCGGCAGCTGCCACGATGATGTCGACCTCGTCGCCGAGGTGGGCCCAGGCTCCCTGGCCGCTGCGCACCATTGCCCCGATCGACGTTATGCCCAATTGGGCGAGTCCCCGCATAGAGCGAGCGACTTCGTCGGGACGGACCGACCCGGCGTCTCCGCACGCGGCGCCGACGAGATCGATTGCGGTCTCCCGCAGCACTCCCGTCGGCCGGCCAGCCGCGTCCCGATCGATGATCCCGCCGTCCGGGTCCGGTGTGGCGGGCCCGATCCCGGCCGCCTTCAGGGCCGCGCTGTTGACGATGGCGAGATGGCCGTCGTAGCGATTGACGATGACCGGCCTGTCTGCCACCGCGCCATCGAGGTCGGCCGCTGTCGGCAGCCGTTTCTCCGCCAGGGTCGCCTCATTGAGGTTGCCGGCTGTGATCAGTCCGGGCCGCTCGGCGGCGGCGGCGATGATCTGCTGCAACTCGGCGAGGTTGGCGACCGCGTGCAACGACACTCCGGTGAGCAAAGCGGCGTAGGCGACGGGGTGGAGATGGGAGTCACGCATCCCCGGGAGGATGAAACAGCCGGGGTAGGCGTGGACGTCGCACTCGACCCCGGCGGGGACTTGATCGAGTAGTGCGGCCTCGGTGCCGGCTGCGACGATGGTCCCGCGGCGCACGAGCAGGGCGTCGCCGATTGCGCCGCCGGGCAGCAACACCGCCCGTCCACATATGAGGTGGAAGTCGGTCATTCCGCGAGCGTAGCTAACCTGCGCGACTCGATGGTTCCCTACATAGCAGCACTCGCAAGCGCGGTCTTGTTGTGGTCCGCGTTTCCACCGCTCGACATTGGCGTTGTGGCCTTTGTGGCTCCGGCACCTCTGCTGTGGGGGCTGCGGCGCGCCGAGTCGGTCACGGCGGCTTTGGCCACGGGGTTTCTGTTCGGAGTGGTCTTCTTCGGCGCTCTGTTGTCGTTCATCTTCGTTCTGGGCGCTGTGGCGTGGATTCCCTTGACCGTGTGGCTGGCGGCGACCTCAGCGGTCTACGGGCTGCTCGTGTGGACTTTCCGGTTGTGGCCACCCACTCGCTGGTTCCTCGTCACGGTCGGCGGCTGGGCGCTGATCGAGTGGGTGCGAGCGACATTCCCCTTCGGTGGCTTCCCCTGGGGCTCGGTTGGTGCCGCCGCCGGGGGCGTTCCCGGTGTGATCGGCTCGGTGCAATGGGTGGGTCCGAGCGGGTGGACCGTTCTCGCCATCGCAGTCGCCGCGGGCCTCGTCCTGGTCGTCGAGGATCGGGCGACCTGGCGGCTCCTGGTCGACCCGGTGGTGGTCGTCGTGATGCTGACCACCGCCGGCGTCCTGTTCGCCCCGTCCGCCGACGGCGATCCTCTCCGGGTGGCCATCGTGCAGGGCGGGTCGCCATGCCCGCGGGTCCACTGTCAGAACGAGAAGATGTTGATCTACCAAAGTCACCTCGATCTGACGCGATCGATTCCCGACGGCAGCGTCGACCTCATCGTGTGGCCGGAGAACTCGCTGGGGTCGCCCTTCGAGCCGAACGGCAACCCCGAGGTCGACGCGGTTCTATCGGCCGAAGCCGCCCGGCTCACGGCCTACTTCGTGGTCAGCGGGACCCGATCCGGGGGGCCCGAGCACTTCTACAACGTCAACACCGTCTACGCCCCGAATGGGAGCCGCCTCGGCGAGTATCAGAAGCGTCACCCGGTTCCGTTCGGTGAGTATGTTCCCCTGCGCGGAGCGCTCGACTTCATTTCGCAGCTCGACGCCGTACCCCGCGACATGATTCGCGGCGACGGTCCGGTCATCTTCGAGACTCCCCGGGGCGCACTCGGCACCGTCATATCGTTCGAAGGGGCTTTCGCTCGGATCATTCGATCCCAAGCCCAGATCGGGTCCCAGCTTCTCGTTGTCGCCACCAACGAGGCCTCATTCGGAACCGGCGCCGCATCCGACCAGCTGATCGGCCTCGCCAGGGTCAATGCGGCCGCCGTGGGCCAGGAACTCGTCCATGCCGCCATCACGGGCAAGTCGACGCTCATTTCGGCCTCGGGAGAGGTCGGGGAGAGCACCGAGCTCTTCGAAGAACTGGTCTTGCAGGGGCAGGTCCGCTTCCGCAATGCAGGGCCGACGCTCTACACCCGCCTCGGCGAATGGCTGGCCATCGTGGCGATAGCCGGCGCCCTCGCCGCCGCCCTGGTGCCCGGAGAGGGAAGGCCGGAGCGGCGCCAGGCGGCTCAACGCTCGTAGTCGGTCAGCGCCCGATCGATGATATCGATCCCCAGGTCCAGCTCCTCAGTCGACACGTTCAGCGGCGGGATGAACCGGATGATGTTGAAGTCCGGGCCACACCCCAGGATGAACATGCCGTTGGCCTTGGCGTAGGACGACACGGCCTGGAATGCCTCCGGAGCCGGGGTGCGACCCTCGCCAACCAGTTCCACTCCGATCATCAGGCCGAGGCCGCGGACGTCGCCGATCGTGGAGTGGGCGTCTTTCAGCTCGTAGAACCGATCGAAGGCATGCTCGGACAGCTTGGGGACGTGCGGGACGACGTCATGCAGCGTCTCGACAGTGGCGGCGGCGGCGGCACAACAGATCGGGTTGCCGGCAAAAGTCGAGCCGTGCGAGCCGGGCGGCCACTGTGCCAGCAGCTCCTTGCCGGCACCAACCGCAGATAGCGGCAGCCCATTGGCGATCGCCTTGCCCATCACGAGCACATCAGGCCTCACGTTGTAGATGAGCGAGGTAAACCAATCGCCGGTGCGGCCGAAGCCGGTCTGCACTTCATCGACGATGAGCAGAATGCCGTGCTCGTCGCAGATCGCCCGCAGTGCTTCCATGAACTCCTGACCTGCCGGGTAGTAGCCGCCTTCTCCCTGGAGTGGTTCAACGAGGAAAGCGGCGATCTCGCCGGGTGTGATCTCGTGCTTGAGCATCAACTCGAGTTCCCCGAGGGCCCGGGCAACGGCATCTTCCTGGGTCAATCCCCAGCGGTAGGGATGGGGGAACGGAGTCACGAACACCGAGCCGACGAGCGGGTGGTAGCCCTGGCGGTACTTCGCCTTGGATGTCGTGTAGCTAACGGCTCCCATTGTGCGTCCGTGGAAGCCGCCCCGGAACACGACGACACCTTGGCGCCCGGTGACCTTGCGGGCGAGCTTCACTGATCCTTCGACCGCCTCTGCTCCGGAGTTCCCAAAGAAGAACATGTCGATGGATGGCGGGGTGATCTCCTTGAGTCGATCGGCGGCACGGACCAGCGGGTCGTAGCGGAAGACACCGCCGACGTGCCAGTAGCGATCGAGCTGTTCTTGAATCGCCGCCTTGACATGCGGTGGCTGGTGCCCGAGACCGGAAACGGCGATCCCGGTGGAGAAGTCGAGGTACTTCTTTCCGTCGGCGGCCGTCAACCATGAGCCTTCGCCCGAGACGATCTCGATATCCGAATCCCAGGTGAGAACCGGAGCGATCATGTCCTTGTAGCGGTTGATGATGTTGTCGCCCATTGACTTCTCCTTCTGTGGCGCGCGCGAATCTGTGGTCTGTAGATCGGCCAGACCTAGGGGGCCGCGAAGAGGTTGCGGCGCACAATCAATGGCGTCCTAACCATCGAGCCATTGTAAGGCGCGCTTCGAGCCCGTCGAACCCCGCCCGGCAGCCCCACTGATAAGGGGGAGCTCGAGGGGGGGTGAGGCCTGATACGCGCATGTGCCTCCCGGCCGGCTGCGGAGCCACCGAATGCGTAGGAGGGCGTGCAGCGGAGGGTGGGTCCCGGCTCCAGGTCTCTGCTGCCACCAACGTCGACAGAGCCCTCGAACCGGGACCAGGTCTGGCGGGCTGCCGCTGGAGGTGGTTCCCGGCTCCAGGTCTCTGCTGCCTGGCCGTGAGTCCGCTTTCCCTTGGTGGGAGCCACATCGAGCTCGCGCCCCCCTACCTGCAGCGGGCGCCCTGGCGGGCGCCTC
>JBFISZ010000040.1:0-17645 GCA_041608315.1 Acidimicrobiia bacterium | reverse complement strand
TTCCGCGATGCCCGCATCGCTCCCATCTATGAGGGAACCAACGGGATCCAGGCAATCGACCTCGTGATGCGCAAGCTGCCGATGCGCGCCGGTGAGGCGGTCAAGGACTACCTGGCCGAGATCGAGGCGATCGAACCGACCTTGCGATCTGCCGGCTTCGTTGAGATGGCGGACCGGCTGGAGACGGCCCGCGGCCAGGTTGCCGAGGCGACCGCTTATCTGCTGGCGTGCGACAGCCCGAATGACGCCCTGGCCGGGGCGACGCCGTATTGCCGCATGTTCGGCCTGCTGGCGTGCAGCTATTACCTCGCTCGTCAAGCTCTGGTGGCGGCGCCGGCCGCGGATGAGGACGACTGGATGGCCGCCAAGGTGGCCACAGCCAAGTTCTATGCAACGCAGTTGTTGCCACAGGCCGGGGGCTTGTTGCCGTCGGTGATGGCCGGCGCTGAGCCGCTCTTCGCGGTCGATTTGGCTGCTGTGAGCGCGTAGCGCCGGGTGCCCAAGCTCCGCAGTTTCGGGTCCTGGATGCTCGCCGGCCTCGGTGTGGGGGTGGCAATTCACGCTCTGGTCACGCGGCGCCCCCCGCAAGACGGCGGCCCATCGGCGAGGCCGGCTCCTGAAGTAACCGAAGACGCTGCGCCGCGGGGCGGGGCCGCTCCCCTGGTCGCTCCCCTCGCCGAGACCGGGACGAGACCGGGGCTCTCCGAGCAGCCGGCGGATCGGCTGCAGACGGGAGTGGTCGTCGCTCGGCTGGTGCTGCAGCGCTTGAAGGCGCACACGACGACCGTAGTTGCCGGCAGCCTGGCGTACTACGCGCTGCTGGCAGTGTTCCCCTCCATCATCGCGGCGATCTCGATCTACGGGCTCGTCGCCAACCCGGCGGACCTGACCCGACTCATCGAGTCCATCGCCGACCAGTTGCCGCAAGCCACGACAGACACGATCCGGGACGAACTACAGAGCATCGTGACGGCTTCCGACACCGGTCTCGGGGTGGGTGCCGTCGGCGGTGTCGTTGCCGCCCTGTGGTCGGCATCCGCCGGAGCCAAGGTCCTCATCACCGGAGTCAACCTGGCCTACGGTGAACGCGAGACGCGGTCTTACCTGGTGGTGCGGGGCTTGGCGCTGCTGCTCACGGTCGGGATGATCGTGGGTGTCGTCATCGTCGTCGCCGGAGTCGCCATACTGCCCCAGCTCGTCGATAGCTCGCTGGCCGACATCGTGCGCTGGCCGGCGCTGATTGTCCTGGTCGTGGTTGGTTTGGCGGCGCTGTACCGCATTGCGCCGTCCGATGCGCCGGGACGCAACCATCCCGTGTGGCAGGGTGCGCTGGCCGCCGCCGCCGTATGGCTGCCCGCCACCGCCGGCTTCTCGGCCGCCGTGGCTGCGTTCAGCTTCGGGGCCACATACGGGGCTCTGGCGGGCGTCGTCGTGCTGCTCGTTTGGTTCTTCCTATCCGGTCTCATCGTCCTGCTCGGCGCCGAGTTCAACGCGGCGATCGAGACCCGGCGCAACCGACTCGCTACCGCGACAGGTTGAGCAGCTCGCCGGCCTGCAACAGGTCGAACAAGTACTGATCCGGCGTGCTGTACAGGGTCTCCCGGCTGCACTCGACGCCGGGCCTGGCCGCGCCGGCGACTTCGACGACAACGAAAGGCTCCAGCGAGTACCCCATCTCGGGCCCGAGGAGCGGATCGGTCAGCACCGCAATCTCCGTGGCCGTTCCGGCGCCAGCCGTGGGGCACACAACCCGCTGGACCAGGCGGGCCCGCATCAGGATGTCGCGCGGTATCGGCAGCTCCCGCACCGCGCGGGGGAAGTCGCGCAGGCCGGGCTCGAGTGTCCGCGCCTGTTTGATGACGATCCGCCCCGGGAGGGAGGCGAGCCCACCTTTGAGGGCCGGCCAACCGTCCGCCATCTCGACGAACTCGAAGTCGAGAGTCAGCACCTCGATGCGTTGGGCGGCCGGCAACGCGGCATTCTCCCGATCGCGCCACACATGGGCGACGGCGCGAGCCTGCTCGAAGATCGAGGCCAGCTTGGCATCGTCGAGAACCCGGCCCCCGGCCGGCATCAGGCTCGATGACGCCACCCGCTCGATCCGCAGGTCTCCGGCTCCGGCTCCCGACCGGACCACGACGACCTCCGGTGTCGCCCGCAGCGTCGGATCGGGGTTCGTCACCGCAACATCGCCCTGCTGCGCATTCACCATCATCTCGTAACCGCCGGCGGCCCCGCCGGGCAGGATCGTGAAGGTGAGGACGCCGTTGCTCCTCTCCAGCGGATCGTCGAACCGGGCATGGACGAGCACTGCCATTGCCCCGCTGCGATGGTCGACGCCTTCGCGCCGCCGCTCCTCGAACGCCTCGAAGCCCCAGTAGGAGCTCCAGGTCTTCTTCAACGCCCACTCGATCGTCTTCTTGTGGTCTCCGCCGTCGATCTGGACGTCGGGCCGCAAGAACCCCGTGTTCGATTCATAGAGCCCGGCACCGTTGAATCCCTCGATATCTTCGACGGTGCTCGACGAGCGGAACCGCAGCCCCTGACTCAATGCGTAGTCGCCGTACGTCACCTGCAATGTCGCCGCGATATCGCGCAACGTGGCGGGGTTCATCGGCACGTCGCGCAGGTAACTCTTGAAACCGCCGGCGCGCAGAATGTCGCCGATGGGGGTGCCGGCCGGATGCTCCACCGCCAGTTGCCGGGCGTGCTCCTGATCGGACGGCTGCGTGTAGAAGTCAACGTACGCGGTGGCGCCCTCCAGCATGAGGAACCGGGTCCGGGCGGACGCGCGGAAGCCGGTGTCGTTCAGCATGGCGGCCAGCGCGGGCTCCAGGCCGCTCAGGTGCTCGCGATACGGTTTGACGGTGATGGCGACGGGATCGTCCGGAAGGGTCACGGCGCTCGCCGCCATCAGGTGGAGGAACCCGGCCGCCTTGCCCCCGATGATACGGCGCCACCGCGCGATGTCGGCGGCATCATCGACCGACGTTATCGATGCCAAGTTGACCACGTTGGACTCGCCCGCCAGGTCGGCGGGCTCAACCGCGATCGGGTTCACCGCGTTCCGGGACTGCCACCCGGCGTACTGCTCCTCGGTTATCAGTACCACCTCGAGGGAATCGGTCCCGCTGGCGCGAACGACGGCAGGAGCCCGTACCCGGGCTGCTTGACGGATACCGGCATCGTGCACGATCCCGGCCTGCGACGCGTTCGGGATCCCCCGGTTCCGGGCCAGGATGTTGACATGGGCCAACGGCGTCTGCGGCGAGGACGAGATCAAGGCTCGCCCGGGTGGGAGCCAGTCCGGTACGTTCTCGACGAGGAGAATGTCGTCTTCCCCGGCGTCGCTGAGGGCGCGGCCCCCCTCGCCGATCAGCAACAGCCGGCCGGCGGCAATTCCCGGGTTGTACACCGCCACCTCCCCGGGCTCGACGAGCTCGGAGTAACGCACGACCCTGTCGTGAAATGGCAGCCGGGAAGCCGCCATGACCCGTGCTACCCGATCCTGGGCGGGCGAGCGCACCACCCATTCGAGGCTGTCGGCGATCTCGGCCGGTACCGAGCCGGCAACGAGACGGAAGAACTGGGCGACCTCGGCGGGCTCCGGGTCGTCGTGGTATTCGAGCTCGATCACCCAACGCTCCCCGCCGCCGGCGGCGGACTCGGGGAAATAGACCACCGAGCCGAGGCCATAGACCCGCGGGGTGACGTTCAGCGCCAGGTCGTAGAAGTCGTCCGAATAGAGGCGGCTGCCGACTGATTGGCTGGCAACCCAGATGAGATCGTACGGCAACTCACCGGGGCGCAGACTGCGGGCCCAGTCGTAGATCTGAGCGACCGTGGCGAAACGCATGCCCTTCAGAGGCTTCGCCGTCGCGCCCGGCACGGCGGCACCGTTGATGAGCCGGAACCAGTACCACTCGTCGTGCAGGGTGTAGAAGCGGCTGTCGAGCCAGCGGATCTCGGGGTCGAGCGCCATGTTGACGATGGTGAACTTGACGACCGACCGGCCGGCAGCTCCTTCGCGAGCGAGGGCAAAGAACTCTCCCAAGGAGTTGATCACAGGCACGGAGTGGTCGTTGAACCCGGTACCGTCGATAGATGTTGGTACCGGGACGGTGGGCCGCGGAGACGTGGTCGGAGGTGCCGTAGTCGAACCGGGCCCGGGGGCGGTGGTGGGCGGCAAGTCGGTGGTTCCGGGAACCGTGGTCGAACTACCCGGGCCGCCATCCGACGTACAAGATGCGGCCAGCAGCGCGACGACTATCAGCAGTAACCAGCCCGGGGAAGTTCGTATGGCGGCTCGTCTCGTCATTACTCCTTATGACGGCGCGCCGGGGACGATAGTTCCACGGGTCGAGCGGCCCGCAGCACCTCCGCGACCGCAGGCTCCGCGATCCCGGCTATCGTTGGTGGCGCCGCGCAGCTCCTCCGGCATGGCCGACCTGACCTCGCCGAGCCGCCGGACGCGACCTCCGACCTGAAGAAGATGCACTCTGGAAACCTCAGCTGAACCCAACTTCCTCGACCTGGGCGTCGATCAAGACCTCATCGACATCATGGCGAAAGAGGGCATCGTCACCCCGTTCCGCATCCAGGCTCTGGCAATCCCCGATGGTCTGGCCGGCTCGGATGTCACCGGCCGGGCGCAGACGGGTTCCGGCAAGACCTTGGCTTTTGGCCTTCCAATGATCCAGCGGCTCGGCAAAGCACGTCCCCAGCGCCCCGGCGGATTGATCCTCGTTCCGACCCGTGAGTTGGCCAATCAGGTGACGGAGGTCCTCAGACCGCTGATCAAGCGGCGTCGCATCACGACGGTGGCGGTCTACGGCGGCGTGTCCATGCAGCGCCAGATCGACAAGCTCCGCAAAGGCGTCGAGATCGTGATTGCCACCCCGGGTCGCCTCATCGACTTGATCGAGCGTCGCGAAGCGTTTCTCGACGACATCGAGATGGTCGTGATCGATGAGGCCGACCAGATGGCCGACATGGGATTCCTGCCCCAGGTGCGCCGGATCATGCGCGAGGTACCGAAGGACCATCAGACGATGTTGTTCTCGGCCACTCTCGACGGCCAGGTCGGCACGTTGATCCGCAAGTACATGACGGATCCGGTCGAGCACCACGTCGAGACCGAAACCCAGACTGTCGACACTTCGGACCACCGGTTCCTCCAGGTCCACTACATGGACAAGGTGCGGGTGGCTGCGGCGATCGCCAACTCCGGCGACCGCACGCTGATATTCACCCGCACGAAGCATGGCTGTGACCGGGCCGCCCGGGAACTGCGCAACGAGGGCGTCCCTGCTCGTGCGATCCACGGCGACCTGCACCAATCGAAGCGCCAGCGGGCGCTCGACGCCTTCGCCGATGGGACCGCACCCGTCCTGGTCGCCACCAACGTCGCCGCCCGCGGCCTCCACATCGACAACGTCGACACGGTGATTCACTTCGATCCCCCCGATGACCCCAAGACCTACCTGCACCGCTCGGGGCGCACAGCCCGCGCCGGCGAGTCGGGTCTCGTCGTCACCCTGGTCGAGTGGGACCAGCTCAACGAAGTGCTCCGCATCCAGAAGCAGGCCGATCTCAATGAACCGGTCGTGAAGATGTTCTCCAATGACGAGCGGCTGCACGACTTGGTATCTTTCATTCCCGACGCCGCCGACGCGCCGTTCAGCGCCACCACCACCCAGCGCCGCCTTTCGGGCGGGCGCCGCCGTCGACGCCTCTAGCGGCCGCCGACCTCATGCCAGGTTGGCCGTCGGGTGGCGTAGTATCCCGCCTACCCGACCTTCCGAGGAGTTCCGTTGACCAAGTCATATTCCGAGCCGCCCGCCTTTGCCCTCGACCTCGACAAGAGCTACGCGGCCAGCATCCAGACCAACCATGGGACGATCGAAATCGATCTCGATCCGGCTCGATCGCCTATCACCGTCAACAACTTCGTCACCTTGGCCCGAGACGGCTTCTACGACGGAGTCATCTTTCACCGCGTCATCAAAGGGTTCATGATCCAGGGTGGCGACCCCACCGGCACCGGAACCGGTGGCCCCGGATACCGGTTCCGCGATGAGATCGACGGTCCCGGCGACTACAGCCGGGGCACTGTTGCCATGGCCAACGCCGGCCCCAACACGAACGGATCACAGTTCTTCATCTGCCACTCCGACGCCGGGCTCCCCCACAGCTACACGATCTTCGGCAAGGTGAACGGCTCGATGGACGCCGTCGACTCCATCGCCACGACGGCGACGGCTCCCGGCGATCGTCCCCTCGCCGACTGTGTCATCGAATCCATCACGATCACGGAGAGTTGAGCTCCGGCGGGCGGGTCGCCAGGGCGATCGCTCGAGGAATCCCCAGCGCGGTGATATCGAAGTCATCCGTGTCGAGTACCAGCACCCCGACGCGGTCGGAGAAGACCAGATAGCGGCCATCGGCCGTCCAGGCGAGTTGCTCCACAAACGGCCAGGGCGTCGCGAACACGGTGGCGCCCTCCACGACTATCTCGAATCCGTCGGAGCGAGCCAGAGCGAGCCGCGAGCCGGAGCGGTCGAAATCCGCATGGCGGAGGCCGGCTGCGAAGCCGGCCGCTTCCCTCGAACCGTCGCCCGGATCGACGAAAGCCACCGTGCCGTTGTGCTCGATGAGGAGGCGATCGGACGTCACGGCCAGCAACTCGCCCTCGAGTTCATGTGTTCGGTCCGGCCCGACGATGGTGAGGCGCTCGCCGTCGGCCAGCGCAAATCCCCAATCTGCCCAGCCTACGAGACGAGCTGCCGAGTCGACCGCCGAGACTCGGGCGACGATGCGCGGCGACCCGCGCATCACCTCCAGCCAGGTGCCATCCGCTTCGACGACCGTGTAGGCCAGCAAGTGCTCTTCGCTGTCGTGCCACACATAGCTCGTGACGCCGGTGGCTACCGGGACCACCGCCGCCGGGCGGCCGGCCAGCAGCACGAGCGACCCTTCCCTGGCGACCGGGGCGGCCAACGCCACCTGCCGTCCGGAGGGGTCGATGGCGGCAAACGCTGTGAAAGGGCCCTCCGCCAGCGTTATCGCCGTCCAACTCGCGGGCAGCGCCGACCGCTGCAAGGGCCCGGTCGGGGGCCAGGAGAAGAGCTCCATGGCCTCCATGCCGTCGGGCGAGACGACGAGAAGCGTCTCGTCGAAGCCGGGGAGGGATCCCGCCAGGCCGGAGGTGTGCTCCTCGGTAGCCAGTAGCGGAACCCGGCCGCGCGGCGTTTCGATGGTGATCGCGCCCTCCGTTCGTGCCAGCAGGGCACCCAGTGTCATACCGATGAGGAGGCCGGCGACCGCCCCCACGAGCGCACGGCGCCCACCACGCCGGGCCGGCTCGTCCGGTTCCGGTAGCGGCGGCAGCGGCTTGACTGTCATTGCCGACAGCTCGGCGGCGGTGAGGTCTCTGCCCACAGATGAAGCCTACCGGCGGCTCCACGGCCGGACGCGGGTCAGTCCGACGAATCCTCGGCGATTCCGGGCAGGGCACCGGCGTCGTATCTCCCGCCGGCGTGCCAGAGCATCCATCCGAGCGCCCGCCGCTCGGCGGCACCGATGCTCTCGAGGATCTCAGCATTCGTCCACGAAAAGGCCTGGAGCCAGGGCCGCACCAGCGTCCCCCGGCCGACCCGCGGCATACCGTCGTCGAGGGCGCCGGCCGTGACTTCTCCCGGATAGTCGTTCGGATCGGCGAATCCCAACCAACCGTCGCTGTAGTGGCTCGGGTAGATCATTGGGCTGAGCACATCAACGATCCCCGACAGATCTTCGGGCCGCTGGCCGATGCCTTGATCGTTGTTCGCAGAAAAGACGATCGCGAAGACATCGGCGGCCACGGCACAACCCATGGGGTGGATCCGGTCGCGAGCCTCGGTGAGAAACCCCGAGATGATTGCGACACGTTCTGCGGCCTCAGTCGGGCGCGACCTCGCCGACTGCACTGACGTCTTGCCGGTCGGAAACCGGACGTAGTCGAATTGAATCTCGTCGAAGCCCAAGCGGCATGCCTCAACGCCCAATGCCAACGGATACTCCCAGGTCTCCGGATTCGTCATGTCGACCCAGGCTCCCGCCAGCTTGTACTCGGGCCGCTCCGCGACTCGGATCGGGTCCTCGAAGGTCACGATCCGGGTGATCGTGTACAGCCCGGCCTCGTGCGCCTGCGCGATCCGTTGCTTCGGGTCATAGAAGACGTTCACGGCGCCGATGTCGTGGGCTTCACGAACCGTCGTGTCGTAGAGCACACCACCCCCCTCCTTCTTGGTGTCGAAGACGAGGGCGTCCACCGCGGTGGTGGCGGCGAGATCGAGGAGCGCGGCGAATCGATCGTCGTCGGCGACGACCCCGGCCGCGGCGCGTATTGCCTTGTTCACACGCGGATCCAGAGTCAGCTCCGCGAGCTGCTCGGTGCCGTCCCATTCGAGGATGACGCTCTGATAGGCGGGGCGGTTGATCTCGATGGGGGCCGCCTCGATCGGGCCCAGCTCGAACCGGCCGTCGTCTCCGGTCACCGCAACGTGCCCGCCGACCGTCACTGTGGCGTCGCGCAACGGGGCGCCGCCGACGCCAAGGATGCGCCCCTCGAGAGCGAAGCGCGGCGCCATAGTCGTTGTCGTGGTGGTCGTCGATGTGGTGGTGGTCGTGGTGGAGGTCGTCGTCGACGTTGCCGGCTCCGGCGGTGGCGGGCCGCTCGCCGCCACCTCGCTACCCGGCGAACAGGCCACGACCGCCAGGGCACAGCAAACGAGTATCGGGCGGAGCCACAATGGGCGGTGGAGCAGCAATCGCATGGCCGGTCAGGCTACCGGCCGATGGCGGTCTTCCGTGATCACCCGCGCGGGCTAGCTGGCTCTCCGCTGCCGATCACGCAGTCGACGGCGTAGGCGGCGCCGCTCCGGGCCACTCAATCCGCCCCAGACACCCTCGGTCTGGTTGGTGGCCAGCGCGTATTGCAGACATTCGTCCCTCACCGGACAGACGGCACAAATGGCCTTGGCGGGCGCGACCGCGGCGTCGTCTTCCCCGTGGGGAAAGAAGAAGCTGTTGTCGGAACCAGAGCAGGCGGCCTCTTCCCGCCAACTCTCCTCCGGCTCAAAAAGGAGGTCGTTGAGTGCCAGTACCATTGTTTGTGTGTCCCCCTACTAGAAGACTCGCCTTAGAAAACATCGAACGGACCGGATTATTCCCGATCCGTCCTCGCCCACTAAGCCGTTGACCAGGCACTTTGCAGCTATTTGGGAATAACTGCTAAGCGCCGGGATCGTCGCGACTTCGACAGTAGTCTCCACTCGACGCTTTGGGAAGGGTTCCAGCCGAAAAAAATTGCTGGAAGAAATTATGCAATACGTGAGCGATTTTGCGGGACCGCCTGGCGAAACGGTAGGACGACTCGGCACCCGGGATGCTGCGCTGCGAGCCCTCTCCAGCGTCGGCGCACCGGTCCCCCCAGGATTCGCCATCTCCGATCTGGCATGCCGCCGATTCGTCGAAACCGGCGAGTTCCCCCCAGGCATGTGGGAGCAAGTGGTCGAGGGAATCGAGCGGATCGATGGCGCCGCTCGATTGCTCGACCCGGCGCGACCCAGTTTGCTGGCAGTGCGCGCCAGCCCTCCGGTCGAGATGCCGGGGCTCATAGGAGCGGCGCTGTACCTCGGCGTCAACGCCGCCAGCCACGAAAGGCTGGCCGCTTGGGCCGGAGACACTGCGGCTGCCCGGACCCGTCTGAACTTCCTCGAGACATACGCCAAGGTCATCCGCGCCGTACCGGGGCGCCGCGTGGCCGGGCTTCTCACCGGCCACGGGGACGGGGCCACCGCCGCCGAGTTGGAATCACTCGGCGACGCACTCGCCGCCCTGATCGTCGAGGAGACGCAGCGGCCCATTCCGACTGATCGGCACGGTCAGGTTCGGGAAGGCATCGAAGCCGTCTTTGCGTCGTGGGACGCCCGTCCCGCCAACGAGTACCGCCGCTCCCACGGCATCCCGGCGACCACCGGCACGGCCGCCATCGTCCATCTCATGGTGTTCGGCAATCTGGGCAGCGATTCCGGCGTCGGCGTCGGTTTCAGTCGCGATCCGGAGACCGGCGAGGCGGGCATCACCGGTCGCTACCGCGACCAGGGCGCCCATCCAACGACTGCGGACGAGTACGAAGGCCTCCATCGCCTGGCTGAAGCCGACCCGGAGTGCTATGCCGGACTGATGTCCGCCCTCAGCACGTACGAATCGGAACGACTCGACCTGGTCCGCCTCGACTATGTGCGCGAGCGGCGCCGCTTGTGGATCGTCGACGGCAGGATCGCGGACCGGACGGCCGCGGCTGCGACCCGGGTTGCCGTCGACCTGGTAGCCGAGGGGGCGCTCAGCAAGGAGGACGCCCTCAGACGGCTCGACCCGCGCCACGTCGACGAGATGTTGCATCCCCGCCCTGCTCCCGGTCCCCGGCCCGCACCGGTCGCCCACGGCAGCGGCGCCTCGCCGGGATGGGCGTCCGGCACGGTGATCCTCGACTCCGGGTCCGCTCTCGAAACGGCCGCCAACGGGACCTCGGTCATCCTCGTCAAACGGGAAACGACCCCGGAGGATGTCGCCGCCATCCGCGCCGTGGATGGAGTGCTCACGAGCCACGGCGGCCGTGCCTCACATGCCGCCCTGGTGGCACGCGGCATCGGCACGCCGGCGATCACCGGCAGCCAGGACATGTTGATCGAGCTGGATCGCGGCATCGTGAGCTGGGGAGACACCCGGGTCCAAGCCGGAGACACGATCACGATCGACGGGCGTTCCGGCAACATCTATCGCGGGGGGCTACCACTCATCCCGGCGGGGGCGACCGCCGAGCTCGCCACCCTCCTCGGCTGGGCCGACACGGCCCGCCGGCTGGAGGTTTGGGCCAACGCCGATACGCCGGCAGATGCCGCCACAGCTCGCGCCGCCGGCGCCGAGGGGATCGGGCTCGCCCGCACCGAGTACATGGTCCCCGGCGACCGCCTGGGCGTCGTGCAGCGCATCCTGCTCACGACCGATCCTCGGGAGCGGGCAGACGCCCTCGAGCAGCTGGAGCGACTCCAGGTGGGTGACTTCGAGCGGCTGCTCGAGGTGATGGACGGACTCCCCGTAGTGGTCCCACTGCTCGATCCCCCGCTGCACGAGATCCTCCCCGATCGCCACGACGAGCAGCACGAGCTTGCCGAGGCGCGGCGGAGGGGAGAACCGACCGAGGAGCTGGAAACCCTCGAAGCTACGCTCGACAAGTGGGAGGAGTCCAACCCGATGCTCGGGCTGCGCGGGGTGCGCCTTGCGGTGGTGATTCCGGCCGTCTACAAGGTGCAGGTGCTGGCGGCCCTGGAGGCGGTGCGACGCCGGCTCGACGTCGGGGGCGATCCTCGCCTGGAGCTGATGATCCCGCTCGTCGGGACCGTTGAGGAGCTCCATCTGATCCGGGACATGATCGAGGAGGAAGTCCATCACGCCGGGCGCCTGCTGGAAGTCGCCATCGGCACCATGATCGAACTGCCGCGGGCTGCGCTGGTCGCGGGCGACATCGCCCTCGATTCGGACTTCTTCTCTTTTGGCACCAACGACCTCACGCAAACGGCGCTGGGACTGAGCCGCGACGATGCAGAGGAGGCGTTCCTCGGCCAGTATCTGGACCGGGGCCTGTTCCGGCACAACCCGTTCGAGACGATCGATCGCCCCGGCGTCGGCAGGTTGATCCAGCTGGCGATCGCCGAGGGTCGCCAGGCCAACCCCGGTCTCATCGTCGGCGTGTGCGGCGAGCATGGCGCCGACCCAGACTCGATCGAGTTCTTCCACGACGCCGGCGTCGACTACGTGTCCTGCAGCCCGCCTCGAATCCCCGTCGCCCGACTCGCGGCGGCCCAAGCGGCGCTGCGAGGGGAGTAAACGACTGCGTTCGTTGTGCTTAAAAGGCGGCTAGAGATACTGCCCGCTGCCCTCGGTACGCGCATCGAGCGCCACCCGGCGCCGCATCTCCTCGAGTTGGGCCGCGGCGGCGGCCTGCTGCGAGAAGATCGAAGCCTGGATGCCGTGGAACAGCCCCTCCAGCCAGCCGACGAGCTGGGCCTGAACGATACGCAACTCGGACTCGGTCGGCTCGGCCCCCTCGAAGGGGACGAACATCTCATCCAGCTCCTCGGCCAAGTCGTCGCTCAACGACTCCTTCAGCTGACTCATCGAGGACGAGTAGATCTGAAGAAGGCGAGCCCGGCCGGCTTCGTCGAGGTGGGCCTGGCGGACTTCCTCGAGCATGGCCCGAGTCATGGAGGCGATGCGAAGCAGCCGGGCCGGCTCCGAGACGGACGATCGTTCTCCGTCCTCACCCTGGTCGTCTTCGACAACCTGGGGCTGCAGGGCAGCCCGGGATTGAGGGGCTGCCGACCCGGGCAATGCCTCGGGTCGCTCTTCGGGGTCGGCCGGTGTGGTGTCTTCGGTCTCCATGTCTCTGAGACTAGTGACCGCTCGGGCGTGCCGAGCCAACCGAAACCTCAGCCGGTTGTGACCCGAATCTTGTGGTACCCGGATGCGCCGTCGGGACGGGCCGACGTCCGCTCCTCCGTCTGGGGCTGCCCCGTGCCGTCGGTGGCGCGGACTTCGATCTCGTGCGAACCGGCACCGACCTCAACGGTCGCCTGCCACTGAACCCAGGCCGTATGGTCGAGTGGCCTGCTCATCTCGGCGTCCTGCCAGGGGCCTCCGTCAACTCGCGCTTCGACCCTTTCGATCCCGTATTGCGGCGACCAGGCGACCCCGGCGACAACGAATGACGGGGCGACGGTGCTGCCCGAACCCGGTGTGTCGATCCGGCTCTGGGTCTTGATGGGCCCCTCCTTGGCCCAACCCCGCGGGATCCAGTAGGCGTCGAATGCCTCCCAGGTGGTCAGCTCGATCTCTTCGAGCCACTTGGTGGCCGACACATACCCGTACAGCCCGGGAACGATGAGCCGGGCAGGGAATCCGTGGGCCGGCGGAAGCATCTCGCCGTTCATCCCAACAACGATGAGCGGATCGCGCCCGTCGTAGGCGGCCTCCGTGGGAAAACCGGCCGTCCAGCCGTCGACGGAGCGGGGCACTATCTGGCCGGCCGCCGGGTCCACGCCGGCCCGATCGAGCACCTCGGTGAGCTTGACTCCGGTCCACTTGGCGTTGCCGACCAGATCGCCTCCGACCCGGTTCGAGACACAGGCGATGGTCACATAGCGTTCGTGGAGATCCATGCCCAGGAGGTCGTCCATTGACAGCGAGAGCTCCCGCTCGACCATGCCGGTGATCCCGAGGCGCCATGTTGCCGGGTCGGGGCGGGGCACTACGAGTGCCGTGTCGATGCGGTAGAAATCCTTGGTGGGGACGACGATCGGGGTGATGCCGGGAACATCGAGGCTGGCGGCCGCTCCCGGCGGCGCCACGGTGGTCGTCGACCTCGGCAGCGCCATCTTGTCCCGGACCGTTTCCGAGCGGGCGATGATCATTTGGCGGCCGACGGCTCCGGCGGCCGCCGCCACCAGCCCGGCTCCGGCCATGCCTCCGATGAGCTTGCGCCGATCGGGATCGGCGGGGGCGTGATCGAGGGGATCGGCACTGGTGAGCGCGGCCAGCAAGAGATGCAAGACGAGCCAGCCGGCGCCGGCCGCCAGCGCGATGCCGACAATCGTCATCGGCAGATTGGCGTTCACCTGCCCGGCCGCGGCGGCGATTCCCAGCAAGGCGAACGCGCCAAATGCCGCCGGGCTCAGCCAGGGCCGCCGCAAGCCGGCGCGGCCGATCAGCGCTCCGATGATCACCCCGACGACGGCAGTTCCGATCGCCAGGGCTCCCTTGTCGGCGGTGCCGAACACGTTGATGGCGAAGTCCTTGACGAAGCTGGGGGAGCCGTCGACGATGAAGGTGCCTACCGCCGAGACTGCGGATGGAATGCCCTCGAACAAGCCCGCCAGCAGCTCGGTCAGCCCCAGAGCGAGCCCGGCGGCGACGGCGCCGGCCAGGGCGGCTGCGCCAATAGGCGCCGGAAGGCGCAGGGGCGGCCGCTCCGCACCGGTTGTTGTTGCTTCAGTCATACTGTGTCCAGGGGTAGCCGTACATATGTACCATCTGCAACGCCACAAACCACCCATTCCTCGCTTACGAATGTGTGAACACTCAACCGGGCGCCGCCGGGAACCGGCTTGGCGGCGGCTAGCGTCATAGCTGGATGAGACGCGCAACACCCCTGGCAATCGCACTTGTGCTCGTTCTCGCGGCGTGCGGCGATGTGGGGCCGGCGGCCGACGAGGGCGCGACCACAGCGCCGGTATCTCCGGCCGCGTCACCCGACGCATCACCAGCCGACACGACACCGGACACGTCATCACCGGACGCAACGTCACCGGACGCAACATCGCCGGACGCAACATCACCGGACCCGACCCCGCCCGGCTCGGCAACATCCGGCGTCCCGACGCCATCCGACGACTCGGCCGACACCCGGCCGCCACCCGGTACCCTGCCCGAGAAAGTGCCGCCGGTGGAGACCACCTTGCCCCAGGGACCCGTTAGCACCGCTGAAGTGCCCCCCGAGCTCATGAACATGATCCTGGCCGACGCCGCCGGGCGCACCGGCGTTCCGGCGGGCGATCTGGTACCGGTTCGGGCCGACGAAATAGTCTGGAACGACGGCAGCCTCGGATGTCCCCGACCCGGCGAGATCTACACACAGGCGGTGATCAACGGCTACTGGGTCATCCTGCGCGCCGGCGAGAAGACACTCGATTACCGCGCGGCCGCCACCGGCTACTTCGTGTTCTGCGAGAACGCCTTTCCCGGTTCCGCCGGCAACCCCACCGGCTGACCAGGCGCGACGGCGCCCCTATAGGAATGGGGCCCCGAAGGGCCCCATTCCACTGTCACACTGATGCTTCTCCGCGTTATGGCGTGAAGATCAGGTACTGCGTTGCATCGGTCGCGCCGCCGCGGTTGCCTCCGCCGCGATCACCGTTGGTGAATAGCAGCAGCCCCTCTTCAGGGGTGTTGCCCGGTAGCGGCCCGAAGTCGAGCACCGTCAGACCGGCCGGGTCGTTGGTGTTGCCCGGCACGTCGTTGGGCAGACCAAGGTACTGCTCACCCAGCGGGGCCACCGTCAGACCGGTGATCGCATCGCCGGGACCGCCGAAGTAAACGTCCAGAGCGACGACATCCATGTCGACGTTCTGGAAGAAGTTCGCCGCGTTCATCCCGATCTGCTCACCACAGATGAGCAGAGCAGTGTTCCCGGTGTTCGTGGCGTGCTCCGCGAAGAAGAACGCAGTTGCGTTCCCCGATGCCAGATCCACTGCAAACGTCACCTGACGCCCGTCGCTGATCGTTGTGAAGCCCGACAGATCACTGTTGACAATGGCATAGTCGTCCGTCCCGTCCTGATCCGTGTCGAGAAGGATCAGATGGCGAACCGGCACCAGATGGCTCTGCTCCTCGTGGGTGGAGACCGCAACCACCCAGATGAACGACTCTTCGGCGGAGCAGAAGAAGGCCGGCACCGGGATCGTGTTGATGCCCACCGCGGCGATATCGGGTGTTGGCGACTGACCGCCACGGGGCCCTTCCGGCATGGCCGGACTGGTCGCCACCAGGGCATACGCATCGTTCTGGGCGATGCCGACACCCTGGTTGTCCAGGCCGATGATCGCACCGCCGGCAATGCCGGACGTCTGCGACGGGACAACATGGGCAGCCCGGCGGGGCAGCACCTGCCATGGGATGTTGATCACGTGGCCGGTGCCGTTGTCGAGCACCAGGTAGCCGTCGAACTCGTTGATCGTCAAAGCACCACCGTTGGCGCCCATCGACCCCGAGTTCATGAAGTTGCCCGGCAGCAGGCTGCCGTCGATCGTCAACGTCACGTCGAAGAACGAGTCGTTCCCCAGACCCGGGTTGATCGTCACCGATGCCGGCGCCGCAACGCTGACCGCGCCGGTGGCAACGTCGTTCGCGAACCGGAACGTCGGCGTGACGGAGTACGTGTGCCACTCGTTCGAGTAGTTGTGCACCTGCACCGTACGAGTCAACGTCGTGACGCCGTCCACCTCGTGCATGCCGAAGCTGAGTCCGGCTTGCGGCGCGTTGGCGTCCCAGGCCGCGGCCGGAGCCGCCATTGCCCGATCAACGCGCACCTCGCCGCCGCCGATCCGGGTGATCGGAGCCAGATCGCCGAGGAGGACATCGTTGATGATGGCCGTCTCGGCGTTGTTCATCAGCAGCGCCTTGGTCTCAGCAGGTGACAGCGCCAGCCCCGTGGCGTTGCCGCCGCCTTTGCTCTTCTGGTTCGTGCCGAACCCGTCCAGCAGCAGGGCTGCGGAGCCGGCCACCATCGGAGCCGCACCCGACGTGCCGCCGAAGGGGCCTTCACCCACGCCACTACCGGCAATCGCCGAAACCGAAGCGCCGGGGGCGCCGATCTCGGGCTTGATCTGCTGGTAGAAGTTCGACGGGCCCCGAGACGAGGAGCCGACCATCGACCCAATCTGCGGGATACCCGTTGCCGGGTCGAAGCGCACGACCGTAGCGGGCAGGCCCGCCTTGAGCGTGTTCGAGATGCTCTGGCTGATCATGTAGCCGGGGATGTCGATCGGACGATCGCCACCGTCGCCACCCGCGAACGGGTCGCCCGGAGCGACGAGCCCGATGATCCCCGCTTCGCCGCCGGCCTGGCTGATGTTCGAGATCTTGAGCGTGAAGTTACACGCCCCCCGATCCACCAACACGATGAACCCGGCGAGCGATCCGCCAAACGGGGCGCAGCCGTTGAGGTTGCCGCCGGCACCGTCTCCGTAGATGAGCGGAGCCTCGATGACGGAGGTCAACGGGGTCGACCACGCCTGGAAGACGGCCGGATACAGACCGGCGATGGGGGCAGGAGCGGTGACCTCCATCAGCGGAAGCACCGCGCTGGGGACCGCGGTCTGGGCGACCGAGAGAGCCGTCGGCGTCGCCGAAGGCGTTCCGGTCACGTACGGCTTGTTCGCCGAGTTGCCGGCTGAGGCAACCGTCAGCACGCCGAGTGCGGTGGCATTGTCTACCGCCAGCGAGAGATCGTCATCGAACGGCTGCCCGTAGGACGAACCGAGTGACATGTTGATGATGTCGACGTGGTCCTTGACCTTGCCGTCGCCATTGGGATCGACGGCAAAGTCCATGCCCTGGATCAGGGCGATGCCGGAGCACGACGTGCTGATCGAAGAGCACACCTTGACGGCATACAGATCGGCGCCGGGAGCTACCCCGCCGACGCCGGCAATGATGTGGCCCACGTGAGTGCCGTGGCCGGCACCGGGCCCGTCATCGAGCGGATCGGGGTCGGGGGCCTCGTCCGGTCCGCCGGGGGCGCCGGTCCAGGCGCTGCCGACGAAGTCGTAGCCGCCGACGACCTTGGCGGTGGGGAAGCTCCCCGGTTCAATCACGTTGGGGTCGTCTGCGGCGTAGTCGGCGGGATCGCCCGATCCGCCGAGCGCAGCGTGGTAGTAGTCGATGCCGCTGTCGAGAACGGCAACGCTGACTCCGGAGCCGTCGACGCCGTCTGCCTGGACTGCGGTGCCACCGATGTACGGAACGGTCTCGCTCAGGTCGAGCTC
>JBFISZ010000039.1:0-17685 GCA_041608315.1 Acidimicrobiia bacterium | reverse complement strand
CTCCTCCCCCGCGAGCGCAGCGAGTGTTGGGGGAGGTGGGCCCGCCCGAGGTACGAGGGCGGGGTCGGAGGGGGTAGCCGAGGTAGTCCGGACAGCGGAAGGCACATCGGCGGGGACTCCCCGACTACGTCGTGAGACGGGAGGAGAGACCGGCCTTCGGGCGAAAGCCTCTACACCCCGAACATCAGCTCGCGGAGGCGGATCTCGGTGGTGGCGAAGTTCTCCAGGTCAATGCGAAGCGAGCCGAGGCGAAGGCCATGCATCTGCTCGCCATGGCGGGTCGCCACCGCAATCTCGCCGCCGGCCAGTTGGAGAGTGCCCAGGCCGAGGCACCTTCCTTTCTTGTCCTGCACGCCGACGAGCATTCCGGCGAGACGGGCCACATCGAAGCCCTCCGGCAGGGTGGGCGCGAACACGTCGTGGCCGATGCGCCACCGCGGCAACGGTTCACTCAGCTCCTTGGCAAATGCGGCCCGCCGGTCGTTGGCCCGCTCCAAGGGTCCGACGGGCTCGACCCCGTCGGGAACCACCTTGGCGATTCGGGCCGACAGGAATCGACGCAACATGCCGATCGTGGGCTCCATCTCGCCGCCGCGCTGCATGGCGATCACGAGCGCCGGGTTGCACAGCTCCATGAGGTGGTATTTCAAGGTCTGGCCCACGACGCCCGACACCACCCCGGTGGTGTCGAGCACGATGAAGTCGGTCTCGCGTCGAGCGATGTCGACGAGATCTGTCGCCGCCACGACATGCGGCAAGACGACGCCCTGAGGTTGTGTGGATCCGACAAAACGAAGCTCGTCGGCCTCGGCGACGTTGCTCAGATCGGCGTGCGAACGAATCCATTTCAGGCCGACGCAAGCCGGCGGACCGACAGAAGGCGTGCCGATGTCGGCGTCTACGAAAGCCACCTTCCGGTTGGCGTTGAGGGCGTCGGACAACAGCAGTCTGGCCAGCGTGGTCTTGCCGGTGTCGGGAGCCCCGATGAGCATGACGACGCCCCGCTCGCCGATCACCCTCTCCCGCAATGATGCATATGGTCCGTCGCCGGCACTCATCAGTAAACCTCCGCCAGTGGCCAGCCGAGTCTACGGTCGTTGCGCGGTTGGAAAATCTGGGTCCAACGGCTGCGCCCGCCGCGAGCCGAAGCGCCGCAGCCGGGGACCACGGCCGAGGGTCGGCTGCCGGGCCCGCACCTCGAACTGACCGACTTGGACCTCGCGCCGGGCGAACGCCGTGTAGATCGCCGGCAGGAATGAGATCAGAAGCGCCAGCAACGATCTGCCGGCGCAAAACCAAGCGTCGTCACCGACGAGACTGCCATGTGGAATGCATCCCCGAGCGGCTGGCGCACCAGCGCCCACATCACGAGCATGAACCCGATGAGCACCATCGTCAGCGACACCAGCGGCAGCGCCAGCAGGGCCACCGGGGCGTACAGCGCCAGGACACGATCTCGTGTCTCGTAGAGCCGGCGCGGCCCGGCGAGTGCCATGAACGGAAGGCGGACGACTCGGAAGACGATTCTGGTCAGCCAGCTCGAGGCGGCCCGCGGCAAGATAACGGTGCGAATCGCAGACGCCAGGGTGCCCCCAATGACTATGAGCCCGGCGATGAAAGCCGCCGACCGCATCGCGCTCAGCGCCCTTCGTAGGCGGCGCGCAGCGAGCGCCGCATGACTTTGGCACTCGCAGTTCGCGGCAGGGCGTCGATGAGCACGACGTCGTGGATCTTGAAGAGCGGATTCAGATGAGTCCGCAGTGCTTGCTGCATCTCGGCTGTGAGATGCGAGCTGTCGGCCGTGGCCCCGGGGGAGGGCACCACGTACACCACCAGCCGTTCCGGGCCACCGCCCGGCGGCGGAACCGCAACCGCGGCAGTCTCGGCGACTCCCGATACGGCGCCGACGACTCGCTCTATCTCCGCCGAGCTGACCTTGATCCCACCCAGGTTCATCGTGTCGTCAACCCGGCCCAGCGCCCGCCAGTAGCCGTTGGGCAGGCGCTCCATGTGGTCCCCGTGGCGGCGCAGGGGTGAGCCCAGCTGGGGCAGACCCTTGTAGTAGACCTCGTGGTGATCCCGGTTGAGCAATCTGGTGGAGAGCCCGATCGAAGGCGGGACCAGCAGCACTTCGCCCTCGTCGGTCGGGTCGCCCGCGTCGTCGACGAGGATCAGATCGAGCCCGAGCGCCGGAGTCGAGAAGGTCCCGGGTATGGCCGGATGCAGAACGGTGCCGGTGACGTAGCCGCCACCGATCTCGGTGCCCCCGCAGTACTCGATGACGGGCCGGCCGCCGGCGGCCGCCATCAGATACGCCATGTCGTCCGGGTTGGAGGCTTCCCCGGTCGAGCTGAAGAGCCGGATGCCGCTCCAGTCGTGCTTCTCGAGGAAGCCCCCCGCCCGCCAGGCGGCCACGAGGCTCGGCACCACGCCCAGCACGGTGACACCGGCCGCGGCGACGAACTGGACAAAGCCCGCGCCGGTGGGCACGTCGTCGTACAGGGCGAGGGAGGCGTTGTTGAGCAGCGCGGCGTAGATGAGCCAGGGTCCCATCATCCAGCCGAGGTTGGTGGGCCAGGCGACGACGTCGTCGGGGTGAATGTCATGGTGGAAGTGGCCGTCCATTCCGCACTTGAGCGGCGTCGTCTGGGTCCACGGAATCGCCTTGGGCTCGCCGGTCGTCCCCGAGGAGAAGAGCACGTTCGTGGTGGCATCGGCCGGGGCGATGTGAAGCGGCAGCTTCTCGTCGTCACTCAGCAGATCGTCCCACCAGATGTCCTCGGAGCGCAGCTCGGGACCGGTCGCACCGGGCACCACGATGGCTCGCGCCACCCCGGCGGCAACGACCTTCTCGTACATGGGCAGCACCTTGCCGGCGCGCCGCGTCGCATGCTGGGTGACTGCCCACTTCGCCTGCGCGATCGACAGCCGCGTAGCTATCTCTTCCGGGGCGAAGGAGTCGGCGATCGAGACGACGGCACCGCCGATCGCCACGATCGCCAGGTAGGCCACGACCGCCTCATAGGTCATCGGCATCACGATGGCGACTGCGTCGCCGAGCCCGATCCCTGCGGCACGCAGGCCGTTGGCACAGCGGGCGACGTCTCGGCGCAGTGCGTCATAACCGACGCGGCGGAGCCGCCCCTCACCGCCGCAGACGACGGCCGGACCATCGGGCGGGCCATCGAGAGCGCTGGCGACGATGTTGAGCCGGGCACCGGACAGCCAGCGCGGATCCTGCGCCGTTCCCTCCAGAATCGCCGCCGGGGGCACCTCGAATGCGATGCCGAGGCGCTCGAGGCAGGTCTCCCAGAACTGTTCCCGGTTCTCGACACTCCAGCGGTGTAGACCGACGTAGTCAGAGATACCGAGCCTGTCCATCAACCAGCGCAGGTTCGAATTCTCCACGGTCGCCGGGTCGGGAACCCACGACGGAGGCGGCAGGGTGCTCATGGCGGGGAGGCTACCCCGCCGCGGGACCAGGCGTGGCAGACGAGAATGCGCCCATGACGAACCGACTCTCCAGACTCGCCGGCAGCACGCCGCACAAGATCTGGACGATCGTCGTTTTCGTGATCCTGGCTTCTCTCGACAATGCCGCCATTGCCATCGTGCCGGCGATGATCCTGCCGACGTCCGAAGCGTTGAACACCACGAGCCGGGCGCTGGGGTTCATGACCGGCGCGGTGATCCTATTGACGGCGGTCACGTCGGTGGCCTGGGGCTACTGGGGCGATCGCTCCGATCGCAAGAAGCTCCTCTTCTTCGGCACCCTGGTGTGGGCCGCCGGCAGCTGGCTGTCGGCCGGCGCTTCCGCCTACTGGCAGCTGCTGCTGTGGCAGCTGGTGATGGCCCTCGGGTTGGGTGCGATCGCCACCGTCGGCTTCTCGGTGATCAGCGACTTCGTGTCACCCCGGCGCCGCGGCCTGGCGATGAGCTTCTGGGGGCTTTCTCAGGGCATCGGCGGGCTCTTCGGCGCCTATCTCGCCTCCCAGGCCGGTGCAAGCGACTTCCGGGCGCCGCTGCGAGTGATCGCCGTGCTCGGAGTCGTGTTCGCCCTGCTGTATCTCACCACGTATCAGGCGCCTCGCGGGTATGCCGAGCCGGCTCTCGAGCGACTCCATGCGACCGGGGTGGAGTACAACCACCGGATCGAGCTGGATCAGGTCCCGGCGCTATTCGACAAGCGGACCAACGTCTGGCTGGTCCTGCAGGGCTTCACCGCACAGATTGCCTACGGCTCATTGATCTGGGTGGAGTTCCTCTATCAGAACAAGGTGCTCGAGCAGGGCTACGACAGTTCCACGGCCACCAAAGTGGGGGGACTGCTGGCCGCGGTGTTTCGCGTCGGGGCGCTCTTCTCGATCCTGGCCGGCCACATCGGCGACCGGATGCAATCCCGCCATCTCTCCGGCAGGGCCAAGATCTCGGCGATCGGCCTGCTCGGCGCTATCCCCTTCTTCCTGATCTTCTTCTTCCTGCCGCTGTCGGGCATCGAAGTGACCAACGGCGCCAGCACCGCGACGCTCATCCCCGAGGTGCTGGCGGAGCTGGTTACCAACCCGTTCGTGGCAACAGCGTTCCTGACTTCGATGCTGGCGCTGGCGTTCACGTCGGCCGACTCTCCGAACTCCTTTGCGCTCATCTCGGACGTCAACCTGCCGGAGCACCGCGGCACGGTCTTCGGGATGCAGAACCTCGTCAACGGCCTCGGGCGGTCCGCCGGCAACGCGCTGACCGGACCGATCGCCTCGGCACTGGAGCGCTCGCTGACCCCGCCGCTCAACTGGGCGGTCGGCCTCGCCATGTTTCAGGTGTTCTTCGTTCCGGCCGGCTGGATGTACTGGCGGGCGATGAAGACGTCGCCTGCGGACATCACGGCCAACCGCGCCACCCTAGAAGAGCGCGGTCGCGAATGATTGCGTTCGTTGTGCTTAATCGGGGGCTATAGCTGCGAATTAAGCACAACGAACGCGATTTCGGCTACATCGTGAGCGCCATCACCGCTTTCTGGGCGTGGAGGCGGTTTTCGGCTTGGTCGAAGACGCGGCTCCAGCGGCCGTCGATGACCTCGTCGGCGACCTCGATGTTGCGGTCTGCCGGCAGCGGATGCATGTAGATGGCGTCCTCGTCGGCCATCTCCATACGGCGCGCATCGACGATCCAGTCCGTGTACTTGGCAGAGATCTTGGCCGACTCGTCGTGGTCGGACGTCGTGAGCATCGAGCCCCACGCCTTGGCGTAGACCACGTCGGCGCCGGCCATCCCCTCTTCGAAGTCCTCGAAGATCTCGAAGCTGCCGTGAGCCTTCGTGGCGTTCTCCTCGGCCTGGGCGATGACTTCGGGAAAGAGCTTGAACTCAGGCGGACGGGTGAGCCGCACGTTGGCGCCGTAGCGGGTCATCAACAGGATGACGCTCACGGGAACGCTCACGGGCTTCTGGTAGCTGGCGGCGTACGCGTAGCTCATGTTGAACGTCAGCTTGCGGGGGTCGCCCTTCTGCTCGATGACGGTGAGCAAATCGGCGAGCGCCTGGAAGGGGTGGTACCAATCGCACTGCATGTTGAGAACGGGCGTGCGGCTGGCTTCCGCGACCGCGCGGATGTACTTGTTACCGATGTCCCAGTCGACGTTGCGAATGGCGATTCCGTCGTTGTATCGGCCGAGGATCTCGCCGATCTCCTTCCACGTGTCGCCGTGACCGATCTGCGTCGTCGTGGAATCGAGGAACATTGCGTGGCCACCGAGCTGGGCCATTCCGGCCTCGAAGCTGGCGCGGGTGCGGGTGCTCGAGAAGAAGAACAACATCGCCAGGACCTTGTTGTCCAGCAGCGGGTGCGCCTCGCCGAGGGCGCGGCGCCGCTTGAGGTCGAGAGCGACATCGATGACCGTGTCGAGCTCGTCCTTGGTCCACTCCTGGGTCGTGATCATGTCTCGGCCATGCAGATGGGTCTGCATCAAACGCTCCTTTGGTTTGTCAAACGGTTGGCGCTCACGCCCCGCTCCGCCTTCTGATGATTCGAAACCGCAACAGGTCGTCGCGGAAATACGAGGTGGCGTGCACCACAGCCTCGTTGTTCAGATCGAAACCGAGTTCGATGAACGCCAGCCCGACCGTCCCCATCTCGACGCCGAGCTTCTTGGCCTGGTCGGCGTCGAAGGCGACGGGCACGATCTCCGACAAGTAGTAGATGAGCCGCCGGTCGCAGTACTCCTCGAGGAACTCGTACAGGGGCAGGTCGTCCCGTCCCCGCTCCCGCCCCGGGTCTTCGAGGAGGGCGGCCGGAATCCGGTTGTGGGTGAGCACAACGGGCTCGTCATCTTCGAGAAACACTTTCTCGATCGCCAGCACGTCGGCGCCGGCCTCGAGACCCAGGGCCGCCGCGACTTCGACGCCTGCGGGCAGGATCTCGTCGCGAAGCACTTTCACCGACGGTGTATAGCCGTGATCCTGGAGCACCTGCTCATACGACCAGATCTCTTCGAGCCGCGATTTGATCTGCAGCCCGACCTTGTTGACGAACGTCCCGGCGCCCTGCTTGCGATGGATGGCCCCCTCGTGTTCGAGCTTGGCGAGGGCGTCACGGATGGTGGTGCGGCTGACGCCGAGGTCTTCGGCGAGCGTTGCTTCCGGGGGTATCCGGCCATCCTCGAACTCGTCGTTGACGATCCGCTCTTTGATGTGAGCCTTCACCTGATCGGTGAGTGATGGGTTTCTCGTGATCATCGAAACTCTGGCTGGTCGGTCCGGTGATTATATTGTAGGATGGTACTACCAATCAGACAAGCCTGGAGGAGGGCAAACAATGCGCAGCTTTGCGGGACGGGACATCCTGTCCTTGAAGGGATTCGAACGCAACGAGTTCATGCACCTTTTCGAGATCGCCGACCGGCTCGAGCCGGTTGCCCGCGGGCGCCGTACCAGCGATCTGCTCGCCCACAAGATCCTCGTCACCGCCTTCTATCAGCCCTCGACGCGCACCCGCCTCGCCCACGAGTCGGCGATGAACCGCCTCGGCGGCCGTGTGAACGGCTTCTCCGATGCCAAAATGACGCGAGCCGGCGACTTCTACCAAGAGTCGATCAAGGACACGGTGCACATGCTCGAGTTCTACGGGGACGTCATCGTCATGCGCCATTACCAGCAGGGCGCTCCCCACGAGGCCGCCGAGTGGGCTTCGATCCCGGTCATCAACGGCGGCGACGGGTGGGGCGAGCATCCGACGCAGGTCCTCACCGACCTCTACACGATCACCAAGGAGATGGGCTCCGTAGACGGCAAGTCGATCCTCGCCATCGGCGACCACCGGATGCGCACGATGCACTCCCTCGGCTATGCGCTGTCGCAGTTCGATGCCGAGATGATCATCCTGGCGCCCGAAGACATGTCGCCGCTCCCCGAGTTCCTCGCCGAGCTCGACGAGCTGGGCACCAACTATCGCATCGTCGATCACGTCAACGACGCCATCGAAGAGGCCGACGTCGTCTACATGGAGCCGGTGGTCCAGCCCGACTACACGCTCTCGCGCGACGAAGTGCCCGAGGACTACGGCAAGACTCCGGCCGCATACCAGGTGACCAGCGAGGTCATGAAGAAGGCCAAGGGCAGCTCCATCGTGCTCCACTCGCTCCCGCGGATGGATGAGCTCCTCACCGAGGTGGACGGCTCCCGGCACGCCCGCTACTGGGAAGAGGCCTATAACGGCGTTGTCATGCGCATGGCGCTCCTCTCGTCGGTCTTGGGGGCCTGGGAGTAATGCCTCGCGTCGTAGTCGCCATCGGAGGCAACTCGCTGATTCCCGACGCGGCGCACGTCACGGTGCAGGATCAGTACGCCGCCGCCGCCGAGACCGATGATCACATCGCATCCCTCGTCCAGGACGGATGGGATGTGGCCATCTCGCACGGCAACGGTCCCCAGGTCGGTTTCATCTTGCGGCGCTCCGAGCTATCGAGCAGTGAGCTCCATGAGGTGCCGCTCGATTACTGCGGCGCCGACACCCAGGGCGCCATCGGCTACATGCTCCAGCAGAACCTGGTAAACGACTTCCGACAGCGCGGTATCACCAAGAGCGTTGCCACGGTGGTCACCCAGGTCGAAGTGGACATCAACGACCCGGCCTTCACCGATCCGAGCAAGCCGATCGGCTCGTTCATGGACGAGGCCAAAGCCATGAAGCGACGCGACGAGGACGGCTGGGACGTCAGAGAGGATGCCGGCCGCGGGTGGCGCCGGGTCGTCGCCTCGCCGGCCCCCAAGCGAATCGTCGAGCTCGACGTCATCAAGCAGCTCCTCGATGCCGGTGTGGTCACCATCGCAGTCGGCGGTGGCGGCATCCCGGTCGTCGTCAACGAGAACGGCGACCTCGAAGGAATCGCCGCGGTGATCGACAAGGATCTGGCATCGGCGCTGCTGGCCAGCCAGGTCGATGCCGATCTGCTGCTGATCTCGACTGCAGTCGAGCAAGTCGCACTCAATTTCGGCAAACCGAACCAAGAGTGGGTGGCGCAATTCACGCTGGCCGAAGTGAAGCGCTACCTGGCCGAGGGGGGCCACTTCAGCGAGGGCTCGATGGCACCCAAGATGCGGGCGGTCGTCCAATTCATGGAGGCCGGTGGCAATGAAGCCTTGATCACCAACCCGCAGAACCTCGAGCGCGCCATGGCCGGCGAGACGGGAACACGCATTGTCCAGTAGCGCCAGCCAAGTTCCCCGGCCGCCATGGCATGCACACAGGACGGGACGCGGGTGACGGCGGCGATCACCCATATCGAGTGCACCATTTGCGGAGCCGGCTATGACCCGGAGCCGGGCCGCTACACCTGTGACGATTGCGGCGAGGCGGGCACGCTCGATGTCCGATACGACTACGAGCAGGTCGCCACCATGCTCACCAGGGACACGCTGGCGGCGGACCGGGACACCACCATGTTCCGCTACCGGGCTCTATTGCCGATCGAGGCCGCCGCCACTCCCCCGCCGCTCGCCGTCGGCGGTACCCCGCTGTACCTCGCTCCCCGCCTCGCAGAGATGGCCGGGGTGCGCTCGCTGTGGGTCAAGGACGACGGCCGCCAGCCGACCGCGTCGCTGAAGGACCGCGCTTCGGCAATTGCCGTGATGAAGGCGCAGGAGGAAGGCGCCGCGATCATCACCACGGCCTCGACCGGCAACGCGGCGGCCGCCCTCGCCGGGATCGCCGCCTCCGTCGGGCAGCGCTCGGTCATCTTCGTCCCGCAAAGCGCCCCGGAAGCCAAGGTGGCGCAGCTGCTCGCGTTCGGGGCCACCGTCGTACTCGTCGACGGCAATTACAACGAGGCTTTCGAGCTGGCGACGGCAGCCGTCGGCCGGTGGGGCTGGTACAACCGCAACACCGGAGTCAACCCGTACGTGGCAGAGGGGAAGAAGACGGTGGCGCTCGAGATACTCGAGCAGCTCGGCTTCGTCGCCCCCGACGCCATCTTCGTATCGGTCGGTGACGGCTCCATCATCGGGGGCGTTCACAAGGGACTCAAAGATGCCCTCGCCTTGGGCTGGATCGACACGATGCCGCGTGTCTACGGCACCCAGGCCGCCGGCAGCGACTACATGGTGCGGGCATGGGAGTCGGGCGCCGACGTCGCCACCATGCCGGCAATCAGCGCCGTCACCGCGGCCGACTCGATCAGCGCCGACTTGCCCCGCGACCGGGTCAAGGCGCTGTCCGCGGTCACCGCGACCGGTGGCGCCTACTTCCGTGTGAGCGACGACCACATTCTCGGCTCGATCCCCCGGATCGCCGCCAACAGCGGCGTCTTTGCCGAACCGGCCGCGGCGGCAGCCTACGCCGGCCTCGAGGCGGCGGTTGGTCAAGGCCTCGTCGGCGCCGACGACCGTGTCGTGGTCATCAGCACCGGGTCCGGATTGAAGGACGTTCCGAGCGTGCTCGCAGGTGTGCGCGCCGCCGGTGCCGAGCCCATAAGGGTGCCGCCTAGCCTCGGTGCTCTGGAAACAGCAATGGAACAGGTGACCAATGATTGATCTGACCCTCCACGAATCGACCCTCGCCAGCGCCGCCGCCGTCGCCAAAGGGCGCGGCATACGCATTCCCACTCTTGCGATGATGCGCGACCCGGCGCTGATCCCCGACGATGTGAAGGTCGCGCTGAAGGACGTCGGATTGTGGGATCTCCACCCGCTCAACCTCTACCGCATCAGCTGGCACAACGAGCCGACCGTCGACGGCGGCGGCTTCGGTGACGTCAACTACGTGGAATGGCCATCAGCGCTGACCGGGGTCTCGGCGCGGATCGTGTCGCTCGTCGGCAAGTGGTTCCCGACGGGGGCCCACAAGGTTGGCGCCGCCTTCGGCTGCCTGGTGCCGCGCCTGGTGACCGGCCAGTTCGACCCGGCGACGCAGAAGGCCGTGTGGCCTTCCACCGGCAACTACTGCCGCGGCGGCGCCTTCGACTCGAACATCCTGGGCTGCGAATCGATTGCCATCCTGCCGGAAGGTATGAGCCGGGAACGTTTTGCCTGGCTGGAGAAGGTGGCCGGCGAGATCATCAAGACTCCGGGCTCGGAGTCCAACGTCAAGGAGATCTTCGACAAGTGCAACGAGCTGCGGGCCTCCGGCGAGGACCTCGTCATCTTCAACCAGTTCGACGAGTTCGGTAACTACCTGTGGCACCACACGGTGACCGGTCCGGCGATCGCAGAGGTGGTCGAGGCCATCGCCGGCGAAGGCCACCGGCTCCGCGGCTATGCCGTCACCACCGGCTCGGCGGGGACGATCGCAGCCGGCGACTACCTCAAGCAGCACTACCCGGGCACCGTCATCGCCGCCGGCGAAGCCGCCCAATGCCCCACCATCCTGTACAACGGCTTCGGCGAGCACCGCATCGAGGGTATCGGCGACAAGCACATCCCGTGGGTTCACAATGTCAAGAACACCGACATGGCTATCGGCCTCGACGACGAGGCCGCCATGAGCCTCACCCGGCTGTTCAACGAGCCGGCCGGACTCGAGTACCTGGCCGCGGCCAGCGTGGATGACGCCACGATCGGGTATCTACCACTCCTCGGGATATCTGGCTCCGCCAACCTCTTGGCGGCCATCAAGGTCGCCAAGCACTACGAGATGACCTCCAAGGACATCGTGGTGACGATTGCCACCGACTCGATGGAAATGTACGGCAGCCGCCTCGCCGAGCTGACCGAGGACCGAGGCACCTTCGACGCCACCGACGCCGCGGTCGCCCACCACCGCCACCTGCTCGGGACCGGGCTAGAGCACGTCCACGAGCTCGGGTACTACGACCGCAAGCGGATCCACAACCTCAAGTACTACACCTGGGTCGAGCAGCAGGGCAAAACCTACGAGGAGATCCAGGCCCAGTGGTACGACGACGGCTACTGGACCTCGATCCAAGCGATGGCCGACCCCATCGACGAGCTGATCACGGCATTCAACGAACGGGTGGCCGGCTAGCAGCGCCACCATCTCGAACATGCGTACGTCACGGCACATATGTGCCTGCCGCCCGATACGCAAGAACCGGGTGTGATCGACGCCACGTTGTGAGCCATTCTCAGGTCCGGCAGCGCCCGAGCCGATACACACCGTGAAGCAGCCACGACAATCACCGTCACCGCGAGCCAAGGACTCATGGGGATCGTAGAGACATTGAGTCGCCCAGCGGCCGGCGATTCGCATCAGGGTTCAACCCCGTACGCGCCACCGGATGGTCGGGGGCTGATGCGCCTCGCCGATTTGACGCGCACGTGGCACACATTCCGAGCCGCGGTCGCCATTGGCGGGATCGTGTTGGGACTGCCTCTCGGGTTGGTTTGGCGATGGCCAAGCGGGCTGCTGGTCGCAGGCTTGGCAGCCCTGCCGTTGCCGGATGCAATCCGCCGCCGCCGAACTCTGACCGGCTCGCCAACACCGATCATGCTGCTCGACGCGACGTTGATCGGCGTCGCGATAGTGGTGATCGGCCTCGAGCCGCTCGGTGTGTGGGCTCCCCTCCTGTACATGTTCGCCATCCCCGTGCTGCTGCTGCCTTGGCGCCGGGCGCTGCCGGTGATTCTGTACTCGGCCGCCTGGTCCGGTGTGGGGTTCGTCGGCCTCGATGCGATGCAGCCATCGGAGCCGATTCCCGATGGAGCGATCACTGCGATCGTCATCGTGTTCTTTGGCGGCCTGACGCTGGCATTGCTCGGCGTCGTCGCCCACGAACTCGAACGCTCCCACCAGGCTCACAAGGCGCGGATCGTCTACGAACGGGCGTTGGCTCGCTGCGGGCAGGCATTGCTCGCCAGCACCGAGGAAAGCTCGATCGATGTGGCACTCGAGGCGCTCCTCGAGGCGGTACCCGCCCAGAACATCTTCGTAGACAGGAACTTCCTCGACCCCGACCTCGGCGTGTGCGCCCGCGTGACCCACGAGATCATCCGTCCCGGCTTCGAGGATTTGGTCGATGAGGAGATCTGGGTGGAGCCGGACGCGCCTGAGACGGTGTCCCGCACGGTGCTGCCCTACTCCGAACTGCCAACCTCCTACGCCGCGCTGGTAGCCGGCGAGGCGGCGGTGATGATCACCTCCCAGTTGACGGGTCGGGAGCGCGAGATCTACGAAGAAGACGGGTGCAAATCCGAGCTCAACATCCCCATCAACGTCATGGGTGAGTGGGTTGGGTCCATCGGGCTCGCCGACTACGTCACAGAACGGCGCTGGAGCGAAGACGACCTGCAGATCCTGCACACTACGGGAGCCATGATCGGCGCCTTCTGGGAGCGCAACCGGGCCTACGCGGAGCTCAAGGAGGTGATCCGCTCCAAGGACGAGTTCCTCGCCTCGATAAGCCACGAGATCCGCACCCCCCTGACCGCAGTGCTCGGGTTCTCCTCCCTTCTCCGTCAGGACTCCGCCTCGCTGCCGATCGAGGCTGCAGCCCACGTGGCGCTCATCAGCGAAGAAGCGCAAGAGGTCTCCGATCTCGTCGAAGACCTCCTGGTCGCCGCCCGAGCCGACATCCATTCACTGACGGTGGTTGCCCAGCGCGTCGGCCTGCGCGAAGACGCCGAGAAGGTGTTGGCAGCGAGAGCCGGACAGACGTCCCACCACATTCACATCGAGGGGAATGAGCAATACGCGTGGGCCGATCCGACAAGAGTCCGCCAGATCATCCGCTGCCTCGTCAGCAACGCCGTACGATATGGTGGCGAACGCATCGAGATCCACATCCGCCAGGTCGATGGCCGGGCACGGCTCGCAGTCATCGACAACGGCGACGGCATTCCCGTTGCGCACCGGGACCAAGTTTTCGAGGCGTTCCACCGGGCCCACACGCGCGACGGCCGCCCCCAGGCCATCGGCCTCGGCCTCTACGTCGCTCGCCACCTCGCCCGCCTCATGGGCGGTGACCTCATTCACCGTCAAAGCAAAAGCATGACCGCGTTCGAACTCGACCTGCCGCTGCCCGCGGACGCTGGCGGGCCCTCGACAACTCGCGAAGAGTCGCTCCATCAGGCATGAGGATCCGCCGCGCCGCGGCACCATCTTTACCCCCTCACTCGGATTACAGTCTCCACGATGCACGGCCAGCTCGTAATTGCCGACATCTCCGGATACACCCGGTTCCTCACCGAAGGGGAGCTGGAGCACGCCCATGAGATCGTCACGGAACTGCTCAATTCGATAATCGATGCGATCGACGCCCCGCTGACGATCTCCAATGTGGAGGGGGACGCGGTGTTCCTGTACGGCGAGACGCCGCCGGATGTATACGGCCAAACGGTCATCGAAACGGTCGAGCGTCTCTATGTGGCGTTCTCGAGTGCCCTCGAAACCATGGTCCTCAACACGACGTGCGACTGCAACGCCTGCGCCAACATCAACGGGCTCGGACTCAAGATCGTGATGCATTGCGGGGAGTTCATCAAGACCAACGTCGGCGGCACCGAGACCCTGGCGGGGCCGGATGTGATCACCGTGCATCGTTTGCTGAAGAACACCGTCAAGGAGCAGACCGGCATCGTCGACTACCTCCTGATCACACAAGCATGCGTCGACGACCTGAGACTCGGCCGCATCGTGGCGGCCTGGACGGAGCACACCGAGGACCATGAGCACGTCGGCGAGGTCAAAGGCTACGTCTCCTCACTGCAGGACGTGTGGGACTTTGTGCGACAGCAACGGGCAATCAAGGTGCTGGCGCCGGACGCCTGGTTCACGCATCAGGGCTTCACATCGGCTGCGCCGGCGATCGTGTGGGATCACCTCATCGATCCGCGCAAGCGTGCGACATGGACGGCTGCCGACAGCAGCGACTTGCTGGGCGACGACAACGGCCGGGTAGGCGCCGGCTCCGAGTACCACTGCGCCCACGGCGACACGATCGCAGTGTTCACCGTCCTCGACACGCGCCCCAACGAATACATGACGATCATGATTCCCATCGCCGATGCGGCGACGACCGTCACGTACACCCACTACTTGATCCCGAGCGGAGCGGGAACGAGGATCGTGACCTTCATGGCGGAGCCGGCCGCTCCCGACTCACCCGACGAGCCGGCATTACCGCTCGAAGCTCTCCGGCCGATCATGGAGGCCAACCTCGACGACGGTATCTCCCGACTCTGCGAGATGGCGGACGCCGCCGCGGCGGCACTGGCGAGCGCATAGTCGTACCGTCCACAGACGTCGTTGGCACTCGGCCGGACTCGGCGGGTCGGTCGCTGCCGCACGACGAGATGCAGAGGGTGGCAGCGCTGCGCGGAGAACGCGGCAAGAGGCGGGCTCGCTGGGTCCGACCCACCCCGCAGCCCGCTGTAGGCGAACCCGGTCTCGGAAGATTCAGAACGAGGGCGGGCCCGAAGGCCCACCCCCGCACGCGTTGTTGTCAGTCAATCGATCGGGTAGATATGGAGCGTGGCCTTGAACTCGGTGAATGCTTCGTCGAGGACTTTGCCCCGCCACATCATCCGGCTGTCGGGAGCCACCCCGGCGAAGGGGCCGCCGGCGTCACTCCACGTGACCCAGCCGTCCGCTTTGCCGGTCGCTCCAGGCGATCCCCTACCGTCGTTGAGGCCCTCAATGATCACCCGCTCCGCGTCGCAAGCTATCGCCGGAGTCACGGCTTCACCTTCACCCAGCGTGAAGATGGTCCAATGCTCCTCGAAGTACCCGAACTTCCCCTCCATGGCAAACGGAGCGGTTGGGAAATCCGCCCAGCCGTACGTCGTATCGTCAATGATGGCGGTGCCAGCCCAAGTGAGGAACGGTGAATCGGGCTCTTCATAACAGGGCACACCGAAGAACGTGAGCTGCATCCTGCCGTTGATTGGGTTCTCCTCGCCAGCGTTCACCGGCGCCGCGACCAAGACCGCGAGAACGGCGACGAGCGCGAAGAGAACCAACATCCTTTGTTTCATGTCTCCCCCTTGTCGCATGTGAGGAATCGTCTCGATGACTCTTCGATTCATGACCCTCCTTTCAGCCAGAAGAGCCATCTGCTCACAGATGCATCCAACGTACGCCCTGAGCGGCGCGACGTCTACCGATATCCGGAGTGCGGTGATGCAGCCAGGAGCCGACTCGCGTGAGCCGCTCAGGCGGTGTGGTCGTCAGAATCCACGGTCAACACCAGGGGACAGTTGCGGTGGGGGTGAGGCATGATCTGCATCGGTTGGCGGTAGACGGCCGACAACCGCTCTCCGGTCAAGACCTCAGCGGGGGTCCCCACGGCGGCGGCCGCCCCCTGATCGAGCAGTATCAGGCGATCGGTGTGGGCGGCGGCCAGGTTGAGGTCGTGAAGTATGGCGACGATTGCCGTTCCCCCACGAGCCAGCGAGCGGAGCACGCTCATGACCATCTCCTGGTGGCCGATATCCAGCGCCGAGGTCGGCTCATCCAGCAATAGGACGGGCGTCTCTTGAGCGATGACACGGGCCAAACCGGCCCGTTGCTGTTCGCCGGTCGACAGGCTGTCCATCTCCCGGTTGGCCAGGTGGATCACGTCGGTCCGCTCCATCGCCGACTCGACGATGGCCTCGTGCTCGCCCACCTCCATCATGGCCCGGCGGTGCGGGTGGCGCCCCATCGTGACCACGTCGCGCACCGAGAACGGGTTGATGGCGACCCCGTCCGGTCCGAGGTACGCCCGCAGCTCGGCAAGGCGTTGCAGGGTCGCATGCGACGTGTCCACTCGCTGGATCCAAGCGTGCCCGGCAGACGGGATCAGATCGCCGGCGAGGATCCGGAGAAGGGTCGTCTTGCCCGAGCCATTCGGCCCGACAATCCCGAGAATGTCGCCGGGCTCCGCCATCAGCGAAACCCGGTCGACGAGCGTCGCCTGCCCTCTCCTGTAGGTGACCTCCTCGGCCCGAACCGCGGGAGTCATGAGCGCCTCCGCCCGACTCGCAACAGGAACCAGATGAACACCGGCGCACCGAGGATCGCCGTCAGCAGCCCGACCGGTATCTCGACGGGTGAGGCAACGGTGCGCGCCAGCACATCGACCGCAACGACCATCACGGCGCCACCAAGGGTGGCGACGGGGATGAGCCAGCGGTGACCGGGACCGATCCACCTGCGCAATAGGAGCGGGACGATCAATCCAACGAAGCCAATGGCGCCGCCGAGCCCAACGGCCCCGCCGACGACGACGCCGACGCCGATCAGGATCACCGTGATGACCCGATCGACATCGACTCCGAGATGCCGGGCCTCGGTCTCCCCCAGGGCCAGCAGGTCGAGCGAACGCGCCGAGGCGGCGATGATCGCCAGGCCGGCGATCACGACCGGGGTACCGGCGCCGAGCGTCGACCAGGTCGACCCGGCCAGGCCGCCGAAAACCCAGAACGTGAATGTTGGAACCCGGGGGCTGTCCCAAGCGAGCACGATTGCTCCCAGCCAGGCCAGCATGCCGAGCCCGAGAGCGAGCCCGATGAGAATGAACTGGTTCGATTCCACGACTCGCCCGGCGATCCGGCGCATGATCAGGGCCGCGCCGGCGCCGGCAACCGCCGCCCCCACCATCATGATCACCGGGGGACCGCCCACCGGGGTCACGGCGATCCCGACCACTGCTCCGAGGCCGGCCGCCGGCGATATGCCGACGAGGTGGGGATCGGCCATGTGGTTGCGGAACGTGCCTTGCAGGGCGGCGCCGGCCGCTCCGAGCCCACCGCCGACAATGGCCCCGGCCAGGACCCGCGGAAGCCTTATGGCCCACAGCACCGAATCGGTGAGCCGCTCCGGGTCGTCGGTGACGCCGAGGCGGCGGCCGAGCATGTGAAACAGATCCGCCGGGCTGACTGCGACGGCGCCGCTCAACAGCCCCACGATGACGGTCAGCAGCAGGGCCCCGCTCAGAATCATCACAGCCGATCCACGACGCTGCGATCGGATGTCGGTCTCGTCGATGGAGCGGGTCACGAATCGTCGAGGATAGAGCGGAGATCCGTAATGAGCAGTTCGAGCGACTCGGCAATGCGGGGGCCGAACGTCAGGAAGTCTCCTTCCGGGTAGCCCAGCACGTGCCTGTCCCTCCCTGCCGGGGTCTCAGCGAAACCGGGGATCTCCAACAGCCCGTCGATACCGCCGAGAGCATCCAGGCCCTCGCTAGTGATGATGATGACCTCGGGGGCGGCGGCGACTATGGCCTCGGGCGTGACCGATACGGTGCCGGTCACTCCGCTGG
>JBFISZ010000038.1:0-17689 GCA_041608315.1 Acidimicrobiia bacterium | reverse complement strand
CCTCTTTGCGGTCGTCGAGGACGCGGCTGATGATCGGCGCGCCTAGACGAGCGCAAACGTCGCCACGGCTTCGATGTGGAACGTCTGCGGGAACATGTCCACCGGCGTGACGTCCGTGAGCCGGTAGCCCTCGTCGGCGAGCAGAGCCGCGTCGCGGGCCAAGCTCGCCGGATCGCACGATACGTAGGCGAGCCGTCGCGGGCTCGTTGCCGTCACGGCGGCGATGCCGGCTTCTCCCAGGCCGGTGCGTGGCGGATCGGCCACCGCCACATCGGCATACTCATCGAGATGGCCGCCGACCGACTCCATCTTGCCGCGAATGACCCGGTGGTCGACGCCCACCCTCTCGAGATTGTGCTGCAGATCGGCGGCGGCGACCCGGTTCGACTCCACCGCGATCACCCGCCCCACGTCGCCGGCCAGACCGGCGCCGAACAGGCCCACCCCCGCAAACGCGTCGAGCAGCGTGTCCCTCGCCTCGGGCTGGAGGGCGGTGCGCACGAGCTCGACGAGGACGGCCGCCCCGTGGCTGTTGTTCTGAAAGAAGCTGTTGCCGGTGATGCGGAACTTGATACCGGCGATCTCTTCCGTGATCCGGGCGGCACCGGCGAGGCCGGTAATCGTCTTGCCGTGTTGTTGCGCCAGCGGGACCCCCCAGTCGGCGGCGTGATCGGGGATGTCCCCGCTGACGATCATCAACGTGTCGTCCGTGTTGGTGGCGGCGCGCATGACGAATTGGGAGATGCCGTCGAGACCCCGCAAACGGCCGAACACGGCCGCCAGCTTCGGATCGAGCAGCTCACATACTTCGAGCGGCACCATTTCATGAGATCGGGCTCGATGCATTGCGGGCCGGCCGCCGCGGACTTTGAAGTCCATGCGATTGCGGTAGCCAAACGGCGGCCCGGGTGCTACGACGTCCCCCACCGGCGGTTGTGCGATCTTGCCGATGTGCTGCAGTTGGGAAACCAAGGTGTTGCGTTTCCAGGCGAGTTGCGCATCGTAGGTGGCGTGCTGCCATTGGCAGCCGCCGCACCGGGTAGCGTGGGGGCAGCGGGGCTCGATCCGATCCGGAGAAGGCGCCCGCACCTCTACCAACTCGGCCCGGGCCCAGGATCCCCCATCTTTGGTGATCCGCCCGACGACCGTCTCACCGGGAACCACTCCCGAAACGAAGTGAGCCTTGCCGTCGACGCGGCCCACGCCCTCGCCTCCATGGGCGATATCAACGATCTCCAATTCGACCAGGGCGCCGGTGGGCGGGGTTGCTGCCATCGGGCAACGCTATCGCGCTCGCCGCGGGAGCTGAAACCCGCGACCTAATCTGCACACACGCAAGCCAGTGAGGAGACCTGTGGCAATCCTGACCAGCCCTGTGGGATCGGTTGACATCCCGGACGCATCGATCACCGAGTTCTTTCTGCGGCGGGTGGACGATCATCCCGAGAAGGCGGCGTTGGTCGACGGGATGACCGGGCGCACCCTGACCTACGCTGAGTTGCGGGAGGCGATCTTCCGCACGGCCGGTGGGCTCGCCGAGGTGGGCTTTGGCAAAGGCGACGTGCTCGCCATCATGGCGCCGAACATCCCCGAGTACGCCGTGGCGTTTCACGCCGTCGCGTTGCTCGGCGGCGCCGCGACCACCATCAACCCGACCTACACGGCCCACGAGGTGCTCCACCAGCTCGTAGATGCCGGGGCCAAGTACATGGTCACGATCGGGATGTTCCTCGAGACGGCGCAGGAGGCGGCGGCCGGCACGCACGTCGACGAGATCTACACGTTCGACGGCGCTGAGGGCTCGATTCCTTTCAACACCTTGATCGGCGAGGCCCGCGTCACCCATCAGGTCCCCGTCGACCCGGCCGAGGACATCGCGGTGCTTCCGTACTCGTCGGGCACCACCGGCCTCTCCAAGGGCGTGATGCTGACCCACCGCAATCTGGTGGCCAACTTGGCCCAGGCAGAGCCGATTCTGGAGATGACACCGGGCGGGGAAGTCCTGGTCGCTGTGTTGCCCTTCTTCCACATCTACGGGATGCAGGTGCTGATGAACGGGGCAATCGCCAACGGCGCCACGGTCGTGACCATGCCGCGCTTCGATCTCGAGCTCTTCCTGGGGATCCTCGAAGACCACAAGGTGACGCGCGCCTACATCGTGCCGCCAATCGTCCTCGCCATGGCCAAACACCCCCTCGTCGACGAATACGACCTATCGGCGCTGAAAGTCATCTTCTCGGGAGCGGCGCCGCTCGGTGCCGACGTTGCCCAGGAGGCGGCGGAACGCACCGGCGCCGAGGTGGTCCAGGGTTACGGTCTCACCGAGACGAGCCCCGTGACCCATTCAACGATGCTGGGCCATTCGCGTCCCGGTTCGATTGGATGGGCCCTGCCGCTCACCGAAGTGCGAATCGTCGACCCGGAGACCGGTAAGGACTGCGGCGTCGGCGAAGACGGCGAGATCTGGATCCGGGGCCCTCAGGTGATGAAGGGCTACCTCAACAACCCCGAGGCCACCGCCGACTGCATCGACGCCGACGGGTTCTTCCACACCGGGGATATCGGGCATGTTGACGAGCACGACCACTACTACGTGGTGGATCGGCTCAAGGAGTTGATCAAATACAAGGGATTCCAGGTCCCGCCTGCCGAGTTGGAGGCCCTGTTGCTCACCCACCCCAGCGTCGTCGACGCCGCAGTGATCCCCGTGCCGGATGAAGAGGCGGGCGAGCTGCCCAAGGCGTATATCGTGCTCAAGCCGGCCGTTCCGGCGACCGCGTCCGAGATTATGGAGTTCGTCGCCGAGCACGTCGCGACCTACAAGCAGATCAGGATCGTCGAGTTCGTCGACTCCATCCCGAAGTCGGCCTCGGGGAAGATCCTCCGGCGGATCTTGCGCGACCAGTCGTCCTAGCCGGCGACGTGTTTGCCGACCTGATAGCGACGCCCGGCGTGGACGAGGTCCAGCGCGACGGGGGTCGCGTCGGGGTCATGGCGATTCACGGTGGCCTCGAGGAGGGCACCGACTCGATCGCCCATGCCGTCACTGAGGCGACGGGGGCTGCACTGTATGCGGTCGTGCAGCCGCCGACCTTGCGGTGGCACGTGCCCTCGATCCGCTTTGATCCGGTTCATTCGAGGCGGCTGCGCCGGTTTCTCAACTCGGTGGAGACGGCGATCTCGCTTCACGGCTATGGCGAGCCCGGTCTCGAGGCGACGGCGCTGCTCGGCGGCAAGAACCGGGCGTTGGCTTGGGCGATTCACGGCCAGCTGGCAGTTCGGGGCGTATCTGCGATCGCCGATCTCGACAAGATCCCGCCACGCCTGCGCGGGATTCATCGTCTCAACCCGGTCAATCGACCCCGGCTCGCCGGCGTCCAGGTCGAGCTGCCGATGGAGCTGCGCGCCGGGAGCAGCATGCTGACTGTGATCGAGGCCCTGGTGGTTTCGGTCGAGAACGCCATCGTTGAGTTCCCCGGCGCTACAGCGCCCGGCTAGCGGGGACTAGTGTCGGCGCCCGCATGAGATCGTTTCACGCCGCTTGGGCCTGGGTGGCCGTGATCAGCAGCGGACTAGTTGGGCTGTGGGGTCTCGGTCTGGCCATCGCCAAGCGCAGCGCCGATCGGGCGTTCCGGATCGGCTGGGCCGTGGCCTATGCGGCAATGACGATACAGATCGCAGCGGGTTTGGTCATGTGGGGTCGCGGGGACCGGCCGGCGAACGATTTCCACGTCTTCTACGGAATCACAATCGTCGCCACCTTCAGCTTCGCATACGTCTACCGATCTCAGATGGAGCGGCGCCCGGCCCTGGCATACGGGGTGATGCTGCTTTTTGTAATGGGTCTGGGGCTGCGAGCATGGTCCAACGTGGGTGGGTGAAGCGAGGGCGCCACCCTGTCGATACCATGGCCACGTTCATCGACTGATCGAGGAGATCCAGGTGCTTCTAGAGGGCAAGCGAATCGTCGTGACCGGCGTGCTGACCGACGACTCGATTGCATGGCACGCGGCCCGGATCGCCATCGAAGAGGGTGCCGAGGTGTTGCTGACGGGATTCGGCCGGGGCATCCGCCTCACCCAGCGCGCCGCCAAGAGACTGCCGGTAGAGCCCGACGTGGTTGAGCTCGACATCAACAACCCGACGCACGTGGCGGCCCTGACGGCCGACATCGAGGCGCGATGGGGGAGTGTCGACGGGGCGCTGCACGCGATTGCCTATGCACCCGACGACGCTCTCGGTGGAGCCTTCCTGACGACACCGGCCGAGTCGGCGGCGACGGCCTTTCTCACGTCGGCCTTCTCCTACAAGACACTCGCCGTCGCCCTCCGACCGTCGATGCAGAAGGCAGGGGGCGGCGCCCTCGTCGCTCTCGACTTCGACAGCCGCCAAGCGTGGCCCGTCTACGACTGGATGGGAGTGGCCAAATCGGCGCTGCAGTCGGTTACCCGGTATCTGGCGCGAGACCTCGGCCCCGACCATATCCGTATCAATGCGATCTCTGCCGGGCCGCTCAGCACAGTCGCCGCCAAGTCGATTCCCGGATTCGCCCAGTTCGAGCGGGAATGGGACCGGCGGTCGCCACTGACTTGGGACGTGACCGACGCTGAGCCGGTGGCGCGAATGGTCGCGGTCTTGCTCTCGGACTGGTCGAGGATGACGACCGGCGAGATCGTCCACGTCGACGGGGGGTTTCACGCCGTGGCCGCGGGCGGCGAGGCCTAGGCCCCAGCCTCTGCAGTCTCCGTATTGAGCGAGATATCGGTGGCAATCACCTCGGCGCCGTCTTCGCGAGTCGTCGTGCGAGCCGGCAAACCGACCGTAAACGTCGCCCCGCCACCGATGGTCGGCTCGAACCACACTCGACCGCCCATCGCCTCTGTGAGGCCGCGAACGATCGACAGGCCAAGTCCGGTGCCGCCTTTGCCCCGCGTAACGTGGCCGGCGATCTGAGTGAACCGATCGAAGATGTGGTCGTGCAGCTCGTAGGGGATACCGGGCCCGTGATCGATCACCGACAGCCAGATCTCGCCGCGGCGCTGCCGTGCCCAGATCTCGAGGGGGCTGTCGGGGGCGTATTTCACGGCGTTGTAGAGGAGATTCGTGATGATGCGGCCCAGGTGGTCCGGATCGGCCCGGAGCTGCGCCGCTTCCGGCTCGATGTCCAGCGTGACGATTCCTTCGGTGTCGGGAACGCCTTCCACGGCGTCGGCGAGGAATTGCTCGAGCTCGATCAACTGGGGTCGCACCGGCAACGCCTGATTGTCGATGCGCGAGACCACCAGCAAGTCCTCGATCAGTGAGCGGAGCCGGTTGGCTTGCCTATGGGCGGTGGCGAGCAGCTGCTGTGCGTTGGGATCGGGTGGGGCGAGTTGCGGTCGCTGCAGGGTGCGCAGCGAGCCGATGATGGATGTGAGCGGGGTTCGCAGCTCGTGGCTCACGGTGGAGACGAAGTCGGTTTTGAGTTTGGCGAGCTCAGCCATCTTCTCGCCCTCGTCCCGGGCCTGTTGGTATCGCATCATCTGATTGAGAACCAGCGCAGAGGGGCCCGCCAGGCTTTGCAGAGCGGCGACGTCTTCTTCGGAGAAGGTCCCATCCGGCTTGTCGGCGAGCATCAGCACGCCGATCACCCGCGACTCGATTCGGAGCGGTACGGACAGGATCTGCTGGGCATCGAGGTCGATGAGAAACTGGTCGCGGGCTTCGGATTCGGCGAGGTCATTGCGGATGACGGGCTCGCCGCTGGTGAACACCCGCTGGTTGATGCCGCCGTCCACGAGCGGCAGCTTGTAACCCTCGGCCCGCAGCGTATGGCCGGCGACCCAGATTGGGGACATGACTTCCAGGGCCTCCTCCGCGGCCCGGTAGATCATGACGACTCCGGTGCGAGCCGAGACGCTCCCGGCCACCCGGCCGACGATTTCGGGAAGAACGTCGGAGAGGTCGGTCCCGGTCCCGATCGTCCGAGACAGGTCGTAGAGACGCTGCAGCTCATCCTCACGTCCGGTCAATTCGATGTCGCGAGTCTCTAGATCGACGAGACGCTCCGCGGTCAGGTTCATCTGTCTCCGGACACCGCTGGCTGCGATCAGAAGCAGCATCGCCGCGGTCACGAAGACGATCAACCTGGTGCCGTCATGCACGGTCATGGCGCCGAACGTCGACCCTTGGACGACGAGGAAATAGCAGGCCATCGCGACAAACGCCAAGGCGCCGGTGATGAGCGGGTTCGACAGGGTAGCGGCGGCGAAGACGACCACGGCGAGGAAGGCGATGGCGAGCACGTCGTCGGGGGCGATCGCATCCGCGAGCAGCAGGGCGCCGGCAACGGCCCCTCCCCACACCAGGATCGCAATGTCGCCGGCCGCGGTGGCCAACAGCCGCCGCCAGGGGGCGCCGAGGACCATGAGAAGTACGACGCCGAGCACCACCACGGGCGTGCGGACATTCGGGTCGTCGATCGTGCCGGCGCTGAAGAGATGCACGGCGAGCGCGATGTAGCCAATGACCGACATGGCTTGACCAAGGCGCACGACCTTCAGCCGGTATTCGAGAAACTGGTGCTGAGCTGTCATATTATGGGTTGCTGTCACAAAGTACGAGCCAACGGTAACCTCTGGGCGGTGGCACGGGTTCTTCTTCTTTTCGGTGGGCGCTCAGCCGAGCATGAGGTCTCATGTGTTTCGGCGGTTTCCGTTCTGGAGGCCCTGGAGGGCGCCGGGCATCAGGTGATCCCCGTCGGTGTCGACCGATCGGGACTCTGGTATCTCGCTGATGCCTCCCGGCGGCCGATGGCCGCGGCCGGTCGGCCTGCCAGCATGCGACTTCCGGAAGGCGCCCTTTATGCCGCCGGTGACGAGGTCGGCTTCGATGTCGTCTTCCCGGTGTTGCATGGGCCCTTCGGCGAGGACGGCACGATGCAAGGCGTCTTCGAAATCGCCGGCATCCCGTACGTTGGATGCGGCGTGCTCAGTTCGGCGCTGGCGATGGACAAGGACAACGCCAAGAAGGTCATCGAGGCCGCCGGCATCGCCACGACGCCGTGGATGATCGTGCGAGCCGAGTCCTTCTCCGATCCAGCGGCGACGGTTGAGTCCCTGATCAAGGCACTCGGGTTGCCCCTTTTCGTGAAACCCGCCGAGCTGGGTAGTTCGGTCGGCGTCACCAAGGCGGCCACCGATGCCGAGGTCAAGGAAGGCATCGTACGGGCCCTTGGCTACGGTCCCAAGGTCATCGTCGAGGAGGCGATCAAGGGTCGCGAGATCGAAGTAGCCGTCCTCGAAGGGCCCCGGGTATCGGCTGCGGGCGAGATCGTGATCACCAAGGAATGGTACGACTACGAGGCCAAATACAACGATGTGACTAGCGAGTTTGTCGCCCCCGCCGAGCTGACCGGACCGCAAATGGCTCTGGTCCGCCGCCTCGCAGGCGACGCCTTCGTAGCTCTGGAGTGTTCCGGCCTCGCTCGAGTCGACTTCCTCTTCGAAGAGCGGGGGCGCGGCTTCTTGCTGAACGAGCTGAACACCATGCCGGGCTTCACGCCCATCTCCGGCTTCCCCAAGATGTGGGAAGCGAGCGGAATGACCTATCCCGAGCTGTGCAACGAGTTGGTCGCCCTCGCGCTGCACCGATGAGGGGATCGGCGGTTTGCTACAGCTTCAGTATCGGGCAGGTCAGCGTTCTCGTGATCCCGTTGGCCGCCTGAATCCTGGCGACTACCAGCTTGCCGAGAGCGTCCACATCGTCGGCGCGGGCACGGACGACGGCGTCATAAGGCCCCGTCACCGGTTCAGCCGATATCACCCCGTCGATCGACGCGATTTCTCTTACCACGGAGTCGGCTTTGCCGACCTCGGTTTGAATCAGGATGAATGCCTCAACCACGTCGAAATCCCTTCAGCGACTGAACCGATTCTACAGATCTGGGTTGGCCGGGACGACTAGTAGCCGTCCGAGCCGAATCGGATGCGATGGGCGTACACGGCGCTCGGGGTCTCATCGATATCGAAGACCACTCGTTGGCCCTGGCGGAGCGTACGGAAGAGCGATCCACTCAGCGAGCCGGGCCGCAGCAAAACCTCGGTTCGGTCGTCGTCGCGCACGATGACGCCCACTCCAGTCGTCGGATCGTAGACCTTGACGACGCCCTGCATTCGCCCGCTAGACCTTCTCGACCTTGCCGGCCTTCAGGCACGAGGTGCAGACGCGGATACGCCGCGAGTTGCTGCCGTGCTTGACGCGGACGCGCTGGATGTTCGGCAACCAACGCCGCGAGGAGCGCTTGTGCGAGAAGCTGACTTGTTTTCCGGTCCATGGCTCTTTGCCACAAACCTCACATCGGTATGCCACGCAGAAGACCTCCTGAGGCGGGCGGGATGGTAACACACCTGAGTTTCGATCAAATCAGGATTCAAGCACCGAGTACCGAGTACTCAGTACTGAGTACTAAGTACTGAGTACTGGATACTGAACCGCCTTTGTACTTAGTACCGAGTACTGAGTACTTTCCTTCCCATGGCCGGCCGCCCGCTTTCCTACCTCGCCACGATTCCGACCGACCAGGTCAAAGGCATTGGTCCGCGTTCGGCCAAGAGACTCGCCGAGGCCGGGATCCACTCGGTGGCCGATCTGCTGCTGCACCCGCCGCGCCGCTACCTGGACCGGTCGCAGCTGTTCGATCTGGCGGATGTTCCGCTCGGTGAGGAGGTGACCGTCGGGGGCACCGTCACCTCGGTGAAGAAGATCAACCTGAGTCGCAACCGCCGGATGATCGATGCCGTGATCACCGACGGCACCAACTTCCTCAAGGCCCGCTGGTTCAATCCGTACACAAAAGTCGCGGAAGGATGGGACGTGGTCCTATCGGGCAAGGTGGAACGCTTCCAGGGCAGCCTGCAGATGAAGGGCCCCGACATGGAGCGGATGGGATCGGAGTCGCTCTTGATCGGCCGCGTGGTGCCCTTTCATCCGTCGGCCGGCGGCATCGGCCCTGCGGCGCTGCGCCGGGCGATCTGGAACGCCCTGCCGCGGTCACGCCCGATTCACGAGGTTCTGCCCGAGGACATCCTCGATCGGCTGGATCTGGTCGATCGCGACTACGCCATCGCCAACATCCACTTTCCCGAGACCGCGGCCGACGCCCAGCCGGCGCGGCGCCGTCTGGTGTTCGATGAGCTGTTTCGTCTCGAATTGGCGCTGGCGCTGCGCAAACAGAAGCTGATCGACGAGACGACCGGGGTGGTCCACGACACATCGGGGGAGTTGGTGAAACGGTTCCTGGCGGCGCTGCCATACGAATTGACGGGCGCCCAGGTGAAGGCAATCGCCGAGATCGAGGCCGACCTCCGGGCCAACCATGCGATGCACCGGCTGCTTCAGGGCGAAGTTGGCTCGGGCAAGACCGTCGTCGCCGCCGCGGCGCTCCTCGCCGGAGTCCAGAGCGGTTTCCAGGCGGCGGTGATGGCGCCCACCGAGGTCCTCGCCGAGCAGCACTACCTCGGATTTCGAGATCTGTTCGAGTCGGCCGGACTGGCGCCCCCGATGGAAGACGCCGCTGCGCTCGACGGGCAAGCCAATCTCTTCGCCGATCCTGCGGCGGACCGGGGTGCCTCGGTCAGGATGGCGCTGCTGACGGCCAATTCGGTCGAAGTCAATTTCCTGCCGGCGGGATCCGCCAAACGGGCCGATGTTCTCGAGTGGATCGGCGACGGTACGGTCGAACTCGTCGTCGGCACCCATTCACTGATCCAGGAGCGCCTCAACTTCGATCGACTCGGCATCGCGGTCGTCGATGAACAGCACCGATTCGGCGTCTATCAGCGGGTGACGCTGCGCGACAAAGCGGAGGAGTACGACCCCGACCTGCTGATCATGACCGCCACACCTATTCCGCGCACGTATGCGATGACCCTCTACGGCGATCTCGAGGTGAGCACACTCGACGAGATGCCGCCCGGGCGGATACCGGTGACAACCCGGCACCTGGCCATGGGGGAGCTGGACGCGGCCTTCTCGTTGATTCGCGACGAGGTTGCCGCGGGCCGTCAGGCTTTTGTCGTCGCCCCGCTCGTCGAGGAGAGCGACAAGCTCGAGGTGACGTCGGCGACAGAGGAATACGAGCGGTTCCGAGCCGAGCTTACCGGCCTCCGGGTGGGGCTGATGCACGGGCAGCTGCGTCCGGGCGAGAAGGATGCCGTGATGCACGAGTTCCGTGATGGAGACCTCGATGTCCTGGTCGCGACCACCGTCATCGAAGTGGGCATCGACATTCCAAACGCGACCGTCATGGTGATACTCGACGCGGATCGGTTCGGATTGAGCCAGCTCCATCAGCTGCGAGGCCGCGTGGGGCGGGGCCGCGATCCGGCCACCTGCCTCCTGATGGCGGACGCCACCACCGACGAGGGCTCCGCCCGCCTGGCGGCCATGGTTGCCACCACCGACGGGTTCCGTCTCGCCGAAGAGGATTTGCGCATTCGGGGCCAGGGCACCGTGTTCGGGACTCGCCAAGCGGGGATCAAGGACCTGAAAATGGCAGATATCCTGCGGGACGCGCCGCTGCTCATCGAGGCTCGCCGGGAGGCGTTTGCGCTGGTGGCGGCCGACCCAGGCCTGCAGCGCCACGCCGCGATGGCGGCGGAAGTGCGGGCACTGTTGGGCGCCGATGTGGACTGGTTGTTCAGGAGTTGAGGATGCGGATCATCACAGGTGCTGCCAAGGGGCGGCGGTTGAAGCGTCCGGTGGAGGGGACCCGTCCGTTCACGGACCGCAACCGCGAAGCCTTGTTCTCGTCGCTCGGTGATGTGGTGGTCGACTCGGCCGCCCTCGACTTGTTCGCCGGCACCGGGGCGCTGGGCCTCGAGGCGCTGAGTAGGGGGGCGAGCAGCGTGACATTTGTCGAGCGGAATCCCCCCGCCGTCGTTGTTCTCAGAGAGAATGTCGGTGTTGTCGGCCTCGGCGGGAACGTGGTTTCGGGAGACGTATTCGACTTCCTCGCCGGCTGTCGTGACTCGTTCGACATGGTGTTCGTTGACCCCCCTTATGAACTGCCGCTAGCGTCGGTTCAAGAGGTTCTGGAGCAGCTGGTGGATTTACTGAATCCGAGCGCGGTGGTGATAGTGCACCGGCGCGCCGGAGAGGCCGATCTCGAGGCTCCGCAGGCCCTCGATCTCACATGGCATCGCCAATACGGCGACGCTCAGATTTGGCGATTCACTATGAAGGGTGAGGAGGCGCGGATGTGATCTCGTGCATGGTTCCCGGGAGCTTTGATCCGCCCACGAAGGGTCATCTCGACGTCATCGAACGCTGTGCCGGCATCTTCGATCACATCGTCGTGGCCGTCGTGGCCAACCCGTCGAAGGCGCCCATGTTCAGCACCGAGGAACGCAAGGAGCTCCTCGAGGAGTGTGTCGCCCAGTGGGACAACGTGGAGGTGGACTCGTTCTCCGGGCTCCTCGTCGACTTTGCGTCCCTCAAAGGCGTCGACATCATCGTCAAGGGCCTGCGGGCCATGACCGACTTCGACTACGAATTCCAGATGTCGCAGATGAACCGCCATCTGTCGAATATCGTCACGATGTTTGTGGCCACGAAGCCCGAGTACGGCTATCTGTCGTCGTCGCTCGTCAAACAGGTCGCCGGTCTCGGTGGCACCATCGACATGTTGGTCCCGGAACAAGTCGCCAAGGCGCTCAAGGAGCGATTCGCCGATGGCCGCTGACGCCACGCCCCGCCAGCCTCCGCCGATTCCCGGCGAGCTGCTCGATACGCTCGAGCAGTTGATCGCCGAGGTCGAGGAAGCCCGGCCGGTTCCACTGTCGAACAACGTCAGGATCAACCGCGAGGAGTTCGTAGGCCGGTTGCGTGAGCTGCAAGAGGCGCTTCCCGAGGAACTGCGAGCGGCGCGCTGGATGGTGCGCGAGCGCGAGAAGTACGTGGCCCGAACGAACGAGCGTGCCCGCGAGATGTTGAGCAAGGCCAAGCGCAGGTCCGAGGAGATGGTGTCCGAATCGCACATCGTCTCCGAGGCAGTCGAAGAGGCCAACCGTCTGGTGCGCAACGCCGAGAAAGAGGCGGAGCGGATTCGGCTCGAGGCCGAAGACTATGCGGAGCGACATCTCGCCGAAGCCGAGACCGTCCTCGGCGAGTTGCTGCGCTACGTTCGCGAGGCTCGCTCCGAGCTCCACGAGAGTCGCCCGGCAACGCCTGAGCCACCCCTCTCACAGTAGGACCCATGACCCCATTTGAGATCCGGGTGGCCGACCTGCGCCGAGCACGAGCCCTCGAGCGGGACGTCGAGTTGGCAGCCGCCGTCGACTGGCGCCTCGAGCTCTCGCGGCTCGAGCCGAGCCCCGGCGGAGCGCCCAACCTGAGTCTGGCCTTGACCCTCAGTCCCGTGGTCGGCGGCCTCTTGGTCCACGGCGAAGGCACCTGTACGGTCCGTCACACTTGTCGCCGGTGCCTCACCGAGTGGACCGAGCCGATGACCGCGCCGATCTCGGCCCTATTCGCCGACACAGCAGGTGAGGAAGACGATGTCTTCGAGCTCAGAGACGTGATCGACGTGGAGGCGGCGGTACGCGACGATGTCCTGACCGCCATGCCCCTGGGTCCCGTCTGTCCGGAAGGTTGTGTTTCGGGACTTGTTGGCGGAGAGGAAAACGACTTGAATACTCCAGCCCCCGGAGAGGACGACTCTGCGGATGGCACTCCAAACGATCCGGGGTTAGAGGGTTCGCCCTTTGCCATTCTCCGGGATCTACTGGATCGAGGAGACTGACTCCAGAGAGGGACCCCTATGGCGGTACCAAAGAAAAAGATGTCGCGCTCTCGCACTCGCCGTCGCAAGGCGCATTGGAAAGTGAGCCTGCCGACTACGGCCGCGTGCAGCCAATGCGGCGCGCAGCACCTGCCCCACCGGGCGTGCTCCAACTGCGGTACCTACAAGGGCCGCGAGGTCATCGAAGCCTCCTAAAGGAGTCCAATGCGGCTGATCGCGGTGGACGCTATGGGGGGAGACCACGCTCCTGAGCAGGTTGTGCTCGGGGCGCGCGATGCCGTTGCGCTCGGGTACGAGCCCATCCTGGTCGGTGACGTCGCAAGGATCCGGGCGCTGCTCTCACCCGAGGACGACATCGCAGTTGTGGCGGCGTCCGAGGTGATCGAGATGTCGGACGACCCGGGCCGTGCCATTCGTGAGAAGAAAGACTCCTCCGTGTCGGTTGCGGCCCGGATGGTCGCCACCGGCAACGCCGCGGGCATGGTCTCGGCGGGGTCGACCGGGGCCGCCCTCACGGCAGCCGCCTTCATCATCGGGCGCATCGACGGCATCGCCCGTCCCGCGATCGCGTCGATGTTTCCGCATGGAGAGGTTGTGCTGGATTCGGGGGCGAATCTGTCATGTCGACCGGAGCACCTGGTGCAGTTCGCCATCATGGGAGCCGCCCTTGCGGAGATACGCAACGGCCGGGCACCGGCTCGCGTGGGATTGGTGAATATCGGTGAGGAGCCCGGCAAGGGACGTGATCTCGAAAAGGAAGCGTTTGTGACCTTGCAGGCTCTCGACGGCATCGAGTTCGTCGGCAACCTGGAGGGCCGCGACATCGCCTCGGGCCGGGCCGATGTCCTCGTAACCGACGGGTTCACCGGCAACGTACTTCTGAAGACGGCGGAGGGCGCGGCGCGCATGTCGTATGAGCTCATTTCCCGGGCCCTGCTCGACGGCGACGTCACCCATATGAATGACGTACTCGAAGACGCCAGGATCCAGCTGGATCCGGAAGCCACCGGCGGCGCCCATCTGCTCGGCACCAGAGGCGTCGTCGTCATCGCCCACGGCTCCTCATCTCGGCGGGCCGTTGCCAACGCCATCCAGATGGCATCCGAAGGGGCCGAGCAGGGCCTGGCGGGTCGCATCGCCGATCTCCTGGCTGCTTTGGAACGCTGATGACGGATCAGGACGGCGCCGCCGCGGCCGCCGAGATCGTTCGCGTCGCTCTCGGTCACGATTTCTCCAATCTCCGGCTACTGCAACGGGCCCTCACCCACCGCTCCCATGCCGCAGAGCACTCGCTCGACGAGTCGTACGAGCGGCTCGAGTTCCTCGGCGACGCCGTCCTGCAGTTGGCGGTGACCCGCTACCTGTTCATCGAGTTTCCGGAGCTCAACGAGGGCGAGTTGGCGAAGGTGCGCGCCGCGGTGGTCGATGAGGCGACGCTGGCACACGTCGCCCGTGAGCTGGGCTTGGGGCCGGTGGTGCTCCTCGGCAGAGGAGAAATCCTCACCGGTGGCTTCGACAAGGACTCGATTCTGTCCGATGTCATGGAGTCCGTGATCGGCGCGGTGTACCTGGAGGCGGGATTCTCGGCAACGAGCGAAATGATTCTCGAGCATTGGGCGCCGCTGGTCGATGAGCGGGCATCGGCTCCGGGGGAGGCGGACTACAAGACCCGGCTGCAGGAGTTGTTGGCCCAATCCGGCGCCCGGCCTCGCTACGTGATCTCCGACGAGGGCCCGGAACACGACAAGCTATTCACCGCGGAGGTATTCGCCGGCGATGTCTCCCTCGGCTCGGGAACCGGCAGCTCCAAGAAGCGAGCCGAGCAGGCCGCGGCCGCGGCTGCCGCCGCCGCTCTCGAGATGTAGAGATGCCCGAGCTCCCCGAGGTAGAGAGCACTCGCCGGGCCCTGCTGGCCGATCTGGAAGGTCGGCGCATAGTCGCCGCCGCTGTGGCCCGCCCGCGGATGGTACGCCGCCAGGAGAACCCCGCCGACTTCTCCCGACGTCTCGAAGGCCGAGTCATCGCTCGCCTTCACCGGCACGGCAAGTTCCTCTTGGCAGATGTGGGCGCGGCGGCCGATGGGCCCGACTTCGTGTGGGTGACCCACCTGGGCATGTCCGGCCGGATTCAGCTCGCTGCGGTGGGGGACGAGGTCGTCCCCCACACCAACGTCACCGTTCGACTCGAGAGCGGGAGGGAGTTCCGATTCATTGACCCGCGCACGTTCGGCTTCGTTGCCGCCTGGACCCCCGAGGAGCTGGCGGAGACATCGCTGGGGGACCTGGGGCCCGACGCGCTGACGGACCTGCCGTCGAGCCGCGCCCTGCACCGGGCCCTGGCCGGCCGCCGGGCGCCGATCAAGGCGCTGCTGCTCGATCAACGGATCGTTGCCGGTGTGGGCAACATCTACGCCGACGAGGCCCTGCACCGGGCCGCCGTGTCGCCGCGCCGTGAAGGCGGCTCGCTGACCATCGGCGAGGTGCACGCGCTGCGGGCCGGCATCAAGGCATCTCTTGCGGCCGGCCTGAAGTGGGGCGGCACGTCGCTCGACGATCTCGCCTATCTCCTGCCCGATGGTCGGGCCGGGGAGTTTGCCGGTCGGCTGCGCGCCTACGGCCGTGAGGGGGACCGCTGCATGAGGTGCGGAGTTACGATGCGCCGTGATGTGATCCGGCAGCGCTCTTCTTTCTGGTGTCCCGGCTGCCAGCGCTGACCGCTCAGCAGTCCGCGGTGTGGAGGTACTGGAGGCACTCGGCTTCGGTGAGTTCGCGCCTGACCTTGGAGCGTCCGATCTCGATGAGCCTGTCGACGTCGAGCGTATAGACCCGGATCGCATCTTCGTCGATGGCGGCGAGGTAGCGCCCGTCGCTGCTCAAGGCGAGGGACTGAACCGGCGGGCCGATCTCGGTCAGCGCCATCAGCTGCGTACCGTCCTCGAGGTCCCACAGCTTGATGACTCCGTCGCTGCCGGCGGTGGCCATGAGCGGCGCAGCTCTCGATACCACCATGGCGCTGATACCGCCGGCGTGGGCGAATCGGTGCGGGTGCGCCGTCGCTTCGGTATCGAGATCGAAAGCGTGCCAGCCTCCCTGCATGTCGGCGAGGATCATCACGTTTCCATGTGCGGCCGAGGTGCCGATGCGGGACCCGACTGGCCGAGCAGGGGGCTGCGCTGAGGAACCGATGGCCCATCGCCGCACAAAGCCATCTCGGTGCGTGGTGACGAGTCGGTCGGTGTCATCGAAGTTGAGAGAGGTCACGTCGGCCGCGAGCGGCGAATCGAGCACTTCCCAAGTCGTGGTGTCGTAAACGTCGACCCGGCCGTCGGTTGTCCACATGGCGAGCCGCGTGCCGCTTGGCGAGAAGGCGATCAGGGGTGAAGTCGTATCGGGCCGCGTCGATCCGTATCTCGATGAGGCTTCATAGGCACCTCCATCGAAAACTGTCAGGAGCCCGCCCCTGGCGATCGCCAGAGTCTTTCCGTCGGGAGACACCGCGCTCGAATCGGCGATCACATGGAGCAGTTCGGTTCGTTCTCCTGTCACCAGGTCGCGAATCAATGTCTCGACAGACTTGTTCGAGCGCGCCATGACCCCGGTGCCACCGTCGAGGAAGGACACGTAGAGGAGGTTCTCGTTGATGCCGCGGAAGAACGCGGGCGGCAGCGGAAACCCGTGCAGGTCGGTGAGCACCTCGGCTCCGCCGATTGGTGACACATCCCAGATCTGGGCCTTGCCCTGAGCTCCCACGGTCAGAAGTCGGGAGTTGTCGGAATTGAATTCCACGCTGAGCACCCCGCCCTGTCCGACGGGGAGAGCCAATTGCTCGGTTCCATCGCGCATCGACCAGATCCGTGCGGTGCCGTCGCCCCCTCCGCTGGCAGCCAACGATTCGATGGCGTTGAGATCAAGGCTCCAAACCCCCGATACGTGGCCTGTGTACGTCGTAACCCTCTCACCGGACGCGATTGAGTACGCCGTAACGGGGCCAGCGACCGAGGAGGGCAGCGCCAGGTAGTAGAGCTTGCCGGCCTCGAGAATCTCGCCCGTGATGGGAGCCGACTTGCTTTCATCAATGCCGGCTTTTTTCCAGCGCTCCTTGATGGCCTCGGGGTCGATGGTCACCCCGTCCACGGCAAGAGAATCCACGGCGAAAAAATTCACGACAAAGGTGTGCTCCTGCATCCAATGCTCATGGATCACCCTTGCGTCTCGCCCCGGCTTCGTCGTCATGGCGATTCCCGGCATGCAACATCTCGGTGCCCAGTAGATCTGGTTGCCGGTGGCTACTTCGTAGACGCCGCCACCGACCTCTCCGTCCGGCACCTCAGGTTCGATCCAGGCTCTGGCGGCGATGTAGGTGCCGTCGACGGTGGCGGATATTTGTGGTGAGTATTCGCCGATCTTCTCTCGCCATCGTTCGGATCCGGATGCCCGGTCGATCACGACGAGGAAGCCGTCTGCGGTTCCGACGGCGAGCATCGTGCCGTCGGCTACTGAGATCATCTGGGACGAGCGGGTGCCGAGCCGAATGGTTTCTAACCATCCGGGGTTGCCGATGGTGGAGGTCTCTTCGGGCTCTCCCGATGAAATGTCGTAGATGGTTATGGTGCCGTCTTCGTTGAGGGCGGCGACCGTTGAGTCGTCGAGGTAGACGGCGGCGCCGCCCGCTGCGGGCAGGGACAGGACCACTCGTTGCGCGGCGATCGCTTTGTGGAGTGCTTCTTGGGCGACGGGTAGCGGTTCGCGTTCGACGGCTTCGAGAGCGAGGATGGTGCTCAGCTCGGGGTCGGTGGTCAGGGCAGCGATGGCCGAGGCGGCCAGCTCGCGGACCTCGGCGATGCGGGTTTGCTCGGTGGCTTGGCGGGTGCGGAGCAGGGCGACGCCCGCCTGGATGATCGACACGATG